>NZ_JAVDVV010000040.1:0-29501 GCF_031457035.1 Methylobacterium sp. BE186
GCTTGAGAATACCGGCAGCCTTCGCAAAGTGTTGGAAACGATCCAGAGGTCGCTGCCGGATTACGCCTGGATCGGGTTTGCCGATCGCGATGGCCAGGTGCGTGCCGCCACAGGCGGCCTTCTTGAAGGGGCGAGCGTCAGCCAGCGCCCCTGGTTCAACGATGGCATCAAGCAGGCCGCAGTGGAAGACGTGCACGCGGCGGCCTTGCTGGAATCCGCGCTTCCTCCCAACAGCGACGGGATGCCGTTCCGGTTCGTGGATGTAGCGGTACCGATCGCCGATGCCTCGGGCCACATCGTCGGTGTTCTCGGAGCTCACCTCAGTTGGCGATGGGCCGACATCGTCCGGCGCGAAGTCCTGTCGTCTCGCAGGCCTGAGCTGAAGGAGGATGTGGTCGTCCTCGATCGCGCCGGCCGGGTCCTGCTCGGATCCAACCCCGGAGCGACGCCGTACACCGCCGCGGATCTCGCATCCGGTCATTTCATCGTCCACAGCGCTGAAGGCGATCGGCTCGCCGCGACCGCCGCCACCCGCGGACGAGGCGACTACCCGGGCCTGGGCTGGATCGTCGTTGCGCTGCTGCCGGTCGACACGGCACTGGCCGGGGCGAACCGTCTGACCGCCCTGATCCTCCTGCTCGGGCTCGCCACGGCTGTACTCGGCGTTGTCGCAATCTGGTGGGCCGCGGCACGGCTGACCCGGCCCTTGGCGCAGCTCACGGGAGCCGTCGACCGCATCGGCCGCGAGCCGAATGCGAGGATGACGCGCCATGTGCACGGCTCGCCCGAGGTTCTGCGCCTGTCTGCCTCGGTGAGATCGCTGCTGAGGCGCATCGGCACCGCCGAGGCGGAGGCGCGCCTCGTCGAAGCGGAGGCCTCACAGGCGGTTCATGCCGCTCAGGATCGCGTCAGACGTCTCGGCGCCGATCTGCACGCGATGCAGGTTCTGGCCGAAACGGACGCGTTGACAGGCCTGCTCAACCGGCGCGCGTTCCTGCCCTTGGCCAACGACGCGATGAGCTACTTCAGGCGCTACCGGCGTTCGATCTGCATCCTGATGATCGACATCGATCACTTCAAAGGCGTCAACGACCTGTACGGCCACGCTGCGGGCGACGAGGTCATCCGCCAGGTTGGACGCATCATCAGCGAGGCGATCCGGACGACCGACAAGGTCGCGCGGTTCGGTGGCGAGGAGTTTGTGGTTCTGCTCCGCGAGACCGATCTGAAAGGCGCGGCCATCTTTGCGGATCGGATCCGCCAGACGGTGGCAAACACCGTGTTCGAGCCCGAAGGGCCATGCCTCAGGTCGACGATCAGCATTGGCATGGCCGAGGCTGAGTTAGCCGATGGTGACATCGACCACACGATCGAACGGGCAGACTGCGCCCTCTATGCGGCCAAGTCCGACGGGCGCAACTGCGTGCGATCGTTTGCGGCGACAGCATCGCCAAGTCTCCGGGCGGCCGCGTAGTGCGGCTACGAGATTGAGAGGCATCGCATCGGAAGACAGAACAGCGAAAAAGAACATTTCCCATGCTAGCGCTCATTCTCGACGACGCGGAGATGAACAACCTGGTGATCGTGGCCGCGCTTCGGCCGCTTGCTGGTTGTACCCCGCATGACTTCACCGCGCCGGCCGAGGCTCTCACCTTCGCGAAGGCCAACGCCTGCGAGATCGGGGTGGTGATCACCGACTACGAGATGCCGGTCATGGACGGCATTGAGTTCATTCGGGCGTTGCGGTGCATTCCGGAACTCGCGACCGTGCCAGTCGTCATGGTCACGAGCTCCGACCAGCGCAGCCTCCGTCGCGCAGCGCTGGAGGCCGGCGCGACCGACTTTCTGCCCAAACCCGCCGACCCGGTCGAGATCCGCGCACGCGTGTCGAACCTGCTGGCCCTCTCCGCAGCTCATCGGGCCCAGCGCGAGCACGCGGCGCAGCTCGCCCGCGAAGTTGCGGCCGCTGTGGCCCTGGTTGAGGAGCGCGAGCGCGAGATCGTTTCGACCCTGATGCGGGCGGCCGAGCACCGGGACGCGGATACCGGGGACCACATCGTCCGGGTCTCCACCTATGTGGGGCTGATCGCTGAGGCGCTCGGTCACTCCCCGGCGGAGTGCCGGCAACTGAGTCTCGCCGCAACCATGCACGACGTCGGCAAAATCGCCGTGCCAGATTCCATCCTGCTCAAGCCCGGCGCGCTCACGCCCGGGGAGCGCCGGGAGATGGAGCTCCACGCCGAACGCGGTCAGCGCATTCTGGGTGGGAGTGCCTCGTCCGTGATGCGGCTCGCGGCCGAGATCGCGGTCAGCCACCACGAGCGCTGGGATGGGACGGGCTACCCACATCGTCTCAGGGGTGAGGCAATCCCACTGCCAGGGCGGATCGTTGCGGTGGCGGACGTCTTCGACGCGCTCACGACCGAGCGCCCCTATAAGGAGGCGTGGGCGCCGGAGGCGGCACGTGCTTTCCTGGCGGAGAAAGCCGGCACCCACTTTGACGTGAAGGTTGTCGAGGCTTTCCTGAGCCGCTGGCCAGATGTCGTTGCCCAGGTCACGTTCGCATCGAACAAAGCAGCATAGTTTTACTTTCTCTAAACGCTAATGAATACGCCGGCTCTCTCGTAATCGTTAACTGCCGTCCTTCTATCATCAGCCGCAAAGGGATCAGACACTAGGCCGGCGGTCGATACATCATGGTGCTGCGTCGCATTTCGGATAAGCGGGGTCGCTGTCGGGCCGCCGTACAGCGCACGCTCTGCGCCGCAGAGAGGTACGGGAGCGACCGCCGTGGATCGGTCGCCGTCATCTTCGGGCTCAGCGCCACCGTGCTGCTCGGCATGGCGGGCGGTGCCTCCGACTACGCGCGCCTCGTCCACCGCCGCGCCCAGTTGCAGAGCGCCGTCGATGCCGGTGTGCTGGCTGGTGGCAATGCCCTCAAGCTAGCGGCCTCCAACCCCGCCAGCATCGCGGGCCTGACCGAGCAGACCATCCGCGACGCGGCCAAGGGCTCCGTCAGCCAGCCGCTGACGGTCAACATCACCGTCGCAGACGACAAAACCAGCGTCTTCGCGCGCGCAGAGGAGACGATCCGGTTCACCTTCGGCGCGTTCGTGGGCATCCGCTCTACGACCATCGCGACGAAGGCCCGCGCCAACGTGGTCGGGCGCATGCGCCTGTGCATGCTGACGCTCGACCCCGCCGCTCCCGGCACATTTGCGCTGCAGAAGAACGCTCAGGTCACCGGCAACAGCTGCTCGCTGTACTCGAACTCCAAGAACACCAAGGGCATGGTCGGCAAGGACAATGCCCTGGCTCGGGCCGATCTCATCTGCTCGGGAGGCGGCTTCGACGGAGCAAAGGCCAACTTCTCGCCCAACCCGCAGACCGACTGTCCTGCCATCGAGGACCCGCTCAAGGGCACCGGTCAGCCCAGTCTCGGCGACTGCGTGCAGCTACCCGCCTCCGCGCGCAAGGACGGCAAGCTCCGCCCCGGCGAGAACAGGGTCGACACGAGCTTCACTCTGGAGCCCGGCACCTATTGCGGGGGCCTGCAGATCACCGGCGCGGCGGTCGTGACGCTCAAGGCCGGCATCTACATCATGAAGGATGGGCCGCTGATCGTGAAGGACAGCGCCTCCATGTCGGGCGTGGACGTGGCCTTCTTTTTCACAGGCAACAAGAGCGGCCTGCTGTTCGACAAGAAGACCACCATCAGCCTCGCGGCACCGACCACGGGCGTGTTGGCGGGTCTGCTGATGTCGGAAGAGCGCTCGGTCAGCTCACCGATCGATCCGGTCCTTGAAGCGACCGACATCATCACAGGCAATGCCATCCCGCCGACACCGCCACCGCTGGGCAGCACGAAGCCGATGCGGACCTACCGCATCATCAGCGACAACGCCCGCACGATGCTCGGGACGATTTACCTTCCGGCCGGGCGGCTCGTGATCGACGCCAGCAAGCCTGTGGCGGATCAATCAGCTTACACGGTCATCGTGGCGCAGCAGGTGAACCTCTACGAAGGGCCGAACCTCTTCCTGAACGCCAACTACGACGCCACGAGCGTGCCGGTGCCCAAAGGCGTCGGCCCACTCTCAGGCAAGCTGCTGCTGACGCAGTGAGTGCGAAGGTGCTTGGCTCAGGCGGCAGATCGAGTGGCCGAGCGAGCACTGCATCGCAGTCTCTGGTGAGGGCTCCGCTCATCTCGGATTGCCGCGGAGCTTCGGCCGTCGAATTCTCGCTCATTGCCTTCCCGTTCCTGGCGCTGCTGTGTCTCATCCTTGAAGCCGGCTTCGCCTTCCTCTCGCAGCAGACCTTGGACATCTCGGTTGACCGAGCCGCGCGCCTCCTGCGCACGGGCGAATTCCAGGACGGGGCGAATGGCTCCGAGCCGAGTGAGCGGCTGCGCCGGCTCATGTGCGGCAGCCGGGTCGTGTTCTTCCGCTGCGATGATGTGCGCCTGGACGTGATCCGCGCCGGCAGCTTCAGCGGAAGCCAGATCCCTCCGGCTTATGACAGCAAGAAGCAGGATTTCCTGATCAGCTTCGGCACGCGCTTCGAGTGCCCGGAGGGAGACGATGTGGTTGCGGTGCGCGCGGCCGTGCCGATCCTGCGGCCCTTCAGCTTCATGAACATCGGCGGCCAAGCCATGGCTGGCGGACGGCAGTTGCTCACCGCAACCGCGATATTCCGAGCCGAGCCGTACTCCGGAAAGTCCTGCACCTGAGAGGGTCTTAGCGTCGGAATGGGAGCGGGGTTGCTACCCCGAGGCGTTAGCAACTCGCCAGAACCGGAGATGGCTGCTCTGCCACATGTGATGGCAGCAGCCCGAGAGCGCGCCGGTAGATGGCGATGCGGCGAAGTACTCTCTTTGCCTGCAGGGTGTCGTGGGAGCCGAATAGGCGCTCGGCGGATCGGAGGAGCACGTCAGCGTCACGGGCCGACAGCGCGGCAAGGGTACGAAGCCTGGGCAAGAGCGGAGGGGTCATCAGCCCCACTAATCCTCGGCAGCCTCTAGGAGATCAACTTCAACATTCATTAAGCTTGATAAGCAGTTAGCGGAAGCGCAATCCTAGCCAGAGCGGGTGCGTTAATTCTTTCCTGGTGAACTGCCGATCTCGCGTACGACGATATGTGTTCATGACTGCTGAGCGCCGAGTGACCCCGCGATATGAGATATCTCGCGTCGGTCAGATCACAGTTGATGGAGCCCGCGAGCCAATCGACTGCTTCGTGCGTGACATCTCGTCGTCCGGCGCGTTGGTCGTCGTCCAGGCACCAAAGGCAATCCCGAAAACTTTTCGCCTGCACATCGTCGGTTCCGCCCGCCAGCGAACATGCGAGGTGAAGCGGCGCACGACGGAGACCCTTGGCGTAAGGTTCATAGACTAGTGGGACGGCTTCGCTGTGCACGGCCTGCGGCGCACGTTCATCACGGTTGCGTAGAGCTGCGACCTCTCGGCCTACGCACTTAAGGCACTGGTCAACCACAACCTCGGGCGCGACGTGTGGAGTGCACCCTGTCTGAGCGGACAGGCGGCGAGGCGGGTTTAGGCACTCCGGCTGAGGAACTCTCGGGGCGAGAGCATGCGCAGGCCGGAGTGCGGGTGGATGGTGTTGTAGTCCTCGAACCAGCCGGGCAGAAGTCGCATCACAGTCTCGGCGTCCGGCAGGATCGTGAGGCGGGCGTAATCGCGCTTGAGCGTCTTCACGAACGCCTCTGCGATGCCGTTGCTCTGGGGCGAGCGCACCGGCGTGAACAGCAACCGCAGGCCGAGCGCAGCGGCCGTTTGAGCGGTCTGCTTGGCGATGTAGGCGGAGCCGTTGTCGGACAGCCACTCGACCGGATGCGGTGTCTTCGTCGCGCCGAACCGGCGCTCGGCGCAGGCAAGCATCAGGTCGCAGACCATCTCGGCCGAGACACCCGCCGTGGTCGCTGACCAAGCCATGATTTCGCGATCGCAGGCGTCGATGGCAAACAGCACCCGCACGACTGCGCCGTCCCGGCAGCGCAGTTCGAGGTGGTCCGAGCACCATCGCACGTTCGAGTGTAGTGCGACGACGACGCCGTCGTGGGTCCGGCCGGGACGGCGGGCAGTGTGCGGCGCGAGGGTGAGCCCGTTCGCCCGCAGGATGCGTAGCACGCGCTTAGCGTTGATGACGGGCTCGCCGCGCGAGCGCAGCACCCGGTTCACCAGCGCAGTGACGCGGCGGTAGCCGTAGCTCGGCCGTGCATCGACGATCGCGCGGATCGTCGGCAACAGCAGCGCATCCTCGGGCTTGCGGTAGGGGCCGCGCGGCCGGGAGGAATGGCTCTGGCGCTCGGTCAGATGAGAGCGGGCTACGCCGAGCGTGTCGGCGACCGCCTTCACCGCGAACCGCCCGTCGGCTCGCCCCAGGAGGCGAGCGGCAAGCTCAGTTCTTTTGTGCGCGCGAGGTCGAGCGCCTCCTTCAGGATCTCGACCTCCATGGTCTTGCGCCCGAGCAGGCGTTCGAGATCGCGCACGCGCCGTTCCAACGCGCGCACCCGGCTGGTGCCAACGACTTCCTCGTCGGCTTGCACGGCCTGATGGCCGCCCTCGAGCATGCGTCGCTTCCACGAGAACAGCAGGCTCGGCGATATGCCGTAGCGGCGGGCCACGAACGATACGGACGAGCCGGGCTGCTGGCTCTCCTCAATGAAGCGGATCTTCTCGGACGTGGACCAGCGACGTCGGCGCTGAACGCCAGCCAGGATCTCGCCGTGCACCGGCGGGGCAGTCGGATCAGGTGACATAGCCTTACCCATAGGCTTGCGCCTATGCCTTCGTGAGCTATGCCGCCTGTCCGGTCAAAACGAGGTGCAGTTCAACGTGATGGCAGGCTACATCATCAGCGGCCCCGAGCGCCTCCGCGAACCTATGCAGCGCGTCACCAACCGCCTGAAGGAGTTGGTTGGCTTGTGCGAGTTGGCCGAGAACATCGCTCGCTTGCGAGCCACCTCCCAAGCGTGATCTCACTCGGTTCAGCCGAACTCAGCGAGATCTGATTGAGGCGCAAAGCGTGCTTCGCGCCAAGTTTCCACCCGAGATCCCGACTGGAAACCAGGCCTTCCGCTTGGCGCCCATCTCGGTCGCTCAGCCGACTCGGCGGCCACTCCGAAGCAGCCGGGCGGCTCTTGGCCGATTGTGTTGAAAAACTCCGTTTGTCCCTCTGCTGAGGGCATGAACCCACAACACCTGGGACAGCGGCGAGAGGCAGCCACCAGCGGTAGAGACCTCGGTCCGTGCTGAGGAGTTTTTCAACACAATCGGCCATGATCAGCCTTCGGTGTGGATGTACCTGCGCTTCGCGCTGAGCTGTCGTGATGTTGAGGAACTCCTGGCCCAGCGCGGCATCACCGTCGCCTACGAGAGCATCCGCCGCTGGGTGCTCAGCTTCGGGCCGCTGATCGCCCGCGGGCTGCAGGCGCGGCGCCCGAAGCCGCGACCATAGGTTGTCTCACTTGGTATCAAGCAGCTTGCTTAACTTAGATCAGTGTGCAGCTTAGCTCGGGAAAACTCTCCTGCATCCCTGGCTCTATCTCTGAAATGTTGTAAAACTATCCTGGTGGGGGAGCGTCATGAATTTTGTGCCAGTGATCGTCGCCGTGCTGCTCACACTCGCCCTTAGTGCGGCATATGTCTCGCTGCGGCATTCCCAGCATGAGTCGCTACTGGAGCGTATTTCCGGGACTCTTCTCATTGCCGGTCTCGCAGTTTTAGGTGGAAGCTTGCCGTTGTTTCACTGACACGCCACCTCTGAATCTCGCCCAGTCGATCCAGGATATTCATTGGCGGATCATGGCGCCAGATCGAATGTCCCTGTAGCTGGTCAGACAATCCTTGGCCTGCTCTTGCGCCTCGCTCAGATCATCGAAGGCAGTGCCGGTTGGACGCCTGAAGACCATGCGAGTTGACGCGCGATCCCTACATCGGAGCCGCTGAGTCCTCTCGCCTGTCTTGCGCAGCTCCTCTCTGGCTCGCCGTTGGGCTTTTTGCGGCCACGGCTGGTACATGTGCGGCGCAGAGCCGAGCCCACGCCTACATCTACCAACAGCGGCTCGGTCGGCTGTGTCCGCTATCCCTCAAGTTCGCCGCTGGGGCTTGTGTTCGCCGCTGTCCGGCCGGGTACGAGGATAGAGGCAGGTACTGTCGCTTCAGGAACATGTGCAGTAGCCGGTAGAATCTTGTGGCCGTGCCCAGCTCGGCAGGCGAGCATCAGCTCACCAGGATGCGCTCCATGGCATCCTGAGCGGCTTGCATGGCATCACCCCAGTTTCGATCTGTCGCTCGTCAGGAAGCCCTAACCTTTGCAGTTGTCTTGGCTTTGAGCCGCACTGGCCTCCTTCTCACAAACATGAGGAGGGCACCTCATGAACGGTTCCACTGGCTTGCTGCTCGGCCACGTGGTGCTTTGCAGCGTTGACCGCGCGTGGCCGTCCAGCGAGCTTCCTTGGCTTCTTCTGCCTGCTCGGGCTGGGCTGCGTGATTGCAACATCAAGCCTGTTCAGCCTCGCGCGCCACGGCCGCTAAGCAGGTGCTATCCGCGTCTTTGCTCCGGTACAGGAGAGATAGGAAAGACACCTCCTCAAAGGCGTCCGTAATAGAGAAGCAGAAGCAGAGCTGCCATCAGGCCGAGCGCAACAGCCAAAATCACACGCCGATGTGCCTGTTGCGGCTTTGGATAGAGATGACCAACAGCAGCAAGAAGCAGAATCGCGGCGAGGAGAAGGACAGCGTTGGCAGACATCACAATTGAGTCTGTCCAGCCCATCTTGGGTCAGCCGCGTAGGCAATCGGAGAGCTCCAGAAGCACGTTGCAATCTGTCTGTAGGATGGAGCAGCTCAAGACGAGCTTCAGGAGCTTCGCATCAGGTCGCATAGATGACGGAGTTGAACAACGATGATCGCCATGAGGCCTGCAATCGCGCATTTCTCATATGCCAGGTCGATATCGTTCACTGCTAACATCCGACCTGCACTGGCTCCCGTCACGATGACCCCGAGAATGAACAGGCGCTGGCGAAGATGGATCATGGAGAGTGCCTGAAGGCGTAGTAGCTGCACCGTCTCGGACCGACAGCAGTTGATCAACAGCGGACGCTTCCTCTGGTGCCTCATCGCCGCCAGGCAGGCTCGCCAAACCAACGTCTCCACTCAGGGCCGACCGTCCATGCACAATGTCAGAGTGAGCGGCGGCGGACACTACGTGGAGCTCGCCGCGCCACCTTGCTCCGCAAAGATTTCCAAATAGACAACGTTTCCTGGTTGATCGCGGAAAATCCGGTAGGACGCTGTCGGGCATGCTTTCTGCGCCAGAGAGCGCAAGTCGTCTTCATTGCGATAGATGAGGCACCAATCCATGAAGCCAGCCATAAAGCCACGGCCGTGGCTGTCACGTGTGAAATTTCCGATCGATAGCAAGCCTCCTGGCTTCAGCCGAGAAAACAGGGCTCCAATCAACGCAGTTGCTGTTGCATCAGTTAGGTAATCAAAAAGCCCAGCCGAGTAAACCAAATCGTATTTCTTCGTAACTTTCTTACCTCTTATCAGTGCTGCGAAAGTGCGTGGCAGACCGGTTATGCAGTACTCAGGGTAAGTGCACTTGGCTTCGGCGATCGACGAACTGTCCTGATCGAGTGCTGTAAACTGTACGTTGTTGTCAGAGGTCAGCAACCGGAGGGCGTCCAGTTCGCGCATATGCCCGGATGCGACCGACAGCACCTCTGCCATCTCCCGCTGCCGCATATACTTATAGATGATGGTCGCCAGGTAGTCTCTGCGCCACAAGATGCTCTTGGCGTTCGGAAGCGTGGTTGTTGCCTGATGAACAACGCCGGCTAGACCGTTAGACGGTGACGCCGTGGGACGGTAGATGAAATCCAGCATTACGGCGTCGCCGGCGTAGCCGCGCGGCTTGTCGAATGCGCGGCGAGAGTAAGGATCCGACAGGAAGACTTCTGAGAGCGGATGTGCCTGACAGGACGCCTGAAACGCTGCCAGCTCTCCTGCCGACGAGGCTGCGTCGAAGGACGCAGCCAACTCCCGCGCGAGCCAATCGATGGTGTCGGAACCGGGGCTCGCAGCGAGGCGGGCCTGAGCCTCAGAGAGGATGACGTTCAGGTGATCCACGCGCAATCCTCCAGCCTGTAACCTTAACAGTTCCTTACCTCTTTAGGGGTAATTTTGCACAGATGCCTCGGGGGTGCCCTCCACAGATCGCTCGCCGCTGTCCACAGGTGCTCGCTCCCGCGACCTTGCCGCTGACTGCAGGGAGTGTTGTCCGAGCCGTGTGGGGACGGGGACTCAAACTCCTCCCGGTGGCCGGACTGGTTCGACGAACAGGTGCTGGCAGGTCATCGGATACACGCCGCGTTCCAACGCTGATGCCGTGCGAGGGCGCATAGAATTGGGCTCATTCAATCAGGTGAAAATTCACTTCAATCGGGTTTCTCGGCTGAGTGCCATGAAGGCGCGACAGCCATTGGGCCACCGCTAAGCATCTGTGAACTTCGGTTGTGCTAAAACTGAGCGTCCCTGCGCTAGAGGCAGGTCGCTCGCTTGAAAGAGTTTAATTCGTTTCGAGGCGGGCTAACTTCGATCGACGGGCAGTTGGATGCTGTGAATGACGCCGACCCTCGCAGAAAAAATTGATGCCGAGCTCAGTAGAGCTTGGCATGCGAAGCGGTCGCCTGCCCTAAATACTCTTTATGAGCTCCGCCGTGAGGATTGGCAGCGGCGAAACACGCGGATCTCGGCGCATCTCGGAAATCTCGTGTATGTCATATTCTTTGTCGCCGACATTATCCTCATCCATGACGTAGCGCTGGCCAGCATAATTGCGAGATTTGTTATCGGGGCGGCGTTCCTATCCTGTACTGAAGTTCTGTTTCGGCGTGGCGCTCGGTCCCTGATTATCGAAACGGAGTGTGCTGCGGCGACTGTAGTCGCATTCGCGACTTGGTTGTTGATTGCGAGCTGCAGCGAAAATCGTGATGTGCTGCCGTACTACGTGACGTACGGCGTCATATTTATGCTTGGACAGAACGTGTTCTTCAACTTCCGGTTCGTTGTTGCTGCCGTTTCATCGACCACAATTCTGCTTTTCTCTCAAATCACGCTGTTGCATGAGTTTTATCTCAGTGTGCAGTATTTATTTGTAGTTTCTACGCTATATTTTTCAACTTATGCACTAACGCTTTTCGTAAACTGGAAACTGAACGACGAGCGGTACTTGGTTATTCTGAATTCGGTTCGGGCAGAGATCCGGCAAGAGGAAGCAATCGAGCGTGGAGAGGCGCTGCTGCGCCTCTCCACCACGGACGCGCTCACTGGCCTCGCGAACCGTCGTGCCATCGACGATCAACTTCGTGTCTTCTGGCAAGCGTGGCAAACCTCGCAGAGGAGCTTCGCTGTCGTCCTCATCGATGTCGACTTTTTCAAGCGCTACAACGACTGTTACGGGCATCAGAAGGGTGACACCTGCCTCGTGGCCGTGGCGAAGGCCATGGTGGAGGCGGTCGGGGGCGAACATTGCGTCCTCGGGAGGTTTGGCGGCGAGGAGTTCATTCTGCTCGTGCCAGCCAGGTCCCGCAAAAATATCGCCGCCATTGCTGAGAGTGTTCGGCGCTCCGTTGAAGATCTTCAGATTCCCCACGAGCAGCGTCCCGACCAGTCACACGTTGTGACGGTCAGCATCGGTGCCGCCCTGAGTGACGATATTCCGGGATCGAAATTTGAACGGCTCGTCACCGAGGCGGACCGTGCATTGTACAATGCGAAGAACGGGAATCGGAACTGCGTCCGAATTTTCGACCGCAACGATCCAAACCAGTTGGACATCAACGAAAACATTGCTGATCTACTGCGCACGGCGGAAAGTCAGAACCTTGTCTCGCTGGTTTACCAGCCGATCCGGGATCGGTCGGGAGGAGTTGTTGCCGTCGAAGCCCTAATGCGACTGAGAACGCCACGCGGGAAAAGCATTTCCCCGGCCGTCTTCATTCCTTTGGCTGAGCAGATGGGCCTGATCGTGCAACTCGGACGGTGGGCGATCCGGGCAGCGTGCCGTGAGTTGCTGGTCGGGCAGTTCGTGCCTGCGGTCAGCGTGAATGTCTCGGCACTGCAGCTGAGATCGCCAGGGTTTCCGCTGTCGGTCGCCGCGATTTTGACCGAATTCGGGGTGGCGCCCCAGCGCCTCATCATTGAGGTGACCGAGGGGTTGCAGATCGAAGGGCAGCCGGAGATCGTGCAGAGCATTCAGGAGCTCAGGTTGCTGGGCGTGAGAATCTGGCTCGACGATTTTGGCACCGGCTTCGCCGGACTCTCGTGCGTTCGGGAGGTTGAGTTCGACGCAATTAAAATTGACCGGTCGTTCCTACAAGCGAGCTCGACGCCGAAGGGCGCGGAAATGCTGCGGGGGATCATCGATCTCGTCCGAGGCACAGGCTGTCAGGTTCTCATGGAGGGCGTTGAGACGCAGGAGCAGCGTGACATCCTTCTCGGGCTCCAGGTGGACCTCCTTCAAGGCTTCTACCTTGGCCGACCGGCCGCAGCCGCAGACATGATGCCGGCGATCGCTCATGTGGCGAACGCCGCCCTCCTTGAGCAGTCACTGTCGGCTTGATCGCCTCTCATGCAGCCTCGGTCTAAGGGATGTCGGTGCGCGCTCGCCCGCTGGCTGCCCGCTTCAGGGGCACGTGCTCATCGGGACAGGCTTCGGCCCGTTGTCGTCCGTGGCCGCGGCTGCCGGACGTGAGCAGGGGTCTACGCCCGCCAGCTTGGCAGCGATAATCTGAGCCTTCGGGTGGGTGTACCGAAAGAGCATCCTCGGAACGCGATGACCGCTGATGAGAGCGACTACCGGCACGTTCAGGCCAAGCTCGAAGAACCGGCTGACAGCCTCGTGCCGTAGGTCGTGAAACCGAAGGTCGGGAAGCTGGGCCGGCCGGACGGCCCGCTTCCACGCCATCTTCATCGCATTGAGCGTCAGCGGGATGAGATGGTCGCTGCTCCCTCCCAACGCCTCTAACTGGCGAATGACCGTTGCTGTTTTTGTGCAGTCGCACCGTCTCATGGTTGATGGCCAGTGCGAGCAGATCGAGCAGGGTGGACAGCGCCTGCGTCCCCGGTGGGAGCATTGGGGCGGCGCGGGCGCGCTCGATCCCTTGGTTACCCTAGTGGCTCTCGCTTGAAGAAGGGGCGCCGGTACATCCGCGGTCGCCCTTCCCTCTCGCCAGTCGTCGGACAGCACTTATGCAGAACGTATGGTTAACGAGTCGTTAGAGAATCCGGCAGACGATCATGGCCGTCGCTGCCACGCGAGAACGCCAGCTTTCGGTTCCGTCGACGGCCAAGTTGAAGCCGCCGCGGGCGAGCACACGGGCCACCATGCTGCGCCCGAGCTCTGGGGCGCAGGCCAGCAGAAGCGCCGTGGGCCATAGCCGGCGCGTGTTGGCCTGCAGCAAGCTAGCGATGTGGCCCGCATCGAGCGGCGTCTTCAACAGCTCCTAGGCGTTCAAGCTCTGCGCCAACTCCTTCCATTGCGGAAGACACGCGATGAGACCACAACAAGGCAGGGCAGCACTGCCCCGCGCTTGCGCGCCAGCGCGACGGCTTCCGGTCCGCTGAGGCGGCTGAGCTGCATGCTGACAAAGCCGAGAGACGGCTGGTGTCTCACGATGGTCTCGCTCAGCTCCTCACCCGACACCGCCTCCAGGACCACCGCCTCGGGATCGAGTTGCCGGACGATCTTGGACAAGGTCAGGCGACGGCCGGCATCGCTGTCGGCGATGACGGCGCGTGTCGCGGGGGAGGTCATGCCGAAGCTCTCAGCGGTGCTGGGGCAGTTGTTCTTGTGAAAGGCTGAAACGCGCGTACCAGATCGCCGTCAAGCTTGCCAACCATGCTCTCTAGGGCAGAATAGGCCTGCTCCGCGCTCATGGGCGTCCTGTAGGGCCGGCGCTCGATCAGGGCACTGTAGATGTCACAGACCGTGACCAGCCGCACCAGATCTGGGATCTGCTTGGCGTTCAGTCCGTCCGGGTAGCCCGAGCCGTCCAGGCACTCATGATGCGAGCGCACCACCGCCAACATCTCGTCTGGGAATCCGCTGCCTAGAAGCATGCTGTGACCGTACACCGGGTGCTGGTTCATAATTGCACGCTCATCGGGACTGAGCGGCCCAGGCTTGTTCAGGATCCGGCTCGGGATCTTGGCCTTGCCGATGTCGTGCAGAACGGCCGCCTGGGTCAGCCGCTGGCAGTCCGCCTCGCGCAAGCCGAGGAACCGGGCGAAGCCGGCTGCCAGCCCCGCCACGAGGAGGCAGTGCTGGTGGGTGGCGTCGTCGAAGCGCCACACGACCTCGAGCCACTCGCTGATCCCAGCCTCCCGCACGGCCTGCTCCACGAACTCGGTTCCAGCGGCAATCAGTTCGGGTTTGACGGCTGCGTTGCTGCGGCCCAGATCGAAGATGCGTGCGAGCACCGCGTCGGCAGCGGCGGCGCTGGCCTGAACGCCCGCTGATAGCGAGGCGGCGGAACTGGTCAGCTTAGACAGGGTGCCAAGCAGTTCACGTCCGAGGCTGTCAGCCCGCAGGATACTCGTGGCACCCAGAGCTGTGGCCTGAAGGCGCGTGCGCGGCGTGTCCTGGTGCAGCAGGCAGAGATACGGGATCCGGCTTGGTTTCAGCCGATCAAGCTGAAAGCGCAGCGCCGCGATGGTTGCTGATGAAGTAAGCGACGCGTCGCTCACCACTGCGCGCAGGCTCGCTGCCGGCGGGCAGAGGCCGCGGTGCTCGGGATCCAGCAGATCGACTACCAGGCAGGGGGCAAGCGCGTTGAGCTCACGCGCCAGACGCTCACCACGAGCGGGTGTGTCAGTGAAAACAAGGACGCTGCTCATCATGCCGCCCGGTGCAGCCGGATCGAACGAGCGGCATCCCGCGAGCCATCGATGTGAGGCGAGTTTCGAGCAAACCCAGGATCCTCGCTTCGACAGACCTGGCAAGCGGTGCGCGGGGGCATGTCATGCTCTCACAGGGCAACTTCCGCAGCATTGTGCCCGGCAGATCCTTCGATCTGTTAAACACCGCCACGCATGCTCCGCCAGAAGGGCATGCCTGACCGCCTGGCTTTGGACCAGGCTGATTGTGGGGATCAGCCAGGACTTGCGGCCAAGTCAGGCCGGCAGCTATGCGCCCATTTCGGTCGCTCAGGCGGCTCGTCTGGGGCCTCTGAAGCAGACCTCCAAAATGAAGCGCGAAGGGTTCGAAGGGGCGGAGCGCGAGCCTTCAACCTCGGTCAGCCGACCGGCAGGCCGAACCGAGGCAGGCTCTCCGAAGGCGACGATGACAACTTCCGGCGAGCGCGGGAGCCAGCCGAGCAGGCGAATGACCCTCTCGCTCGTGGCGTTCATGGTAACGCCGAGGAACGGCACGAGCCCCTTCATGGCGGAGTTGGCGCGTCGAGGCTCAATAGCGCTCACGCTTGGTCGGCAAGGCGGGTCTGGAGGCGCACGAGCGAGACGCTCAGGCGGCGCACTTCCTCGTAGCGCGTCTCCGCGTGCGGCGGCTGGCTCGGCGCCCGCGTCTCTAATTCGGAGGCCGCAGCGACGAGCCTGCGCAGGGGGACGGTGACCCAGTTCGCAATTAGGTAGAGTAGTGCCAACGCGATCAGGGCGCCCGACCCGAGCTGGATCCAGAAGGACCTCACAAGCTCCCGCGTCGGGGCGAGCGCGCTGTCGACGTCTTCCCGCACGAGGAGGCTCCAGCCGAAACTCGGAAGGTCGGCGTGGCCCACGGTTGGCACCGTTACAGTGAGATACTCGCGTCCGTCCGGCCAGCGCTCGCGCTGCACCGCCGTGTCAGTCGAGCGACCGGCCGCCGCCGCCGCTCCCACCGTAAGGGGCTGCTCCACAAGGTCCGGCGGCCCGAACAGAACGCGCTGGTCGCGGGCCAGCAGGATGACGTCGATGCTTGGGGCCCCGAGGCTCTTGAGGTTGTCTGTCACCCAGCGCCAGTCGACATGGGAGCCGATCACGCCGACGATCGTACCGTCCTTCCGGCGGATTGGCGCTGACAGATCGATGAAGCGCAAGGGATCGCGGCCGTTGCCGAGATGCTTGGCGAGGAGCTGCGCTTCGTGAACATCAACCGCGGTAGGCCCCGTGAGACCCAGCCGGAACCAGGATCGCTGGGAGACGCTCGCGCCCTCGAGGATACCTCCGCTCGCGGCCAGCACCTTGCCTTCGAGGTTTGTGACGCCGATCCAAGAATAGCGCTTATCGAGTTGGCCCAGCAGGGTGATGTCCTGGCGCACGCCGTCGAGCCGCTCAAGGTCGACCGAACGCGAAAGGCCGTCGACATCAAGCCAGAGCTGATGCAGGCGCCGGCCGAGCTGGTCGGCGCCGAGCTCGCCCCGCGTCCGCAGCTTCTCGGCGAGCAGGGTCTCTGTCTGCTGCTGCAGGCCTCCAGTGTAGACCGAGCCGGCCACGAAGGCCGGTAGGAGCATCAGGAAGGCGCCGCCGAAGAAGACGGCCCCCTTTAGGCTGATCCATGACTTTGCCATGTCGCTTCTTCTCTTCGTCTCAGCGGGTCAGGCCGCGGGCGAGATCGCGCAGCATTAATCCGAGATCACCCCGCCCCGTGCCGGGCGCGCCAGCTGCGGTGTGGAGGCGGCTAATGATGCGGTCGCGCTGCTCGGGTTCGGGGTTAAGGGCGACACGGCAGCCGTCGGACGTCTCGGCCAGCACGCGGGCCGCCACGGGGCCGATGCCGGGAATGATCAGCTGCCCGGTCGAGCCGGGCACGGCGCCGGCGATTCCGCTGAGGTGAGCCTGATCGGTGCCGAGATCGGTCAGCCACGCGCTGAGGCGCCGCGAATCCACGGTCAGCTCGACGCGCTCGGCCTGCTGCCGCAGCGGCTGGTTGGCCCGAGGCCGCTCAATGCAGGCAGCCATCGTGATGGCGAGCACTGCGAGGTTGTAGAGTGTCCAGAACAGGATGATGACCCTGCCGTCCCCCGCGACCTCGCTGTAGTTGAACACGAAATCCGAGGTTAGCGCGAGGATGAGGCCGGCGAGCGTGAGCCCGAATAGGGCGAGGAAGGGACGCATCAGGGGCCACTGCACGACGATGCGGGTGCGGTCGCCGCCCTTGGCGGTCACCCGGAACTTGTGGGGTCCCGGGGTCAGCAGCCCGACCGCGACCGCCCGGGTGATCGGCCAAGCGGCCAGAAGCTGGGAGACGTCGTTCAGGATCGGGATGAACAGGCCATTCGACAGCCAGTTCAGAACCATCATCACGGTGATGTAGTAGGGCAGATAATAGGCGACGATGTTCTCTACGCTGGCGTTCACCACCGTAATGCCGAAATACCAGTACAACAGCGGGCATGTCAGGCTCGCGAGCCGAAACGGGAACGTCGTTGTCCAATAGAGAAGAGAATCGAGGATGCTGACCCGGTGGCGCAGGGTCAGCCCATGGCTGCCGAACGGGCCGTAGACGTTGCGGATGATCTGCATCATCCCGAGGCACCAGCGCCCGCGCTGGACGATGTACTCCTGTAGGCCTTCCGGCGCGAGCCCCTCGGTGAGCGCCTCGTTGAGGTAGACTGTCTGCCAACCGTTCTCGGCGAGCCGCAGGCTCAGCAGGAAGTCCTCAGTGACGCTCTCGGTGGGTAGCCCCCCAATGGCTTGCACGGCGGCGGTCCGCACCATCGATGAGGTGCCGCAACAGACCGCGATGCCCCAGGCATCCCGAGAGGCCTCGACATTGTCGAAGAAGTGGCGCTGCTCGTCCGGGTAGGCACGGCTGATGCCGAGATTGTGCTGAACCGGGTCGGCATTGAAGAAGTGCTGCGGCGTCTGGACGAGACCGACGTTGGAGTCGTGGAACAGCGCGACCGTCCGGCTGACGAAATCGCGGTGCGGCACGAAATCGGCGTCGAGAACCGCGACGAAGTCGGGCGCGTCCGCCTCCCGCATACGCAGGCTCAGCGCGTGATTGATGTTGCCCGCCTTGGCGTGAGCATTGTCGGGGCGGATGAGGTAGCCGACGCCGTGCCGGGCGCAGACCTCTCGCAGCCAGTCGCGCCTTCCGTCGTCGAGCACGTAAACTCTGATGGCCGGGTGATCGAGGGCCTTGGCGCCCACGAGAGTGCGCTCCAGAACCTCCAGCTCCTCGTTGTAGGTGGCGATGAAGACGTCGACGCGCGGAGGCAGCTCCGGCGCCCACCACTCCGCATGGCGGCTCGCCTCCTTGCCGCGTTCGCGAACGCGCGTGAGGATCAGGAAGGCGATCGTGGATGAGATAACCGTCAGGCCCTCAAGCCCTGCGAAGGCCCAGGCCAGGATGGGCTCCGGCGCGAGGGCGAAGGCGGGCACTGTGTCGGTGAAGCGCCAGGCCATGTAGCGCCAGGCGAGGATCGTAGCGGTACCGAGGAGCAGCGTGCGCCAGAGCGTGCGCGTGCGGTCGAGCAACGGAAGGAGGAGGAGGCCGGCGCCCAGGACCACCGCTGCCGCCGCGAAGGCCGAGACGAGGGGCGAGACCGTCAGCACGGGTTAGAACCCGTATCGGGTCGCGAAGGCCCGGAAGGCCCCGAGCGGCCCCTGTGTGAAGATGACCCTGCCGGTCCGCCCCACCGCGCAGCCGGATCCGGCCTGGGCGGCGAGCGCCGGTACGGTCAGCGCGACGTCGAAGCGCTTCAGGTGCTCGGCGCTCGGCCCGACCGCGAGGTTGGCATAAAGCCCGGCCGCGCCGGAGCCGCCGAGGCGTGTGATCGTCGCGTCGAAGATCCGGTCGTCACCGTAGAAGCGGAACTGTGCCGTCCCGCCGAGGCGCAGGCCGTCGTAGAGCGCCTCCGTCACGCTCGCCGTGACCATCAGACTTGAGCAGTCGACGAGCCGTACGAGGTCCTGCCCGCGTCGGACATACTCGCCGTCATCGACAAGGAAGTCCCAGACCATGCTGGGTGAGCGCGCCTTGAGCTCCGCCGAGGTGAGCTTGTTGACCCGCACCCGCTCGGCGGCGATCTGGGATTCGGTCTGGGCGAGGCGGGCCGCGATCTGTTGCTCCTCGCCGCTGAGCTCGGCGATGCGCAGGTCGAGGTCGCGGATGCGCTGTGAGGAGAACGGCGCGTCGTTGTAGGAATCGCCGATGAACACGCCATTGCGGGCGGAGGCCAGCTCCGTGCGCAGGTAGTTCGCCCGTTGACGGGCGCTCTCGAGATCCTGCTTGGCAACCTCGGAGGTTGAGCGCGCCTTGTCGAGCGCGACCGCCGTCTGGACGCCACGCTCGTTCAGCTCGTTCGCACGCTTCCAAGAGGCGTCGGCCTCCCGAAGCCGGGCATTGGCGGCCTCCTGGGCGGCCTGGGCCTCAGCGATACGGGCCTCGATCTGGCGCACGCGTCCCTGTTGATAGTCATTAACCTGCGTTTCGTAGCCCTTGCGCGCCGCGTTCAGCGCCGCGCGCTGGGCCTGAACCCGCTTGAGGTCGAGGTTTTGCCCGCCGAGGCTGCGCTCGAGATCGTTCAGGCGCGCGGTGTCGAAGCGGTCGTCCAAGATGTTGGCGACGCTCTCGCCCTCGCGGACCCGGCTACCGACGCCGCGGAGCGACAGGGAGACCTCGCCCTCGATCGGCGCGCGCACCACGGCCATGCGGGCATTGACTGTGGCGTCCGACGATGTTCCGGCGAAGTGTTCGCCGATCAGGATGTAGAGCCCTCCGAGCAAGAGCAGGGCGCCGAGAAGAAGCTTGATTGCGCGCATGACCCGTCGAGAAGCAGGATCGGCAAGGAAGACGAGAGCGGAGCGGGCCGGCGACGCTCACCCGAGAGGGCCATTGTCCCGATCGGCCCGATGGCGAGCACGGGAACTATCCTGGCGCAGCCGCTGTCAGCGGGGCTCACGACGACCTCGCGCCCAGCCGGAAGTGCTTAGCAGCGCGATGAAGCGAGGGACGGCGAGAACCGAGTTCATGCAGGCAGCTACGTAGTTTGTACGTAATCGCGCATATCACCCGAGAAGAGCCTGCCGCAACCCTCTGTGTGATTTTAGATCCGTGCAATTTTTTAGATCGCGGCCATTACGCCACGCCTGCCAGTCGACTTCGCCTTGCGCGGGCGGTTGGCCCTGCGCCACTCTTGTCTTCTTTCATGTAGCCTACGGCCTGCGTGATCGCCGATGGCGCTGGTCGCGCCATCGCGGCCCGGATCGCGCCTGGGCAAGCGCACGAACGGCCTCACGCGCTGCCGTTACTCGATCAGCTGCCGGGTGTGCCCCGCTGGGTCGTGGCTGATCGGGGCTACAACCAAGGCTGAGAGCCGCCGGCCAAGCGGCAACCGTGCGCCTCCTCGTCGGCAGCATGACGCTGGAGCAGTTTGAGGGCCTTCTGGTACTGCTTGATGTAAGCGTCTTCGGAACGATCAACCCACACACCTGAGGCCAAGGGAGTGTTCTTCGCTTCTTCCTCCCACTTCCTCCCGAACCTCCTCGCCACGGTGCGCACTGCCAGTTCCTGACCGCGGCCGCGGCAGCCGTTAGGTCGGTACGATCGGTCCCACGATTCGGTCGGCCTCACGATTTTCGAGAGGATCAGGATTGGGTGGGAAGCGAGATGATGGCGGAGGTGGAGAGAAAGGCGTCGGCGAGCGTCGGGCTGCGAGGTGCCCCTCAGGGCTCAGAGCAGGCCCGCTTAGCCGATAGGCGGGCCGCGAAGGATGAGCGGGACGGCTCAGAGTATGGTTCTCCATGCTCAAGCTTCACCTGCCCTGGAGCGGAAGGCGACCACCTTGCCAGAATCTTCAGCCGCGTGAAGCGCGTCGGCGACAGCCAGAGCGAGCGTGTCCTGATCGAAGGGCTTGCTCAGCCGAGGCAGGACCAGATGGTGTTCTGCCGGTGCTTCGGCGTAACCCGACGCCAGGATGACCGGCAATCCGGGCCGCTCGACTGCGATCTGCTCCGCCAACTGCGTTCCGGTCATGCTCGGCATGGCTTGGTCGGTAATGACGAGATCCAACCCGCGCGTGCGCCGCAGCAGGGCCAACGCCTCTTCACCCGAACGGGCCTCGATCACGCGGTGGTCGAGGTCTTCCAGCATCGCTGCCGTATTCTCCAGCACCAGCGGATCGTCGTCTGCAACCAGCACCGTTAGCGACCGCGCCGACATGCGCCGCGGAACAGCGACGCTCGAAGCTTCTTCCCGCGTTGCCGACGCCTCAGCCAAGGGGAGCCACATCTCCGCGGTCGTGCCCTCACCCAGTCGGCTCTTGAGCAGAAAACGTCCTCGCGACTGCGCGGCCAAGCCCTGCACCATCGGGAGGCCGAGCCCCGTGCCCTTGCCCGCCCCCTTCGTGGTGAAGAACGGTTCCTGCGCCCGCGCCAAGGTCTCCGCGTCCATGCCTGTGCCTGTGTCTGTCACGGAGAGGCAGACGTAACGGCCTGCCGGCAGATCGACCGCGTCCTCTTCACCCGCTTCGCGGCCTGCGATCGTGATGGTGCCGCCTTTTGGCATGGCGTCGCGTGCGTTCACGGTGAGGTTGAGGAGCGCCAGTTCACACTGATGCGCATCCACCATCACGCGCGGTAGGCCGAGTGGAAAGCGGGTCTCGATGCGGACGAGCGGTCCAATCGAGCGCTGGAGCAGGTCGGTCATGCCCCGGACCAGACCCGGTAGATCAACCACCTCGGGCTTAAGCTCCTGCCGCCGCGCGAAAGCCAGCATACGCTGCGTCAAGGCCGCTCCGCGCTGTGCGCCCTGAACCGCGTTGTCGAGCAGGCGGGTGAGTTTGGGGTCATCCGGCAGCCGCTTCCGCATCAGTTCGAGGCTGCCGAGCACAGCCATGAGCAGGTTGTTGAAGTCGTGGGCGACGCCGCCTGTGAGTTGACCGATGGCCTCCACCTTCTGGGCCTGAGCAAGTGCCTCGCGGGCTTGATCCAGGGCCTCCTGGGCTTGCTTGCGCTCGGTGATGTCGCGCGTGACCTTAGCGTAGCCGACAAGCGGGCCCTGCTCGTTGCGGATCGCGTGGATGACCACGTTGGCCCAGAAGCGGCTGCCGTCCTTGCGCACCCGCCAGCCTTCGGCCTCGAAGCGTCCCTCCCGCGCCGCTGTCTCAAGGGCGGCCGCGGGGACGCCAGCCTGAAGATCCTCCTGCGTGTAGAAGCGTGACAGGTGGCTGCCCACGATCTCCTTGGCTGTGTAGCCCTTGATGCGCTCGGCACCCGTGTTCCAGTTTGCGATCCGGCCCTCGGGATCGAGCATGAAGATGGCGTAGTCACTCACGCTCTGGAGCAGCAGCCGAAAGCGCTCCTCGCTCGCGCGCAGCGCGGCAGCCTCGCGTTCGGAAGTCTGCGAGAGGTGCCGGTCGAACATGGCGGCGGCGAGCGCCAGCACGAGGATCAGGAAGGTTGTGCCGGTAACCCAGAGCGCGAGATGCGTCTGGCCGACGCTCGCTGTCCCACGCGCATGATCAATGGGAGCATGAGCATCGAACACGGAACCTTGCATCGCGGCGTAGTGCATTCCCGAGACGGCAATCCCCATGATGATAGCGGCGAGCAGCCGTTGCCGGACGCCAGTCTGCCTGAAGGCAAGCCATAGGGCGGCAACGGCTGCGCCGATGGCAATGAGGATCGAGACAGCGACCCAGAGGTGGTCGTAGTGCAGGTCGGCCGGCACGCGCATCGCGGCCATGCCAGTGTAGTGCATACCGGCAATGCCCAGCCCCATAACAAGGCCACTCAGGCACAGAGCGACGGGTCCTGCACCCGGCCGGTTGACAACGAAGAAGCCGAGCCCCGTGACAGCGATGGGCAGAGCCAGAGAGAGCAGGGTAAGGCGCAGGTCGTAGCCGACCTCCAGGCCCGGCAGGCTGAAGGCCAGCATGGCGACGAAGTGCATCGACCAGATGCCCCCACCCATCGCGATGGCAGCGGTGACGAGCCACGCGCGGCTGGACCAGCCGGAGGCGGCGCGCATTCGTGTGGCAAGGTCGAGAGCGGTGTAGGACGCAGCGGCGGCGATCAGGACGGAGAGTGCGACGAGGATGGCGTCATGAGTTCCGGCGTGGGGCATCCTAGCGAAACACCTACTGGCCTCGTTCAATGAGTTTGGGCGGGCGCTTCCGATCCGCCGGACGGCGTGTGGCACTCTCACCTGTTCGAAGATGCAGAGGCTATGCAACTCTGGGTGTCAATCGCTCGGGGTAGCACCTGCGCCACTGCGGTAGCCATCGCCTTCCTGAGTTCATGGCTCTGTGGAGCCCACAATCAGCCCGCGTCACCCCTCTCGTCCGGAACTGCATCACGCCAATTCGTGTTGCAGAGACAATCCGAACAGCCACGGTGAGCGGGATGAGCAGCGCTGAAGATGCACGCGTGAGTGACAACGGACCGAGCCTGATTCAGGCCAGCCTCGGGTTCTCGCTCTCGCTTGTTACGCTTGTGGGCTGCGTCGTCGGCCTTGGGATGGTCGCGTAACCGCTACTTGGTCCGCCACAGAGCGCGGATGAAGCCGAGGTTGCCGACGGCGAGCGCGCCGCCGCCACCAGAGGGGGCCGGGCCTGCATGGGTGAGGATCACCGCGCCGGCCAGCGGCGCGAGGGCCTGGGCACATGCCCGGCCGGGCCAAGCGGCCGACCAGCGCCGGGGAGCGCACCGGGCCAAACAGCGCGAGCAGCACCGTGGGGTTGCCGATCAGGAGGCGTCAGCCGCGGCCTCGTGATCTCTGCTCAACCACCTGCGCCGCCGCACCAATGTTGACGCTCATCTCACCGAGCAGGCTGAGGCTCTGATGCAGGCTCTCGCTGATGCGGCGTAGCTGAGAAAAGGCAGCGTTGGTCTCGCCCTGGAGTGTACCGAGCGCCAGCCGCTCCGCTTCAGACATGCCATCGTCGCAGGTACGGCTGGTCTCGCGCAGCGCCATGCCGCGTGCACGCATTTCGAGCTTTACCAGCGAGCCGGCAAGTGCCTCGATGGCACTCAGGGCCTTCGCCATAGCGGCGGCGTTCTCACGAAGCTGCATTCGGGTCGCGGCGGTTGCCGCGGGATTGGAGATGCATCGGCTGTCTGACATCGGCTGGACCCTCTCTCCCGCGGAGACCGGTTCAATGATCGCGGCCGGCTCAGGCCGCTCTGACGTTGGCCAGGAAGTTCGAGACCTCCTGCGTCAGGCTCTCTGAGTGCCGAGCAAGCTCCTGGGCTGCACCCAGCACCTGGTTTGCTGCTGCACTCGTCTGCCCGGCTCCTTGGCCGACACCCGCGATGTTCAGCGTCACCTGCTCCGTGCCTTTTGCTGCCTGCTGCACGTTGCGGGTGATCTCCTGGGTCGCCGCGCCCTGCTCCTCCATGGCCGCCGCGATGTTGGCCGCGTAGGTGGACATCTCGCCGATCACCCGGCTGATTTGCTGGATGTCGGCAACAGCTTCTTGCGTTGCCGCCTGGATCTCAGCGATGCGCTCGCTGATCTCGCCGGTCGCGCGCGAGGTCTGGCCAGCTAACTCCTTCACCTCGGTCGCCACGACCGCAAAGCCGCGGCCCGCCTCGCCCGCTCGTGCCGCCTCGATGGTAGCATTCAGCGCCAGCAGGTTCGTCTGGCCGGCGATCTGCGAGATTAGCGACACCGCCGTGCTGATCCGCTCGGCTGTCCCGGACAGCTTCTGCACCGTCGCATCGGTTTGACGCGCTGTCGCGACGGCGCGGCTGGCGATCTGAGCCGACTGGCTGACCTGCTGCACGATCTCGGCGACAGAAGCCGACATCTCCTCGCTCGCTGCTGCCACGGTTTGCACGTTAGACGAGGTCTGCTGTGCGGCTCCGGCCACCGTCATGCTCTGCTGGCTCGTCTCGTCGGCCGTCGCGGTCATGGAACGGGCAGTCGCTTCCATCTCGGTTGCGGCGCCCGCGAGACCTTGCGTTAGCACGGAGACGCTGCGCTCGAAGCTCTTGGTCAGATCGTCAAGCAGGTTGGCGCGACGCATCTTGGCTTCGGCTTCTTGGGCCGCAGCGATCTCTGCCGCTTGCTTGGCGATCAGCCCCTCCTTGAACACCTGAACGGCACGAGCCATCAGACCGATCTCGTCACCACGTGATTGCGCCGGGATCGAGATCGAGGTCTCCCCGCCCGCCAAGTGGCTCATCACGCTCGTTAGCGCGCGGATCGGCCGGACGATCCCCCGCGCAATCGGCCACGCGCAGGCAATCAGCAGGGCGAGCAGGCCGACGACGTACACCGCGTCACGCCGCACAAGCTCCCAAAACTGGGCGTCGATGTCATCGATGTAGATGCCCGTCCCGATTACCCACTGCCACGGCGCATAGTGGAGAGCATATCCAAGCTTCGGCGATGGCTGATCCTGCCCAGCGCGCGGGAACATGAACTCGACATAGCCGCCTCCTGCCTTGGCGGCCTCGATCAAAGCGGCATTGAAGCGTAGACCGTTCGCATCCTTGGCCTCCAGCAGGCTTTTGCCCTCGTTCTCTGGCTTCAAGCCATGAACGAGGTTAATACCCGCATAGTTATAGATGAAGAAATAGTCATTCTTTCCGTATCGCACCGCTCGAAGAGCAGTCTTAGCGCGATCTTGAGCCTCATTCTGCGAGATAATCCCCTGATCAGCATTGCTCGCGAGGCGCTTCACGGTGGATATAGCAGCCTCAACCTGACCAGCGATAGCTGTTTTTCGCTCTCTTAGGATCTCTTCGCGAGCACTAAAGAGATTTAAGCACTCAATGGCTGCCAGTACGAATAAAAAGCAGACAATCAGAAGGCTAATGCGGTGTGATATCTTCATCGACATGACTGTGGGCCGGGTTCGCAACAACGCTGCTGGAGGGGGCGCTATAGGAGGATTAAACTTAAAATTTAAGAACCTCTCGGCCATGCTCATGCGCAGCGCGACAAGTGCAGGGACGAGGCCGGCGAGCGGTCCCGCGCCCGCCGCGACGCCAGTTCAGTCGCCGTCGGGGAGTGAGTGGAAGCTCTCTCACACCGAGTTGCATCTTCGATTGGCGAGCACAGTCCGGTTGTCCAACGTCCGCTTGCGACGGCGATACAGACCGCTGTGGCCGCCGCGCTGAATGCCGGCTCCCCACTCCACACGAATCTTGGCGGCAGCGGCTTACAGGTCCGCGTGAACGCACTTTGAGCCCCTCACCTAAGCCGCGCCTAACATCTGCTTAGCCGCAGCTTGGGCTTCGAAGCGGACGGGCCGCAAACGGCCACCCTCGGTCTTTCCACCCCGTTTCGCTGAGCTTCCCGGAATCCAGCCATCTCAGGGCTGACCAGGGCCAAAGGATGCACTTCGGATCCACAAAGCCATCCACTGGATGCCAACCCCAGCCGGCCTCCCTCGCGGGCGAGCGCCACCATAAGGCTGGATCCTGAACACACCTAGCGCCAGTGGGTTGATGGCACGTGACTGCCCACTCGCCCGGGATCGAAGCGGGGCAGAAAGACGCGTTGATCCTCAGCAAATTCGTGAGCGATGATGACAGAGTTCGGCATAGCCCTAGTCGCCGGCGCAAACGGCATCATCGGCAAGGCCCTGATGCAACAGCTTGGCGCCGCAGGCGGTTGGCAGGCGCGCGCTTTGGCGCGCCGCCCGCACGGATCGAGCGAGGCCATCGCGACAGATCTGACCGATCCTGAGGCGACCCGCGCAGCCCTCGTTCAGGCCCGCGATACCACGCACCTATTCTATGCCGCTCTCGCACCGCAGCCGAGCCTCGCGGATGAGGACCGCGTGAACGGAGCGATGCTGCGCAACCTGCTCGAAGGTCTCGACGCCGTCGGCGCGCCGTTGAGGCGCGTGGTGCTGTATCAGGGCGCGAAGGTCTACGGCGTCCATCTCGGGCCGGTGCCGTCCCCGTTCTACGAGGACGAGAACCCGCGCCACATCGGGCCCAACTTCTACTTCACGCAGGAGGACGAGTTGCGCCGCCGGGCGGACCGCGGCGGCCTCGCTTGGTCGATCCTCCGCCCCGATGTCGTCGTCGGCGATGCGGCCGGCAACGCCATGAACATCGCCATGGTGATTGGCGCCTATGCAGCCCTGTGCCGGGCGGAAGGGGCGGCCTTCCGCTTTCCAGGACCGGCCCACGTCTACGAAGGTGTGTTAGCCCAGGTAACAGATGCCCATGCTCTGGCCCGGGCTAGCGTGTGGGCTGCGACGTCCGACGCCGCGCGCGGCGAAGCCTTCAACTATGTGCACGAGCCTTTCCGCTGGCGGCGCGTCTGGGAGAAGCTCGCCACGGCCCTTGACCTGCCCCTCGGGCCGCCGGTGCCGCTGCGCCTCGCCACCCACATGGCCGATAAGAAGCCCATCTGGCAGCGGTTGGCGGTAGAACAGGGCTTGAGCGACATGCCCTATGAGCGGGCGGTTGGCTGGAGCTTCGGCGATTTCGTCTTCCACAGCGACTTCGATCTGGTCTCTGACATGGGCAAGATCCGGCGGGCCGGATTCGGCGAGAGCGTCGACAGCGTTGAGGCTCTGGCGGCCGCCATTCGTCGCCTGCAGGCGACGAAGGTGCTGCCGCGCTAGATCCGCTGGCAGGTGACAGCGGCCTGCTTTGACCCAGCCCCGTCGCAACCGCGGCCAACGCCAGTCGGCGAGCGCCTTCCTCAGCACTGGTGCTCGGCCGAGAGCGGGAACGCAGATCCGGACATGCAGAACTTTACGAGTGGCGGGCGGCGGATTGCGGTGGAATGGTTCACGGCCTCCGGTGGCTCTGCAGAGAGGATGGCGAGATCTGCCGCCAGACCTGCCGTTCTGCTTCTGCACGGCGCGGACGGGCTGACGTTCGCCGATGGCTACCGACTGGCCGCACGCACGATCGCAGGTTCGGGTTACCACGTCGCCTTCCCGCACTACCTCGACCGCACGGACGACAGGCGTGTCGCCTACTCGCGGCTGCGACAAGACTTTCCGCTCTGGGCCGCTACCGTGCGGGATGGAGTGAGCTGGCTGGCCTCACAGCCCGGTGTCGATGCGCGGAGGCTCGGGATCGTCGGGGTCTCGCTTGGGGCAGCGCTGGCGTTCGAGGTTGCTGGGTCCGATGCCCGGGTCAAAGCGATCGTGGACTACTTTGGCCCGCTCCCAGAGGGCCTGGCCGCACGTCAGCCTCGGCTGCCGCCAACCCTGATCCTGCACGGCGCCTCGGATCCGATCGTTCCCGTCGCGCAGGCGAACGCCATCGAGCGTCTGCTGAAGCAGCAGGGCACGCCCTACGAGATCTGCATCTACCCGGGGCAAGGGCACGGCTTCACCGGAACGGCGCAGTTTGATTCGGCGGCTCGGGTCGCCAGCTTCCTGGGTCAACACCTCGGACCCGATCAGGCCTGAGGCGGTCTTATCGGGATGGCTGCTCCCCGAAGCGCTCGGCAGAGGTCCGATCTCGCGCCACCTGCGCTCTATTATTTTTCCAGGTGTCCCAAATTAGTGAATGTCGATGCGAAGCGTGCGCTAGCGACCGCCCAAGGGTAGCCCTGAAATTTTCTGAGAACCAACCGTGCGACCGCGTGTTAACTTGTAGCAACTACCTAGAAAAAAGACCGCCCCTGAGGACGGCCCGAAGTCTAGGGAGGAATCGCCCAATGAGGGCTGCGACTCCGGAACGCCAATACCAGAGTCGCCTTGTGTCAACTTGACGAAGGTGACTGGGTTCCGAGGGTCAAGGTTGCCGGACAGGCTCGTCGCAAGGCGGGCCTGTTCTGCGTTCAGCATCATCGCCAGCGCCCAGCTTGAACGGGCAGAGGCTGAGAGCGTTTCGTGAGATGGCTGCCCCGTTTTGCACCATCGTGATCGCCTCTGGCACGTCTCAGGTCACCATCAAGGGGCAGACCGAGCGAGAGGCTGCACTTGCCGCGGAGGCGGTCTTGAGCAGGCTTGAAGGAAGCTGGCTTCGCGTCACGATTCGAGTTGAATGCGGTGACCCAGCCACAGGGCGGCGAGTAGCGTTCTACCTTGGTGAAGTTGCCGCGGACTTCGAGGTTATTGCCGAGGTCGATTGCCAGCCGGATCAAGTCCGGGCTGCCGAGGTCGAAGTCGGTGGGATGACAGGGGCGCTCACAGGCAGCTTCTCGCCGTTCCACCGCAGGCTCGGCTCCGAGTTCGGCTTGAGGGTCGCTGTCAGCACTACGTGTCCGTATGCATCGCGGACAGAGGCAACAGCATGGCTGTCCTCGGCTGTATCGGTCTCAGGCAAACCGTTCAGCAGGCTCAATGCATGTCGCAGGATGTCGTTGGCGCTTGCGCAGCTTGCGCACTCCAAGCCATCGTCGTCCCAGACCCGCTGGGCACTCGTCTTCTGACCGCGCCGCACGCCCGCCTCCCTTGGTCCGGGCCGATCCTCTCAGTCAGCCCGGTCCAAAGCCGGCCGGTCAGGTCAGGGTCCGAGCGAACCTGCAGAAAACCTTATTTCGCCGGAGCCCAGGTCCGAACAAATGGTGAACAAGAGCCCACTCAAGCTGACTCGCGCCTCGATCGA
>NZ_JAVDVV010000041.1:0-24884 GCF_031457035.1 Methylobacterium sp. BE186
CCGGCGTTGAAGCCCGCGTAGAAGCCCGTCCAGGTGAACACCGGAACCGGCGTGAACACCGGCGGCGGAGCCGCACGACGCGGAAGGTCGGCAGCGAAGGCGGAGCCGGCAAGCGCGATTCCGGCGAGGGCGGTGGCGCCCCGAAGCATAGACTTCATGATCTGGTCCTCTACTCGTCCAGTGCCGTCGGCCGTTAGGGCCCGTCCGGCACGAGTTCCCCGTACTTATGCGAGCGATCCCAGGGATGCTGTTGCCGGGCGACCACGCCGACCGCTGCGAAGGCGGCCCCTTTGTGGCGATGATCGCCTCATTCTTCCCCTGACACCTTGACCGTAAAACGCGCTTCAATGGCCAAGGTTCAGTTGCGGCCACGCTTTTTCTGTTCTCAATGACCTGACAGATTGTCGCACCCGGGAACCGGGAAATGTGGCGGATCAGGGAGTGAGACAGATCGCGGAAATCAGCCGGCCGTAATCCGGCTCGCCCCGGTGGGTGGTCCGGCGGAAGCTGTAGAACCGGTCCGGGTCCGTGTAGGTGCAGAGCCCGAGGGACGCGGCCCGGGCGATGCCGGCCTCGCCGAGCCGCTCCAGGATGAAGCCCGGCAGGTCGAACTGGGCGTGGCCCCGGCGGGTGCCGGGGGCGAGGAAGCGTGCCCCGGCCGGCGCCTCGCGGCCGAAGCGCTCGATGAAGTCGGGCCCGACCTCGTAGGATCCCTGCGCGATCGTGGGTCCGAGAACCGCGACGATGCGGCCGCGCTTGGCCCCGAGCGCCTCCATGGCGGAGACGGTGGCCGCGACGACGCCGCCGAGCGCGCCCTTCCAGCCCGCATGGGCCGCGCCCACGACCCGGTTGTCCGGATCGGCGAACAGGATCGGGCCGCAATCGGCGGTTGCGATGCCGAGGGCGAGGCCGGGGACGCGGGTGACCATGGCGTCCGCTTTCGGACGTTCGGCGAGCGCGTAGGGCGCCTCGACCGTCACGACCTCGGCCGAATGGACCTGATAGAGGCTGACGAGGCGCCCCTCCGGCACGCCGAGATGCGCGCACATCCGTGCGCGGTTCTCACCCACGCGCTCCGGGTCGTCGCCCGAGCCGAGGCCGCCGTTGAGGGAGGCGAAGATGCCCTCCGAGACGCCCCCTTCCCGGGTGAAGAAGGCGTGGCGGATGGCGGGGAACGGCCTCAGCTCGGGCGCTTCGAGGAACATCGCGGAACTCCGGTTCGGGCCGGGCGGCCGGTTCGCTGGAGCGGGTTCGATAGCGCACCCGCGGGGGCGAGACGATGGCGCGCGCGACGCTTCCGCCGATCGCAGGCTCGGGACCGCGCGTGGAACCCGCAGGCGCGATCCGACTTTGCCTCGCGCTTTCAGGGCGGTTGCCGGCTCGCGCCGGCTCCGCGACAGCGTGAGGAAGGATTGATGGCCCAGCAGATCCAGCCCGACCGTCCCATCTGGCCCTCCATTCCCGAGACGGGGCTCCCGCCGCTGCGCGCGCCGCTCGGCGCGGACGCGGATGGCGAGCCCTCCGCCGCGCCGGGCCTCGGCGGCCCGCGTCCGGCCGAGCCGCAGGCCGGGCGCATCCGCACCGCCGCGCCGGAGGGCTTCGCCTCCTTCGAGAGCTGAGGCCGCCCGTCGGCGGGTCAGGGCCGGGGCCGGCGCCGTTCGGCGGCGCCGGAGCTCGGGCGGCCTTGTCTCGCGGGCGGCCTTGTCGCGCGGGCGAGGGTTCAGGGCGGCGGCAGACCCGGCACTCCGGCGAGGCCCGGGCCGCTCACCGCCATCACCTTGAACAGGCGCCCCATCCCGCCCCCGGCCGGATCCGTCAGGCGCGCCACCGCCGCCTCGATCGCCGCGCCCTGGGCCGGGCTCGCCGCCCGCTTCAGCCGCTCGGCCCGCGCGAGGAGGCCGAGATCCAGCAGGAAGTCGCGCTGCTCGACCGGGCCGTGGACGCGCGCGCCCTCGCCGCGCGCCGCCTGCGCGAGGGCCGCGAAATCGACATGCGCCGTGAGGTCGGCCTCGCCCGGCTCCGCCAGCGGGTCGGCGAAGCGATGGCGCGACAGGGCCTGGAGCGTGTCCCCGAAACCCGGCGCGACGTGGCCGTAATCGATGAGGAGCAGCACGCCGCCCGCGCGCGTCAGGCGGGCGGCGAGGTCGCGCATCACGCCGAGGCCGGCCGAGGGCAGCGTCAGGAGGGCGCCGGGCGGGGCCTCGGCCCGGATGCCGGGCTCGGGATCGGGCGCGAGGCCGAAGGCGAGGCCGCCCGCGGCCGAGAGGCCGACGAGGCGCTCGCACCAGCCGCGCTCCGTGCGCGCGAACTGGCGCACGGGCAGGCAATCGAAGAACTCGTTGGCGATCGCGATCACCGGCCCCTCCGGCAGGCCGGCGAGGCCCTCGTGCCAGGTCGGCCGGTGGCGGGAGAGGGCGGCCGCCTGGGCCGCGCGCAGCGGGGGGCTCGTCTCGACGAGGTGGAGGTCGATGGCCGCGTCCGGCAGGACCGAGCCGAGCGCCCGCAGGGCGTCCGCCATCAGCGTGCCGCGCCCGGGCCCGAGTTCCACGAGGCGTGGCTGCGCGGCGGGATCCAGCATCCCCCGGATCGCGGCGACCCAGAGGCCGATCAGCTCCCCGAACATCTGGCTGATCTCGGGGGCGGTGGTGAAATCGCCCCGCGCGCCGAGGGGATCGCGGGTCCGGTAATAGCCGTGGACCGGGTGGCCGAGGCAGAGGCTCATGTAGCGGTCGATGCCGATCGGCCCCGTCTGGCGGATCAGCAGGGCGATCTCCTCGCCGAGGGGGCTCACGCCTTCACCGGGACGTCGCCGGCCTCCTCGACCGGGTGGCGCGGGCGGGTATGGCCGCGGGCCGCGAGCACGATGTAGGCGAGGCCGACCAGCGCCATCGGCAGGCAGAGCAGCATCCCCATGGTGACGCCGCCGCCGAGCGGCCCGAGATCGGCGCCGAACAGGTAGCCGAGCTGCCGGTCCGGCTCGCGGAAGAACTCGCAGATCGTCCGGGCCAGCGCGTAGCCGAGGACGAAGATGCCGCCGAGCAGGCCCGGCTTGCGGAAGCCGAAGCGGCGCACGCTGAGCGCCATCACCACGAAGAGCAGGAACCCCTCCGTCGCCGCCTCGTAGAGCTGGCTCGGGTGGCGGGGCAGGGGGCCGCCCGTGGGGAAGACCACGGCGTAGGGGAAATCCGGCGCGATCCGGCCCCAGAGCTCGCCGTTCACGAAATTGGCGATGCGGCCGAAGAACAGGCCGATCGGCACCGTGACCGCCCCGAGATCGAGGAGCGTGTAGCCGTTGAGCCGGCGCGACCGGGCGAAGAGCAGCATCGCCAGGATGGCGCCGAGGAAGCCGCCGTGGAACGACATGCCGCCGTTGCGGATCGCGAAGATCTCGATCGGGTCGGAGAGGTAGAGCGGCAGGTTGTAGAACAGCACGTAGCCGAGGCGGCCGCCGAGCACGACGCCGAGCGCCACCCAGACGATCAGGTCGTCGATGTCGTTGAGGGTCGGGCGGCGGACCACGCCCCAGAGCCGGTCGGCCATCACGAGGCGGCGCGCGTAGTACCAGCCGCCGACGAGGCCGGCGATGTAGGCGAGCGCGTACCACTTGATGGTGATCGGGCCGATGGCGACGGCCACCGGGTCGATCGCCGGGAAGGGCAGGGCGAGGAGCGGCGGCATCCCACAGGCCTCCGGTTTCGGGCGGGGCGCATTGGACGCGCGCTCCCCGGGGCGTCAAGCCTCGGGGCCGGGGAGGAGCCTGCGCCCATCCGTCCCGGCGCGGGTCCGGAACCGGGCGGGGCAGGCGGGGTTCATCCCCCTCTCCCGCCCCCGACCCGCACCCAGGACCGTCCATGCCGCTCGGCCGCACCCTTCTGGCCCTGACCCTCTGCGCCGTGTCAGCCCCGGCGCTCGCCCAGGCCCTCAACAATCCCGGCACGGCGACGGTCGAGGCCCATGTGGTGAAGGCCGCGCCGCTGGAGGCGACGCAGGCGCGCATCGCCGGCCTGAAGCTGCCCGCGGGCTTCCGCATCGAGAAATTCGCCGAGGGGCTCGGCAAGCCCCGCGTCATCGTGGTGGCGCCGGACGGCGCGCTCTACGTCAGCGACCGGGACGCCGGCACCGTCACGCGGATCGACCCGGCCAAGCCCGCCGAACCGCAGGTCGTCCTGCGCAAGAAGGACGTGCACGGCCTCGCCCTGCACGAGGGCCGGCTGTTCTACGTGACGGTCAAGGCGATCTACGCCGCGCCGCTCAACAAGGACGGCGCCCTCGGGCCCGAGACCGAGATCGTGGCCGACCTGCCGGATGCGGGCCAGCACCCGAACCGCACGATCGCCTTCGGGCCGGACGGGATGCTCTACGCGAGCCTCGGCTCGACCTGCAACGAGTGCGAGGAGCGCAACCCCGAGAACGCCACGATGGTGCGGATGAAGCCGGACGGCAGCGCCCGCGAGATCGTCGCCTCGGGCCTGCGCAACACGATCGGCTTCGATTGGCAGCCGCAGACCAAGGCCCTCTACGGCTGGGACGACGGCGTCGACTGGCTCGGGGACGAGGAGCAGCCGGAGGAACTCAACCGGATCGAGGCGGGCAAGAAGTATGGCTGGCCCTTCATCTTCGGGGCCGGCATGAAGAACCTCTACCGCGAGCCGCCGAAGGGCAGCCTCGAGGATTGGGACAGGGCGAGCGAGCGCCCGGTCCTGACCTGGACGGCCCACGCCTCCTCGATGCAGATGGTCTTCTACGGCGGCACCCAGTTCCCGCAGGCCTATCGCGGCGACGCCTTCGTCACGATGCACGGCTCGTGGAACCGCAAGCCCCCGAGCGGCTACGAGGTGCTGCGGGTCCGCTTCGAGAACGGCGAGCCGAAATCGGTCGAGCCCTTCGTGAGCGGCTTCCTCAGCGAGGGCGGCCCCAGCGGCTGGTCGCGCTTCGCCCGCCCCTTCGGCCTCGCGGTGGCCAAGGACGGCAGCCTCTATCTCGGCGACGACCAGCACGGGATCATCTACCGGATCAGCTACGCGGGCTGAGCCCCGCGATCCCGGAGGCGCCTCCGGGATCGCGGGCCGCGGCTACTGCGTCCGGCGCCCGAACGAGACCGCGTAGGCCTGCACGCGCGCGTCGATCAGCGGATCGTCCGAGACCTCGATCCCGTCGGTCAGCGCGTTCGGCATGAAGAGCAGCGCCTTCTCCGCGCTCGCGCTGTCGGGCACCGTCTTCGTGACCGTCAGCGTGCCGAGATCGACGGTGCGGCGCGCGTCCGGCCAGGGCTTGGTGGCGTCGTTCGTCGGGTCGCCCGGCTCGGCGAGCTGCGCGAGGACCCGGAAGGTCGCCGGCTCCCGCGCGAGGCGGGGGCCGATCTCGTCGACGAGGTAGTTCGGGGCCTTCGTCTTCGCCTCCGCCTCGCTCAGCACCTCCTCGCCCTGCGCGGGCACGAAGCGGTAGCGGAAGGGCTGGCGCTTGCCGTCCGTGTCGACGAAGACGAAGGCGTTGACGCCGTTGTAGGTCTGGCGGGCGAAGCTCGTCGGGGTCTTCGCGGTGCCGCCGGCCGCGGCCGCGGCGGGGTGGCTCTGCCCGAATTGCTCCAGGGGCGTCGGGTGCGGCGCGTCGGGCCCGCTCTTCGAGGCGGCGACGAGGAGGTCGCGGAACTCCTCGCCGGTGGCGACGGGGAAGAACTTCAGGGCGTTCACCACGACATCCATCTCGCTGCCGTCGGCGAGCTTGAACTTGAGGGCCATGCCGTGCGGGTTCGCCTTCACCGACCCGTCGGGAATCGTCGGCACGCCGGTCGCGTCCGAGAAGCGGATCGTGACCGGCACGGCCGCCCCCGCGAACAGGGAGGCCTTGCTGAGCTTGCCGGCCTCGGGCGAGGGGGTGAAGCTGCCCTCCGCCACGACGCCCTTGGCGTGGTTGGCGCGGATGCCGGCGTGTTTCCCGAACAGCGCGTTCATGGCGTCGACGGTCTGCTCGGCCGTGGTCGCGCCATCCTGCTGCGCGTGCGCCGCGCCCGGCAGGCCGAGCGCAAGGCCGATGGCGAGCGCGCGAACGAAAGTCCTCTGCATCATGACGGTTCCCCTTGCGGCGGCGCGCCCCGGGCGGGTGGCCGAAGCGTTGCCGTGCGGTGCAGCAATGTCTGGCAGAGGGCGACGGCAACGCAAGAGGTTTCACGCTCCGGTTGCGCCGCCCCGGCGTGTCGTCACGGGCTTTCGCGCAGGAACAGGATCCCGTGGCCGTCCGGCCCCACGCCGTAGGCGGCGCTGCCGTCCCGGGACAGGGCGAGCGTGTGGCCGGCGCCGCGCAGGGCGGCGGCGAGGTCCCCCGGATCGGGCGCGGCGAAGACGAGCCGCGTGCTCGCCCGGTCGCGCGGCCCGAACCGGCCCGCGAGAGCCTGGGGCGGGGGCCGCCGGTAGTGAAGCAGCTCCACATGCGGCGTCGCGGCGGGAGGCGTCAGGCCGATCACGTCGACCTCCGGGTCCGGCACGCCGTCGAGGCGCTCCTGCTCGGGCCCGGCATTCAGGCCCCGCGAGGCGATCGCGAGCCCGAGGGGGCCGGTGAAGAAGCGGAGCGCCGCCTCGCAATCGCTCACCGTGAGGGCCGAGTGGTCGATGCCGAGGAACAGGCCCGGCGCGTCCCGCCAGCGCTCGGCGGCCGGGCCGTCGGGGAAGAGGATCAGCTCCACCGGGTGGCCGTCGCCATCGCGGAACTTGTAGGCCGTCACGCCGCCCGAGGAGGCGGGCAGGCGCTGCGGGCCGCCGCGGCTGATCGGCTCCGGGCTCCGGGCGCCGAGTTGGCGCATGGCCGCCTCCATGTCGCGGACGGGGATCGCGACGTGCTGGAAGACGGGGTCGGTGGCGGCGCGCGCGAGCGGGTAGGGCGCGCCGGGCGGGTCGACGGCGAGGAAGTCCATCGCCTGCGCGCCGAGCCGCATCCGCAGGCGCGTCGCCCGGGCGGACCCGAGGCCCATCGCCTCGCGGATCGGCGCCGGCACCGGCTCCGGCGGCGCGACGCGGGCGAAGCCGAGCCCGTCGCGGTAGAAGGCTTCCGTCCGGCCGAGATCCGCCACGGTCCGGCTGACGGCGACGAGGGCGGATACGCCGCTCACAGGAGGCGCGCCCCGCGCACGTTGACGGTGATCGCGTAGAGCGTGTGGGAGGCGCAGAGGAACAGGCGGCTGAGGTCGCGCCCGCCGAAGGCGAGGTTCGACACGGTGGACGGCACGAGGATCCGCCCGAGCAGCGCGCCGGACGGGTCGATGCAATGCACCCCGTCCCCCGCGCTCGACCAGATGTTGCCGTGCTCGTCGCAGCGGAAGCCGTCGGCGAAGCCGGGCTCCACTCTGTGGAAGACGCGGCCTGCGCGAAGGCCGGTCTCGGCCACCTCGAAGACGCGGATCTGCTGCAGCGGGTCCTCGACGAATTGCAGCCCGCTCTCCGCGATGTAGAGCAGGCCCTCGTCCGGCGAGAAGCAGAGGCCGTTCGGCCCCTGGAAATCGTCGGCGACGGCGCTGAGCGCGCCGTCCCGCGGATCGAGCCGGTAGACGGTCGCCGGCAGCTCGGAATCCTGCTTGCCGCCCTCGTAGTCGGTCTGGATGCCGTAGGGCGGGTCGGTGAACCAGATCGTCCCGTCCGAGCGGCAGACGATGTCGTTGGGCGAATTCAGCCGCTTGCCGCGATACCGGTCCGCCAGCACCGTCACGCGCCCGTCGAGCTCGGTCCGCGTGACGCAGCGGCCCCGGTGGGAGCAGGAGAGGAGCCGCCCCTCCCGGTCGCGGGCGTGGCCGTTCTCGAAATTCGCGGGCTGGCGAAAGACGCTCAGGCCCCCGCTCGCGCTCCAGCGCATCACCCGGTCGTTCGGCAGGTCGCTGAACAGCAACTCGCCCCGGTCCGCGAACCAGACCGGCCCCTCGCACCAGCGGAAGCCCTCGCCGAGCGTCTCCAGAGGTGCGTTCGGCAGAACGTAGGCCCGGAAGCGGGGATCGTGGATCACGAATCCGTCCATGCGGCCCTCCGTCAGCGGAACCGGCCCGGCCGGCCGATCGTCGGCGCCTCGTCCTCGATCTGCACCACCATCAGCACGGCGGGCTCGTCGCCGATCGTGCCGGAGAGGTGGCCGGTGCGCCCGTCCGCGTCGGGACGGGTGTTCTGGTCCTCACCGAAGGAGAGTTCGCCCGGCCCCATCTCGACGCGGGTGCCGTCGAGGGTCTCGACGAACCAGCGCCCCGAGAGGGGCACGATCCATTGCGGCTTCGGGTTCTCGTGCCACTGGCCCACCCAGCCGACCGGCTGCACCGTCACCATCACGGTCGAGCGGTTCGTGCGCTTGGTGCCCTGCCATTGCGGGGCGGCCGGCGGCTTCATGGTCTTGAGGTCGAACTCGGTGAGCTCGAACCGGTCCTGGTGGCTGACCCCCTCCGCATCCGTCCAGACATGCCAGTAGGGCACCTTCGGCTTCTCGCCCGCCATCGCGGCCTCCGGGTCAGGGTGTGGGCAGGGAACGCGCGAGGTCGGCCGGGGCTGCCTGCGGGCCGGACGAGAGCGGGTGGGCCAGGATGTCGGAGGCCGGTGCGTAGCTCCCGCCGAGGGTGACGAGGAGGAGGCCGCCGACGAGCCCGAAATTCTTCCAGAAATCCCAGAAATGCGCGTTCCCCTCGCCCTTCTTCGACCAGAAGCCGGGGAATTCCCAGAAGCGGTGGAACAGCACCGCCGTGACCGCGCAGAAGCCGGCGAGCAGGAAGGCGGCGATGCGGTCGTAATACCCGGTCACGATGCAGACCGGCGCGACCGTCTCGACGAGGATGCCGAGGATCAGCATCAGGGCCGCGCCGGGCAGGGGGCCGGACGAGGCCTGCTTCATGGCCTCGTCCCAGTGCATCACCTTATCCAGCGCGCTGAAGGGGAAGAGCACGACGAGGCAGATCTTGGCGAGCAGGGGGCCGGCGGCGAGGTCGAGCCAGGTCATCGGAAATCCCCTCCTTCGCTGAACGGGCGCGGCGGATCGGCGGCGGTCAACCGCCGGGTGAACGCCCACGCTTGCCCCGGGTTGCGGCCGAGGGCAGCCCTGCGTGCGGTGCGGGACGAAGCGCCGGCGCGTCACCGAATCGTGCTGGTGTTGCATCGCGGAACGGCGCGGGCACGGCCACGTTGGCGGCCCGCGGGAGGCCGAGCCGGGGAGAGCCGCGATGGCGCAGGACCGTTACGACGTCATCATCATCGGCAGCGGCCCCGGCGGCGGCTCGGTGTTCCACCGGCTGGCGAAGACGGGCAAGCGCGTCCTGCTCCTGGAGCGGGGCGATTACCTGCCCCGCAGCCAGGACAATTGGAACGCGCGAACGGTCTTCGTCGACGGCGCCTACCAGGCGCGGGAGACGTGGTACGGCGGCGACGGGCGCTCCTTCAGCCCGGCGCTCCACTATTACGTGGGCGGCAATTCCAAGGTGTACGGCGCCGCGCTGCTGCGGTTGCGCGAGCGGGATTTCGGCGCGGTGCGCCACGTCGACGGACTCTCGCCGGCCTGGCCGGTCTCCTACGCGGAATTCGAGCCCTACTACACGCAGGCCGAGCAATTGTTCAGCGTCCACGGCAACCGGGGCGAGGACCCGACCGAGCCCTGGGCGAGCGCGCCCTACGACCATCCGGGCGTCGCCCACGAGCCGCGCATCCAGAGGTTGTCGGACGATTGGGGAAAGGTGGGGCTGCGCCCGTTCCACCTGCCCCTCGGCATCCGCCTCGACGAGCGGGAGGGCAAGCCGACGCCGACCAGCATCTGCATCCGCTGCGACGCGTTCGACGGGTTTCCCTGCCTCCTCAACGGCAAGGCGGACGCGCAGGTGATGACCGTCGACCCGACGCTCGCGGCCCACCCCAACGCCACCCTCCTGACGAACGCCTACGTCTCGAGGCTGGAGACCGACGCCGCCGGCCGGACGGTCACCGCCATACACGTCACGCGCGAGGGGAGGGAGGAGCGTTACGCCGCCGACATCGTGGTGGTGGCCTGCGGGGCGCTCTCCTCGGCGCTGCTCCTCCTGCGCTCGGCCAATGCCGCCCACCCGAACGGGCTCGCCAACGGCTCGGATCAGGTCGGCCGCAACTACATGCGCCACAACATGTCCGTGCTGATGGCCCTCTCGAAGGAGGTCAACGACACCGTCTTCCAGAAGACGCTCGCGGTCTCGGACTTCTACTTCGAGTCGGACGATTGGGACTACCCGATGGGCCTGATCCAGATGTGCGCGAAGACGCATCCGGACCAGATCCGCGGCGAGGAATTCCCGAGATGGACGGGCTTCCTGCCGGATGCCCCCTTCGACATGGTGGCGCGCCATTCGATGGATTTCTGGTTGCAGAGCGAGGACCTGCCCCACCCCGACAACCGCGTCACGATCGATGCCGCCGGCCGCACCATCCTCGACATCCGCGAGACGAACCGGGAGGCGCACGACCGGCTGAGGACCAAGCTCTCCGACCTGCTGCGGCCCGGCGGCGCCTACACCTACCTGTTCGAGCGCTCGCTCTATCTCGGCAAGAACATCCCGCTCTCCGGCACCGCCCATCAAGCGGGCACGCTCCGCTTCGGCACGGACCCGAAGGCGTCGGTGCTCGACCTCACCTGCAAGGCGCACGAACTCGACAACCTGTACGTGACGGATGCGAGCTTCTTCCCCTCCATCGGCGCCGTGAACCCGACGCTCACGATCATCGCCAATGCGCTGCGCGTGAGCGATCACATCGCGGACCGCCTGTCGTAGGGCGCCCATCCCGGGTCCGGGGCGACGAGCCCCGCCCGATCAAGGGCTCGACGCCCTGCGCGGCATCCGGAAGGGCAGCATGAGCCGAACGATCGGATTCCGGAAGCGGGCCAGGCACAGGCTCTCGTGCACCGCCTGGACCGGCTCGCCGCCGAGCGTCGAGGCCAGCAGCGAGCGCGCGTAGAACGGCGTGTCCTCGAAGGTCGTCAGCACCCGCGCATGCCCGTCGTCGCTGCGGGTCTCGCGCGGGATCCGCCAGAGGCCGGTGGGGGGCAGGGGCGCGGCCAGGGGCGGGCGGATGTCGCGGCGCGCGCCCGTCCGGTCGAAGCGCAGCGACAGGTTCTGGCCCGAGCCGTCGCGGCGGCGCACGTCGTAGAGGATGGCGGCCCCGTCCGGCATGTCGGCCCGGCACCAGGTCCAGCTCGCGAACGCCTCCTCCAGGGCCGTGTCGCCGTGGTTGGTGTCGAAATAGGCGGTGCCGCGCCAGGCGAGGCCCGGCGCGTCGAGGGAGACCTCGACGGGGCAGGAGGGTGCCATCGGCCACCAGCGGTGCTCGCCGGCGGCGTCCAGGGTGAAGGGGCCGGCCGTGAAGCCCGGCGGATGGAGCCGCACCGTGCCGCGCACCCGCCGGGGGATCGGCGCCCCCACCTCGTCGATGCGGATCGTCAGGCAGGTGCCGTCCCATTCCATCGCGCTCGGGCCGATGCGGATGTGGTCGGCGTCCCGCGAGAGGGAGGCGTGCCCGCGCTCGGTCATGCAGAAGCGCCCCGGGCGCCCGTAGAGGACGACGTTCAGCGCGCAATGGTCGAACGGGTCGCGGGCCGGGTCCCAGGCGTAGTAGGGCGAGAACACGGAGCCGATGAAGGCGATGAGCGTGAGGCCCTGGCGTCCGTCCTCGCTCAGCGCGTCGACGTACCACCACGCGTAGCCGCCGGGGCCGACGGGCGTGTCGAAACGCGGCCGAGATCCCGCAGCAGGCTGTCGGCCGCGATCCGCCCCGATTGCGCCGCCATCGGCACCCCCGGCCCCGGATGGACGCTGCCCCCCGCGAGGTAGAGGCCGGGCAGGCTGGTCCGCGCCCCCGGCCGCCGGAAGGTCGCCGCCCAGCCCTTCGAGGCCCGCCCGTAGAGCGCGCCCCCCGTCCCCGGGAACAGGGCGGCGAAATCCGAGGGCGCCGTCGTCACCGGGCCGGGCTCCGGGTTCAGCGCCAGCCCGCAGGCCGAGAGGCGCGCCCGCATCGAGGTCTCGCATGAGCCGATCTCCTCCGCTTTGAGGGGGGTCTCGCCCCGGGCCGGGGCGTTGACGAGCAGCAGCAGCCGCTCCGGGGCACCGGTCGGCGCGTCCGCGTCCGCCCGGTCCTGTGCGCAGACGTAGACCGTCGGGTCGGCGGGGAGCCGCCCCCGGCGGATCGCCTCGAACTCCGCCCGGTAATCGCCCGAGAAGAACACGTTGTGGTGGGCGAGGGGGAACCCCTCGGGCCGGGCCGCGAGGCAGACCGTCACCGCCGAGAGCGAGCGCTCCTCCGCCGGCACGCCCTCGGCGGCGCGGGCCGCCTCGCGCCCGAACAGCCCGGCGGCGAGCGCCGAGACGTCGGCATTGGCCACGACCCGCTCCGCCGCGATCCGCTCGCCCGTATCCGTCACGACGCCCGAGACCCGGCCGCCCTCGGCGAGGATCGCGGCCGCGCCGGTCCGATAGCGGATGCGGGCGCCGCGCGCCTCCGCGAGATCCGCCACGGCCCGCGCAAGCCTGCTCAGGCCGCCCTCCACGTACCAGACGCCCGCCTGCTCCACGTGGGCGACGAGCATCAGGGTGGCGGGCGCCTCGAAGGGCGAGGAGCCGCAATAGGTGGCGTAGCGGCCGAAGAGCTGGCGCAGGCGGGAATCGCGGAAGTAATCGCCGAGCGCCCCCCAGAGCGTCGCGAAGGGCTGGATGCGCCAGAGATCCGCCATGCCCCAGGGGCCGACCCGGAGGGCGAGGTCGACCGGGCTCGGGCGCTCGCCGCGGATGAACGGCCCCTCCAGCGTCCGGTAGACCTCCGCGGCCCGGGCGCAGAAGCGCCGGTAGCCCTCGGCCTCCCGCGCGCCCGCGAAAGCCGCGATGGCCGCGGCCGATTCGTCGATGTCGGCGAAGAGGTCGAGCCGCTCGGTCCCGCTCCAGGCATGCCGGGCAAGGAGGCGGGCGGGGGAGAGCCGCACGTGCTCGTCGAGCCGCTCCCCGGCCTCGGAAAAGATCTCCTCCAGGAACCAGCGCATGGTGAAGACGGAGGGGCCGGCCTCGACCGCCCGCGCGCCCACCGCCACGGCGCGCATCTTGCCGCCGGGCGCGTCGGCCCGCTCCAGAACCGTCACGTCGAGGCCCGCATGGGCGAGGCGGAGCGCTGCCACCAGCCCCCCGATCCCGGCCCCGACGACGACGACCCGCTCCGCCCGCACGCTCCGCCCCCCTCGATCCCCTGCGATGCGGCGTTGCTATCGGCCCGCACCCGTGTCAACTATATTGGACAGATTGCACCGACAATCCAGAACGACAGATACGGGAGGTGCGGATGGATGCCGGCAGGCGGATCGAGCGCGTTCTCGACATGGCGGTGGCCCACGCGGAGGCGCCCGGCGCGCCGCCCCGGCTCGCGGAGGCGATCCGCTACGCGGTCTTCCCGGGCGGGCACCGCATCCGGCCCCGCCTCTGCCTCGCGGTGGCGGCGGCCTGCGGGGACGACGATCCCGCCTCCTCCGACGCGGCGGCAGCCGCGATCGAGCTCCTCCACTGCGCCTCCCTGGTCCACGACGACCTGCCCTGCTTCGACGACGCGCCGATGCGCCGGCAGAAGCCCTCGGTCCACGTCGCCTACGGCGAGCCGCTGGCCGTGCTGACCGGCGACGCGCTGATCGTGCTCGCCTTCGAGACCCTGGCGCGGGGCGCCGCGCGGCAGCCGGAGCGCCTCGCCTCCCTCGTCGGGCTCGTCGCCCGCGCGGTCGGCTCGCCCGCCGGCATCGTGGCGGGCCAGGCCTGGGAATCGGAGCCGGAGGTCGCGCTCTCGAATTACCAGCAGGCCAAGACGGGCGCGCTCTTCGCCGCCGCCACCGTGACGGGCGCGGCCGCCGCGGGTGCGCCCTCGCTGCCGTGGCGGCTCCTCGGCGAGTGCCTCGGCGAGGCCTATCAGGTCGCCGACGACCTGCGCGACGTCGCCTGCCGCCAGGAGGAGATCGGCAAGCCGGCGGGCCGCGACGCCACCCTCGGCCGGCCGAACGCGGCGCTGCTGCTCGGCATGGGCGGCGCCCTGGAGCGCCTGAAGCGGCTCGCCCGCGAGGCGATCGAGGTGATCCCGGCCTGCCCCGGCGCCGACGCGCTCCGCGCCGAGATCGCGGCCCAGACCCGCCTGTTCCTGCCGGCGAGCCTGCAGCGGGAGGAGATGCTGGCGTGAGGGGCGCGCAGGCCCGATGAGCCCGCGGGCCGGCACCGTGCCCGCGCGGGATGCGCCCGCCCGCGCTCCGGGCTGGCGCGAGCGCTGGCGGGCCTTCCGCAACGCGCGGGTGGCGAGCCCGGCCTTCCAGCGCTGGGCCGCGGGCTTCCCGCTCACCCGGCGGGTGGCGCAGCGCAACACCCGCGCCCTGTTCGACCTCTGCGCCGGCTTCGTCTACGCGCAGGTGCTCTACGCCTGCATCAGCCTCGACCTGTTCCGCATCCTCGCGGACGGGGCGATGGGCGTCGAGGCGCTGGCCCAGCGCCTGCGGCTTCCCCCCGATCGGGCCGAGCGCCTGCTCCGGGCCGCCGCCTCCCTCGACCTCCTCGCCCGCCTCGCGGACGGCCGCTACGCCCTCGCCGATCTCGGCGCGGCGCTGATCGGCAACCCGTCCGTCGCCGCGATGATCGAGCACCACGCGATGCTCTACGAGGATTTGCGCGACCCCGTGGCGCTGCTGCGCGGGGAGGCGGGACCGACCCGGCTGTCCGGCTACTGGCCCTATGCCGAGGCGGCGGATTCCGGCGCGATCCCCGCCGAGGCAGTGGCCGGCTACAGCGGCCTGATGTCGGCCTCCCAGAGCCTGATCGCCGAGGACGTGCTCGACGCCTATCCCTTCGCCGATCATGCCTGCCTGATGGATGTCGGCGGCGGCGAGGGCACCTTCGCCGCTGCCGCCGCCCGGCGCTGCCCGGGCCTGCGCCTGATGCTCCTCGACCTGCCCCCCGTGGCCGAGCGGGCCCGCGCCAGCCTCGCCGCGCGGGGCCTCGGCGGCCGAATCGCCTGCCACGGCGGCAGCTTCCTCGATTCGCCCCTGCCGCCGGGCGCCGACGTGGTCACGCTCGTGCGCATCGTCCACGACCACGACGACGGGCCGGCCCTGCGCCTCCTGCGGGCCGCCTACGCCGCCCTGCCGCCGGGCGGCCGCCTCGTCATCGCCGAGCCGATGGCCGGGACGCCCGGCGCCGAGCCGATCGCGGACGCGTATTTCGGCTTCTACCTCCTGGCGATGGGAAGCGGGCGGGCCCGCTCCGCGGAGGAGCTCGGCCGCATGCTGGCGCAGGCGGGTTTCACCGGAATACGGACGCGCTCGACCCGCCGCCCGCTGCTCACCGGCATGGTCGTCGCCTCGCGTCCGTTCGAGAATGTGTAAATATGCCTTGACGCACGTTGCTGTCATTCTAGGATGACGGAAAGGGCAGGCCACAAGGTCTGTCGATGGGGCGGAAGGGCATCGGGCATGGACGCGACGGCCGTCGTTCTCGAAAGACCGGAGCAGCTGGCGCTCACCCGCCTGACGCTGACGCCGGCTGGCGAGGGCGACGCCGTGGTCGCCGTCACCTGGAGCGGCATCTCCACCGGCACCGAGCGCCTGCTCTGGTCCGGCCGCATGCCGAGCTTCCCCGGCATGGGCTACCCCCTCGTCCCCGGTTACGAATCCGTCGGCACCGTGATGGAGGCGCCCCCCGGCTCCGGGCTGCGCGTCGGGCAGAGCGTGTTCGTTCCCGGCGCCCGCTGCTTCGGCGCGGTGCGCGGCCTGTTCGGGGGCGCGGCCTCGCACCTCGTCGTCCCGGCCGACCGGCTGGTGGCGATCGACCCGGGGCTGGGCGAGCGCGGCGTGCTGATCGCGCTCGCGGCGACCGCCTACCACGCGCTCGCCGGCATCAGCCCGGGCGAGCGCGCGCTCATCGTCGGGCACGGAGTGCTCGGGCGGCTCCTGGCCCGGCTCAGCGTGCTCGCCGGCGGGGTGCCGACCGTGTGGGAGACCAACCCGGTCCGGGCACGCGGCGATTTCGGCTACCCCGTCCTCGCGCCGGAGACCGACGAGCGGCGCGACTACGCCACGATCACCGACGTCAGCGGCGATTCCGGCATCCTCGACGCGCTGATCGCGCGGCTCGCGCCCGGCGGCGAGATCGTGCTCGCCGGCTTCTACGAGGCGCCGCTCGCCTTCGCCTTCCCGCCGGCCTTCCTGCGCGAGGCGCGGATCCGGGTCGCCGCCGAGTTCCGGCCCGCCGACCTCGCGGCGGTCACCGCCCTGATCGAGCGCGGCGCGCTCTCCCTCGACGGCCTCATCACCCATCGCCGCCCCGCGGCGGAGGCGGGCGAGGCCTACCGCACGGCCTTCGGCGAGGCCGCCTGCCTGAAGATGATCCTCGATTGGAGGGGCCGTCCATGAACATGCACCTGACCGGCGCGGCGCTCCGCGCGGAAGCGGCTCAGGAGCCGGACCCGGTTCCGACCGCCGCGCGCAAGGAGACGCAGATCATCGCGATCTACGGCAAGGGCGGCATCGGCAAGTCGTTCACGCTGGCCAATCTCAGCTACATGATGGCCCAGCAGGGCAAGAAGGTGCTGCTGATCGGCTGCGACCCGAAGAGCGACACGACCTCGCTGCTCTTCGGCGGGCGCGCCTGCCCGACCATCATCGAGACCTCGACGAAGAAGAAGCTCGCGGGCGAGGCGGTCGCCATCGGCGACGTCTGCTTCAAGCGCGACGGCGTCTACGCGATGGAGCTCGGCGGGCCGGAAGTGGGGCGCGGCTGCGGCGGGCGCGGCATCATCCACGGCTTCGAATTGCTCGAGAAGCTCGGCTTCCACGAATGGGGCTTCGACTACGTCCTGCTCGACTTCCTCGGCGACGTGGTCTGCGGCGGCTTCGGCCTGCCGATCGCCCGCGACATGTGCCAGAAGGTCATCGTCGTCGGCTCGAACGACCTGCAATCGCTCTACGTCGCCAACAACGTCTGCTCGGCGGTGGAGTATTTCCGCAAGCTCGGCGGCAATGTCGGCGTCGGCGGCCTCGTCATCAACAAGGACGACGGCACGGGCGAGGCGCAGGCCTTCGCCGAGAGCGTCGGCATCCCGGTCCTCGCCTCGATCCCCGCCGACGAGGACATCCGCCGCAAGAGCGCGAACTACGAGATCATCGGCAAGCCGGACGGGCGCTGGGGCTCGCTCTTCGCCGACCTCGCTCAGAACGTCGCCGAGGCGGCGCCCCACCAGCCCAGGCCCCTCAGCCAGGACGGGCTGCTCGGCCTCTTCGCGAGCGAGACGGTCGGCCGCGACGTGGTTCTGGAACCCGCCACGTTCGAGGACATGTGCGGCACGAGCCCGATCATGAAGCCGTCCCTCGAAGTCGTCTACGACACGGTCTGAGGGGACACGCGCATGGCCGTCACCCTCGACATCGCCGATCTCCGCGCCCGCCGCGAGCGGCCGGCCTCCGCCCTCCAGGGGGCGCAGGCGGCGCCCGCCGAGGTCGTCGACCTCGCCGCCGCCAAGGGCGAAGGGACCCCGGGCGAAGGGACCCGGGGCGAAGGGCTCGGCTGCCACGGCGGCAAGGACACGCTGCGCGCGGCCGCCGCGGCCGCGGGCATGAGCGAGACGCTGGAGGCGCTGGCCCGCGACTACCCGGCCGGCCCCCACGACCAGCCGCAGAGCATGTGCCCGGCCTTCGGCTCCCTGCGCGTCGGCCTCCGGATGCGGCGCACGGCGACGATCCTGTCGGGCTCGGCCTGCTGCGTGTACGGCCTCACCTTCACCTCGCATTTCTACGGAGCGCGCCGCAGCGTCGGCTACGTGCCGTTCAACTCCGAGACCCTCGTCACCGGCAAGCTGTTCGAGGACATCCGGGAGGCGGTGCACGCCACGGCGAAGCCCGAGGATTACGACGCCGTCGTCGTCATCAACCTCTGCGTGCCGACCGCCTCCGGCGTGCCGCTCCGCCTCCTGCCGAAGGAGATCGACGGGGTGCGCGTCATCGGCATCGACGTGCCGGGCTTCGGCGTGCCGACCCATGCCGAGGCCAAGGACGTGCTGGCCGGCGCCATGCTGCGGGTCGCCCGCACGGAGGCCGAGCAGGGGCCGGTCCAGGCACCGCGGTCCGGCCGCTCCGAGCGCCCGACCGTGACGCTGCTCGGCGAGATGTTCCCGGCCGACCCCGTGGTGATCGGCGCCATGCTCGGGGCGATCGGGCTCGCCGCCGGTCCCGTCGTGCCGACGCGGGAATGGCGCGAGCTCTACGCGGCCCTCGACGGGGCGGCTGTGGCGGCGATCCACCCATTCTACACGGCGAGCCTGCGCGAGTTCGAGGCGGCGGGCCGCCCCGTGGTCGGCTCCGCGCCGGTCGGCCACGACGGCACCGCGAACTGGATCTCCCGGATCGGGGAGGCCTGCGGCGTGCCGCGCCAGGTCGTCGAGGCCGCGCAGAACCGGCTGCTGCCGCCGATCCGCGGGGCGCTCCAGGCCGCCCCGATCCGGGGCCGCATCACGCTCTCGGGCTACGAGGGCTCGGAACTCCTCGTCGGCCGCCTCCTCGTCGAGAGCGGGGCGGACCTGCGCTACGTCGGCACCGCCTGCCCGCGCACCCTCCACTCGGAGGAGGATCTCGACTGGCTCGAATCCCGGGGCGTCACGGTGCGCTACCGGGCCTCGCTCGAGGACGACCTCGCCGCCTTCGCCGAGTTCAAGCCGGACCTCGCCATCGGCACGACGCCGGTGGTGCAGAAGGCCAAGGAGCAGGGCGTTCCCGCCCTCTACTTCACCAACCTGATCTCGGCGCGGCCCCTGATGGGGGTGGCGGGCGCGGGCTCGCTCGCGACCATCGTCAACGCGGCGCTCGGCAACCGGGCCCGGTTCGACCGGATGCGCGACTTCTTCGAGGGCGTCGGCCAGGGCCACGCCGCCGGCATCTGGGAAGAGGTGCCGAAGGCCCGCAAGAGCGCGCCGGCCGCCAAGCCCAGGGCGCACGCCCACGATCCGATCGGGGAGATGGCCTGATGCTCGTCCTCGATCACGACAGAGCCGGCGGCTACTGGGGCGCGGCCTACGTCTTCACCGCGATCAAGGGGCTGCAGGTCGTCATCGACGGGCCGGTGGGCTGCGAGAACCTGCCCGTCACCTCGGTCCTGCACTACACGGACGCCCTGCCGCCGCACGAATTGCCCATCGTGGTGACGGGGCTCGCCGAGGAGGAGCTCGGCCGCCACGGCACGGAAGGGGCGATGAAGCGGGCGCACGCGACGCTCGACCCGAGCCAGCCCAGCGTCGTCGTCACGGGCTCGATCGCCGAGATGATCGGCGGCGGCGTGACGCCGGAGGGCACGAACCTCCAGCGCTTCCTGCCCCGCACCATCGACGAGGACCAGTGGCAGGCCGCCGACCGGGCGATGCGCTGGCTCTGGCAGGAGCACGGCGCCAAGCGCTTTTCCAAGAAGGGCATCCCGGCCCGGCCCGAGCGGAAGGCGGGCGAGCGGCCCCGCGTCAACATCGTCGGCCCGGCCTACGGCACCTTCAACATGCCCTCCGACCTCGCCGAGATCCGGCGCCTCGTCGAGGGGATCGGCGCCGAGGTCAACCTCGTCTTCCCCCTCGGCTCGCATCTCGCGGACGTGCCCAAGCTCGTCAACGCCGACGCCAATATCTGCCTCTACCGGGAGTTCGGGCGCCTCCTCTGCGAGGACCTCGAGCGGCCCTACCTGCAGGCGCCGATCGGGGTGCTCTCGACCACGAAGTTCCTGCGCTCGCTGGGCGAGATCCTGGGCCTCGACCCGGAGCCCTTCATCGAGCGCGAGCGCCACACCACGATCAAGCCGGTCTGGGACCTGTGGCGCTCGGTGACGCAGGATTTCTTCGGCACGGCGAGCTTCGGCATCGTCGCGACCGAGACCTACGCCCGCGGCGTGCGCCACTTCCTCGAGGAGGAGATGGGCCTGCCCTGCAGCTTCGCGGTCGCCCGCAAGCCCGGCGCCAAGCCGGACAATGCGGGCGTGCGCGAGGCTGTGGCCAAGAGCCCGCCCCTGGTCCTGTTCGGCTCCTACAACGAGCGGATGTACCTCGCCGAGACCGGCGCCCGCTCGGCCTACGTGCCGGCCTCGTTCCCGGGCGCCGTCGTCCGGCGGCACACGGGCACGCCCTTCATGGGCTATTCGGGGGCGACCTACCTCGTCCAAGAGGTCTGCAACGCCCTCTTCGACACGCTCTTCCACATCCTGCCGCTCGCCCGCGACATGGACGCGGTCGAGGCGACCCCCGCCCGCCTCCACCGGGAACTGCCCTGGGAGGAGGCGGCCCGCGCCGCCCTCGACGCCCTCGTCGAGCGCGAGCCCGTCCTCGTGCGGATCTCGGCGGCCAAGCGCCTGCGGGACGCGGCCGAGGCCCGTGCCCGGGGCGAGGGCGCCGCGAGCGTCGGGGCCGACCACGTCGACCGGGCCCGGACGGGCCTCAAGCTCGGGGCCGCCGCATGAGCGCCGCCACGTTTCCAGCCGCCCGGGCGACACGCCCGGCACAGTCCCAGCCCGAAGATCAGCCGGCCCGTCCCGAGAGGGGACGGCCTGAGGAGAGCAAGGCCATGCGTGGACCCAACGCGACGTCGCGCCTGCACCGGGAGGCCCTCCAGTTCCGGGTCATCCTGGCCGCGACCTACCCCCTCTTCCTCGCCGCCGCGATCTCGCAGCGCCTGCTGCCGGGGCGCGGCCCCGCCCGCCCGGCCCTCGGCGCCCGCCGTTCCGTCTTCGGCGAGGCGCGGGCCATGGCGGTCTCGGCGATCCCCTTCGCCTTCATGGGCTGAGGGGCGGGCCGAGGCGCCCGAGATGCTTCCGTCCCGGTGAACGGGTGGAAGTCCGGCCGTGGCGGACGACGCGCCACGGCGACACCCGCCGCGCCCCCGACGGCGCGGCCAGCCCAAGCGGAGGTCTTCGACGATGGCCAATGGATTGGAAAGACCGAGCAGCCTGTCCGGGCTGACGGAGCCGGAAGCCAAGGAGTTCCACGCGATCTTCTTGACGAGCTTCATCATCTTCACGGCGATCGCCGTGGTCGCGCACATCCTCGTCTGGATGTGGCGTCCCTGGCTGCCCGGCCCGAAGGGCTACGCCGCCCTCGACAGCGTGACGAGCGCCGCCCACGGCCTCGTCTCGATGCTCTCCTGAGGAGGACCGCACCATGCACAAGGTTTGGCTCCTCTTCGATCCGCGCCGCACCCTCGTCGCGCTCTTCACCTTCCTGTTCGTCCTGGCGCTGCTGATCCACTTCATCCTGCTCAGCACCGACCGGTTCAACTGGCTCGAAGGCCCGAAGAAGGCGGCGGCCGCGGCCACCCTGCAGATCGTTCCGCCGACCCCGGCGTGATCCCGCGCGTCCGGGACCGGCCCCGCCGGGACCCGGACCGCGCAACGATCCGAGCCGCGGACGGGGCCGCACCGGGAGACCGGCGCGCCCCGCCCGCAGCGACGACCCTGCCGTGACGGCGGACGCGCGCCGTGACGCCTGAGCCCCGGGAGGTTTCGCGATGGCGATGCTGAGTTTCGAGAAGAAGTACCGGGTCCGCGGCGGCACGCTCGTCGGCGGGGACCTGTTCGATTTCTGGGTGGGCCCGTTCTACGTCGGCTTCTTCGGCGTGACGACGATCTTCTTCTCCGTGCTCGGCACGGCGCTGATCCTCTACGGGGCGGCGATCGGACCGACCTGGAACATCTGGCAGATCAACATCGCGCCGCCCGACCTGAAATACGGCCTGGCGCTGGCGCCCCTGAAGGAGGGCGGCCTCTGGCAGCTCATCACCTTCTGCGCCATCGGCGCCTTCTGCTCCTGGGCGCTGCGCGAGGTCGAGATCTGCCGCAAGCTCGGCATCGGCTACCACGTGCCCTTCGCCTTCTCGGTGGCGATCTTCGCCTACGTCTCGCTCGTCGTGATCCGCCCGTTCCTGATGGGCGCCTGGGGCCACGGCTTCCCCTACGGCATCCTCTCGCACCTCGATTGGGTGTCGAACACGGGCTACCAGTACCTGCACTTCCACTACAATCCGGCGCACATGCTCGGCGTGTCGTTCTTCTTCACGACGACCTTCGCCCTGTCGCTGCACGGCTCGCTGATCCTCTCCTCCACCAACCCGCCGAAGGGCGAGGTGGTGAAGACGCCCGAGCACGAGGACACCTTCTTCCGCGACACGATCGGCTACTCGATCGGCACCCTCGGCATCCACCGCCTCGGCCTGTTCCTGGCCCTCTCGGCGGGCTTCTGGAGCGCCGTCTGCATCATCATCAGCGGACCGTTCTGGACCAAGGGCTGGCCGGAATGGTGGGGCTGGTGGCTCAATCTCCCGGTCTGGCGCTGAAGGGGAGGGCAACGCCATGGCATATTATCAGAACATCTTCACGGAGGTTCAGGTCCGCGCGATCGATCCGGAGATGGGCGTGCCCGTCGCGGTCGACCGGCGCTGGGGCCGGCCCTTCCACAGCTACCTGTTCGGCCTGATCGGCAACGCCCAGGTCGGCCCGATCTACGGGGGGTATCTCGGCGGCCTGTCGCTCGCCTGCGGGCTCATCGCCTTCGAGATCATCGGCCTCAACATGTGGGCCTCGGTGAACTGGGACCCGGTCCAGTTCGTGCGGCAATTGCCCTGGCTGGCGCTGGAGCCGCCGCGCCCGCAATACGGGCTCAAGGTCCTGCCGCCGCTCAACGAGGGCGGCTGGTGGCTGATCGCGGGCTTCTTCCTCACCGCCTCGATCCTGCTCTGGTGGGTGCGGCTCTACCGGCGGGCCCGGGCGCTGGGCCTCGGCACCCACGTGCCCTGGGCCTTCGCAAGCGCGATCTGGCTCTACCTCGTCCTCGGCTTCATCCGGCCGGTGATGATGGGCTCGTGGAGCGAGGCGGTGCCCTTCGGCATCTTCCCGCACCTCGATTGGACCGCCGCCTTCTCGCTGCGCTACGGCAACCTCTTCTACAACCCGTTCCACATGCTCTCGATCGTCTTCCTGTACGGGTCGACGCTCCTGTTCGCCATGCACGGGGCGACCATCCTGGCGACGAGCCGCTACGGGTCCGAGCGCGAGATCGACCAGATCGTCATGCGCGGCACCGCCACCGAGCGCGCGGCCCTGTTCTGGCGCTGGACCATGGGCTTCAACGCCACGATGGAATCGGTCCACCGCTGGGCCTGGTGGTTCGCGGTGCTGACGACGCTGACCGGGGGCATCGGCATCCTGCTGACCGGCACCGTCGTCGACAATTGGTACCTGTGGGCGGTCAAGCACGGCGTCGCGCCGGCCTATCCCCACGTCTACGGCCCGATCGTCGATCCTCTGAGCGCGGCCGGAGGTGGCCAATGAAGACCCTTCTCACCGTCGCGGGCGCGGTCGTCGCCCTGTTCCTCACCATCGCGATGTTCGGGACGGCGGGCTGGGACCGCCCCCCGCTCGTCACGAGCCAGAACGGCTATCGCGGCACCGCGATGGCCCAGGTCGAGACGAAGGCCGACGCGCTCGAGGTCAAGGCCGAGAACAAGGCGCCGGAGGCGGCCGCGCCCGCCGAGCCCGGCGACGATCTCGCGGGCAAGACCTACGAGAACGTCAAGGTCCTGCAGAACCTGACCACGAACGAGTTCAACCGCCTCATGGTCTCGATGACGGAGTGGGTCTCGCCCGAGCAGGGCTGCACCTACTGCCACAACACCGAGAACATGGCCGACGACAGCCTCTACCAGAAGCGGGTCGCGCGCCGGATGCTGCAGATGACGCAGCACATCAACGCGACCTGGAAGGAGAAGCACGTCCACGAGGCGGGGGTGACCTGCTACACCTGCCACCGCGGCCAGCCGGTGCCGGCCAACATCTGGTTCACCGATCCGGGACCGCAGGCGCGCTCCGGCTTCATCCCCCGCAACAACGGCCAGAACCTCGCCAAGGAATCGGTCGGCCTGTCCTCGCTGCCCTACGACACCCTGACCGAGTTCCTGGGCAAGAAGGACATCGACAACAACGTCATCCGGGTGAACGCGACGACGGCGCTGCCGGAGGGCAGGGGCAAGCCGATCCAGGATGCCGAGAAGACCTACGGCCTGATGATGCACATGTCGCAGGGCCTCGGGGTCAATTGCACCTACTGCCACAACACCCGCGCCATCTCGAACTGGGGCGAGAGCACGCCGCAGCGCGTCTCGGCCTGGCACGGGATCCGGATGGTGCGCGACCTCAACGGCGACTACCTGGAGCCGCTGCAATCGACCTTCCCGAGGAACCGCCTCGGCGCGCTCGGCGACGTGCCGAAGATCAACTGCACCACCTGCCACAACGGCGTGAACAAGCCGCTCAACGGCGCCCACGTGGTCGAGGCCTATCCCTCCCTGACGAAATCCACGGAGATCGCGGCCGGCACCCCGCCCGCGCCCTCCGGCGGCACGGCGGTACCCGCGCCGGCAGCACCGGTTCCGGCTGCTCCGCCGGCACCGGCCCCGGAGACGCCCGCTCTGAAGCCGTAAGCGGAGACCTCGGGAGGCGGGCGGCGCGAGCCGCCCGCCTCCGCGCATGTCGGGATCCCGGGGCCCGGACCGCCTTCGGGCAGGGCGACGTCCGTGAAACGGAGCCCTCCTGCAATATTGGCGTCCGCGATGGCCAGTCGATGCCCGCGGCTGCTCGGGCCGAAGACGGAGCCCGGGGCAGAGGCGCGTCGCTCAAATCCGCCACGATTGTCCCGCAACTCTGTTTTCGCTTTCCGGCATGACCGGCCGCACCGGCCGCGCTAGAACCGGCCGGATGCGGCGGAAGGGAGCGGGACCTTGCTGAGGGGGCGTGACTCGGAAATCGTATCGGCGTTGAGCCGATGCCGGACGGCGTTCATCGGCGTTGGGGTGATGAGCGGTCTGGTGAACGTGCTCTACCTGACGGGCTCGTTCTT
>NZ_JAVDVV010000042.1:0-21831 GCF_031457035.1 Methylobacterium sp. BE186
CGGGTCCGCCGCGGCATGGTTGCCGATGACCGGCGCGTCCTGGACCATGCTCTGAGCCCGGGCGGAGGGCAGGCCCGAGCCGACGAGGGGCAGCGCGGCGGCGCCCGCGGCGAAGGTCCGTCTGGTGACATCCATGGCCGTCTCCTGAGAATCCCGCACCGGCCGGCCGGAAGGCCCTCCCCCGTGACGCGCGCCGGGGACCGCGCCGGTCGCCGGCCCGGGTCCCGACCGGACCCGCATCGCCGGCCGTCGGAGCGACGCGAACAGGGTCTGCGAGCCGTGGGGGGCACGGAACGCGGCAGCATACCGGGTCCGGACAGGGCAGCTTGACCGAATGGGACCGCGGCCCGGCGGATCGGCAGGAATCCCGGCCCCTCCCTCGCCGCCGGTGTCCGAGGCCCTGTCCCTGCGCGCAACTGCACAGAGGGTTGCCGTCTCCGGGTGCCGGGCAGAGCATCACGCGCCTGACCCGCAAGGGAGGCGGTCATGTCGGTGGTGAAATTTCTCGAACTGTCGGCGCAATCCCCGCAGGGCTACGAGGACGCGATCAGGCAGGCGGTCGAGCGCGCATCCAGCACGCTCCGCGGCATCCAATCCGTCTGGGTCAAGGAATTCGAGGCCGTCGTGGAGAACGACACGGTGACCCAGTTCCGGGTGAACGTGAAGATCGCGTTCCGGCTCGAGGGCGGGGGCTGAAACGGCGCCCGCACGGCGAAGCATCGGATCTATCCGGATACTCCGTAAGGTGTAGGCGCGTTGCGCGCCGCTACCACCTATGAGGCATGTCCGGCCTGGGCGAACTCCGGAAAAACGTAATCTATATTATTTTTTATCGATCTTCACCTATGCCTAATCTCTCCACCGAAAGGTGGAGGAAGACATGGCTTACGATCCCAGCCTCTTTCTGCAAAGCTTTGTCCAGTCGGCGACGCAGGAAGAACAGGAGCGCCTCCTGCTCCTGGCACCCTACACGCTCGCTCCCGACGGATCGGGTCCCGTGGCGGACGAGCGGCCCGTGGTCCCGGCCGTCGCCAACGCGACCGACACGGTGATCGCCACCCTCAGCCCGTCGAACAATTCCGGTGTGAGCGGCCAAGCCATCGTTCAGATCGACGAGACGGCGGGCACGGTCACGCTCGATGTCGTCGCCAGCGGCCTGACGCCGAACGAGATCCACCCGCAGCACATCCACGGCTTCGACAACGACAGCCCGTCCCTCCTGCCCAACATCACGCTCGACATCGACCTCGACGGCTTCGTCGAGGATCCGGAGGGGGCGGACGTCGTCGGCCCCGTCATCCTGAGCGGCACGGCATCGGGCAACGTGACGAACCAGGAACTCTCCGACGACTTCCCCGTGGCGGATGCCGCCGGCAACCTGCGCTTCCATCAGGAGTACCGGTTCGATCTGTCCGACCCGACCGAGGCCGCGATCTTCCAGAACCTTCAGGATCGGATCGCCGGGCGCGAGTTCCAGATCCACGGGCTGACGGTGCAAGAGGGCCAGGGAGCCTGCACCGATTACGAGGTCGACGGGACCGGCGGCTACATCCCGGTCCTGCCCGTCGCCAACGGCATCTTCCTGCCGGTCGTGGACACCGTCACGGCGGAGGTCGCGCGTCTGTATGTCGGCGTGCTCGACCGCGCGCCGGATACGGGCGGCCTGGAATACTGGTCGAGCAGCCTCGGCAACGGAGCGTCCCTGACGAGCGTGGCGGCCGCCTTCCTGGGCTCGGCAGAGTACGGCGCGCTCCACCCGACGCCGCTCACGGACACGCAATTCGTGGAGAATCTCTACGCGGATGCGCTCGGGCGAGCGCCGGATGCCGGCGGTCAGCAATATTGGGTCGGCGTGCTCGGCAGCGGAACCCCGCGCGCCGACGTCGCGGTCGGCATCGCCGAGAGCCCCGAGGCGCAGCAATCCTTCCCCATCGGCGTCGAGCAGGGATGGCAGATCGTCTAGGGCAGGTCCGCTGATCCCGAGGATCCGGGAGAGGGCTCCGGCCTCCGCCCCGCGCGCCGCGGGAGCGTCCGGCGCGCTCACCGTCAGCCCGGCACGGCGGGAAGCGCGCGACGCGTCGGGAGACCGCGGGAGAGCTTCGCGACCGGTGAGGCTGCCGGGGGCGAACGCGCCGCCGACCGTCCTGCGACCGGGACGGGCGGCGGGCCGCCGTCTCGCTGCAGCGCCCGGCCGATGCGAGCCCGCACCGGCTCGTCCCGTCACCGCTCGATCATCTCGCGGATGCGGGTGGCGAGCGCCTCGACGGGGAAGGGCTTCGTGATCATCTCCATGCCGGGGCTGAGATGCCCGCTGCCGAACATCGCGTTCTCGGCATAGCCCGTGATGAAGAGCACCTTGAGCTCCGGACGGCTCTCGCGGGCCTGGTCGGCGAGCTGGCGCCCGTTCAGCCCCGGCAGGCCGACATCGGTGACGAGCAGGTCGATCCGCTCGCGCGATTGCAGCAGCTTGAGCCCCGAGGGCCCGTCCTGGGCCTCCAGCGCCCGGTAGCCGAGGTCGGCGAGCACTTCGACGATGAGGTCGCGCACGACGGGCTCGTCCTCGACGACCAGGACCGTCTCCCCCTCCTCCGCCCGATGCGCCTCCGTCAGGCCGGCGGCCCCGGCATCCTCGGAGGCGAGCGCGCCCCGGTGGCGCGGCAGGTAGAGCTTCACCGTCGTGCCCTGGCCGACCTCCGAGTGAATCCTGGCATGGCCGTCGGATTGCCGCGCGAAGCCGTAGATCATCGACAGGCCGAGGCCCGTCCCCTGGCCGATGGGCTTCGTGGTGAAGAACGGGTCGAAGGCCCGCGCCATCACGTCCGGCGCCATGCCGGTCCCCGTATCCGTCACGCAGATGCAGATATACGCGCCCGGCTCGACGCCGGGATGCAGCTTGGCGTAGGCCGCGTCGAGATGCGTGTTGCAGGTCTCGATCGTGAGCTTGCCGCCGTCCGGCATGGCGTCCCGCGCGTTGATGGCGAGGTTCAGGATCGCGCTTTCCAGCTGGTGCGGGTCGCACAGGGTCGGCCAGAGCGCGCCCGAGGTGACGATCTCCAGGCTGATGGCCTCGCCGATGGTCCGGCGCAGCAGATCCTCCAGCGAGGTGACGAGCGTGTTGGCGTTGACGGGCTTGGGGTCGAGCGGCTGGCGCCGGGCGAAGGCCAGGAGCCGGTGGGTCAGGGCTGCCGCGCGGTTGGCCGAGGACATGGCCGCCTTGGCGTATTTCTCGAGGACGTCGAAGCGACCCTGAGCGATGCGGGTCTGCATCAGGTCGAGCGAGCCGACGATGCCCGTGAGCAGGTTGTTGAAGTCGTGGGCGATGCCGCCCGTGAGCTGGCCCACGGCCTCCATCTTCTGCGCCTGGCGCAGGGCCTCCTCGGTCTCGGCGAGGGTTTGCGCCGCCTCCTTCTCCACCGTGACGTCGCGCCCGACGGCGTGGATGCGGTCCTCGTCCGGCACGGCCGTCCAGGAGAGCCAGCGATAGGCGCCGTCCTTGCGGCGGTAGCGGTTCTCGAAGCGCAGGGTGGTCAAGCCGTCCGCCAGCCTCCCGACCTCGGCCCGGGTGGCGGCGACGTCGTCCGGGTGGACGAGATCCAGGAAGCCGCTTCCGATCAGTTCCTGCTCGCTCCAGCTCAGCAGCGTCGTCCAGGCCGGGTTCACCGCCTCGATCGTGGCGTCGTAGCGTGCGACCAGCATGACGTCGGTCGAGAGCCGCCACATTCGGTCCCGGTCGGCCGTGCGCTCCGCCACCAGCCGCTCGAGCTCCTCGCGCGAGCGAGCGAGCACCTCGCGGGCCTCGACAATGTCCTGGATGTCGGTGCAGGTGCCGAACCAGCGCGTGATCCGGCCCGCCTCGTCGCGCATCGGCAGGGCGCGGCCCAGCGTCCAGCGATACTGCCCCGATTGGTGCCGCAGGCGGTACTCGATCCGGTAGGGCGAGCCCGTCGCGAGGGAGTCCTTCCAGAGCGACCAGGTGCGCTCCCGGTCGTCGGGGTGGACGATCTCCTCCCAATCCCCGCCGTCGGTGGCGCCTGCCCGGACGCCCGTGAAGTCGTACCAGCGTTGGTTGTAATAGTCGTGATGCCCGTCCGGCCGCGTCGACCAGACCATCTGGTCGATGGAATTGGCGATGGTCTGGAACTTGGCGTCGCTCTCGCGCAGCCGGTCCTCGACCTGCTTGCGGGCGGTGTCGTCGAACTGGATGCCGTCCCAGACGAGAGAGCCGTCCTGCAGCCGCCGCGGCGCCGAGATGATGCGGCTCCAGCGCACCTCGCCGTCCGCACGCCGGAACGGCGCCTCGAAGTCGAAGGGTGCGAGATCGCGGAGGGCGAGGTGCTCGGCTGCGGCCAGGCTCTCGCGGTACTCGGGCAGGATCAGGTCGTAGGCCGCGGCCGGGTCGGCGAGCACCGCCTCGGCGGCGACGCCGGTCATGCGCTCGAAGCCCTGCGAGACGTAGAGGAAGCGGCGGCGGGAGCCGTCGCGGTCCATGGCGATCTGGTAGACCATGCCGCCCGGCAGGTTGTCGGCCAGCGCGCGCAGGCGCGCCTCGGCCTCGCGCAGGGCGTCCTCGCGCTCCCGCCGCTCGGTCACGTCGCGGTAGAACAGCGCCAAGCCTTCCGGGTGCGGGTAGGCCCGCACCTCTAGCCAGGCGGCGTGCCCGTCGGGCCAGACGTAGCGGTGCTCCAGGGTGAGCGGGACCCGATCGCGCAGGGCGCGCCGGTACATCCGGCCGATGGGCAGGTGTTCCGTGCCGGGATAGACCTCCCAGTGCAGGCGGCCCACGACCTCGGCCGCCGGCCTGTCCTCCAGCCGCAGCCCCTGCGCGTTCATCTGCAGGATGCGGAAGTCGCGGTCGAGGAGCATGAAGCCCTCGCCCATGCCCTCCAGCACGCCCGAGGCCCGCGCCTCGCTCGCGCGCAGCGCCTCCTCGGCCGTCACCTTGGCGGTCGTCTCGGTGCAGGCGCAGAACATGCCGCCGACGGCGCCCGTATCGTCGCGCACCGGCGAGTAGGAGAAGGTGAAGTAGGTCTGCTCGTCATAGCCGTGCCGGTTCATGACGAGCGGGAGGTTCTCGGCCCAGGTCGCCTCCCCGCGCATGGCCGTGTCGATCAGCGGCGCGATGTCGGCCCAGATCTCGGACCAGACCTCGCGGAAGGGCCGGCCGAGCGCGCGAGGGTGCTTGTCGCCGAGGATCTCCGCGTAGGCATCGTTGTAGAGGAAGCCGAGCTCGGCGCCCCAGGCCACGAACATCGGGAATTTGGAGCCGAGCATCAGGCTCACGGCCGAGCGCAGGCAGGCCGGCCAGGTCTCGGGGCACCCGAGCGGCGATGCCGACCAATCGTGGGCGCGAATGCGCGCGCTCATCCGCCCGGCGCCCGCCAGGAAGGTGAGGGTCGGGGGCGGCACACTCTCGTACATGCGTGAAGGGGGAGCCTGGCAGGAGAGGGTCTGGCTCGGAAAGCCATAACCGTAAGTTGCAGTCGATCAGGCCCATGATCCGATGTGATGGCGAGTTTACGGCCGAAATGCTCGGGGATGTGTCTTTCCGGCCGCGTGGGTCAGGCGGAACTTGCCGGCCGATGCTCCGGTCGCGGCGCGCGATGGCGGGCCGGCCGGAAGCGGGCAGGGGGCGACGCCTCCCTGCGAACCATCCTCGGCGCCCGCGGCGCCAGCGCTCTCGGGCACACTCGGCGATGCCAGATCCGAGCGAATGCCCCGTCGCGGCGGCTCGCTTCGGGGATGAGAGCCGCGCTGATCTCAGTAACCCAGGATCAGCATCGTGCAGGCGGCCAGAAAAACGGACGTGAAGATCGCCCCGAGGGCGACGTCCGTGATCCAGACGGTGCGGCTGTACTCGAGATCCTCTGTCATGATGACCTCCTCGTCCGGAACGCGGCGCCACGGTACGGGCGCCGTGTTGCCCGTTTGTGTCGTCGGGGCGCGCCCGCCCGCGCCCCCGTGGCCGGCCGGCCGTCTCCACGGCGGCCGTCGACGCCGCGCGGGAGGGGCCCTCTCGGCGCCACGAGAGGCGATGGCAGGGACGGCCGAGCGACCCCCGGGCTCCGTGGCCTCGCCCCCAGCAATCATCGGGGGGAGGCCGAGGCTCGCGGCGCGGATGTCGAGGACGCCTGTCCCGATGCCGGTATCGTGCCGTGCACGCCGCCGGTTTCAGCTTGCCGGCTCGGGCCTTCCATTTCGCGGAAGCCGAAGCCGCCTCGATCCCTTGCGGCCACTCCTGTCGCCATCGCGCGTGACATTGGCCGTTCTCAGTGCTTCCCCGCGCGCGCGCCGCCGGGCGCCGGGCATGCACTGGGGCCGCCCTGCCCTGAACAATCCACGCGGTTCGGCGTCGTCTTTCGTATCAAACACGTCTCGCGCCACGCTTGCGTAAACCGGCACTGCATATCTTGTAAGATTTCAAGATTATACTGCAACTCTCGCGTATTTATAACGCATGAATGCAAATTAACTCAGTTTAAGAACCGAAAAAGTCTGGACTGATTTAACATATGCAGGCGCAGTGGCTGCGCTGACGTCTCTATGTCTGGGCCGCCGATGATCGGCTCGATTCAGACAGGTTCGTTTCATCGATCCGACCGGTCCGGGAAGGAGGCGGATACGGGAGGGATTCTCGCGACGTCGGCGCATGTCGAGAGCGCCGACCGTGATCTCCGCCTGCGGCGTGCAGGTGCCCTCCCCTGCGCCTGACCTCCCCGGCCCGCTCCGTGGTGCCGTGCTGCCGTCTCAACCTGTGACCCCCCGCTTGGCGGGCGCGCTACGGCCGATGCCGCGGCTCGCGTCTCCGCCGAGGATGGTCGGCGTCCGTGCACCGTCATCGTTGGGATCGTGAAGGAGGCGACAGGATGACATTCCGTTCCAGCCCCGTCCCGAGCAACCGGCCTCCGGCCAGCCACGCGCCGCATATCGAGCTGCGCGCCGAGGACCTCGCCCTGCTCCTCGCGCAGGCGAACGATCCGGTCCTGCACCGCAACGTCAGCGGGGCCGAGAACAATCTGACTCCGGGCCGCGCGGTCTGGGGCACCGCCAGCCAGCCCTTCCTGAGGCTGGCGCCCGCCCAGTATGAGCAGACGGAGACGCAGGCCAGCCCGAATGCGGTCCGCGTCACGTCCGCGGACGGGACCTCACCCCTCCCGAACCCGCGCCTCGTGAGCGACCTGATCGGCCAGCAAGCCCTCGATGCCGACGGCGACACGATCGATCTCCCGAACAGCTTCGGCGGCAACCTGCTCCTGATGTCGTTCGGGCAATTCTTCGATCACGGCCTCGATTTCTACGCCCGCGGCGGCGGCCCCGACCGCGTTCCCATCGGTGACATGAACGAGCAACTGGCGGCAGCCCAGATCCGCCTCGATGCCCTGCGGGAGGACGAGGGGCTTCCTGCCATCCGGATCGACCCGAGCGACAACCTCCTCGAGCAGCTCGGCGGCTCGCCGCCCCCGGGATTCGAGTTCCTGACCGGCAGCCGCGCGGGCCGCTTCGACGGGACGGGCGGGGCCGTCGCCGTCGATGCCGAGGGCACTCCGGTGATGAACACGATCGGCGGCACCGCGCATCTCAACAAGATCTCGCCCTTCGTCGACCAGAGCCAGACCTACGGGTCCGAGGCGCGCATGACGGACCTGCTGCGCGAGAGTGCCCGCACCGCCGCCGGCGACCTCATCCCGGATGGGCATGGCGGCTGGGTGAAGACCCACCGTCTTCTCGACGGCAGCACGGATATGGGCCCGGACGGGGTCGCGCGCGGCAATCTTCCCAGCTACGCCGATGTTCTCGTCAACAACGGCGTTCCCCGAGAAGTCCTCGACCGGCTGGTCACCGATGTCGCGGCCGGGACGCTGACGGACGGTGCGGCCTGGGCGAGGCTGACCGCCTTGCCGGGCTATATCGATTTCCGGGACATCGGCGACGCCAAGCACACGATCATGCTCGGCGACAAGAACGATGCCCTCGCCTCCCCCTTCGGTCCGGACGGCGTCACCGCGAATCCGACCTTCAGCCTGGAGAGCCTGCTCTCCTACCACATCGCCGGCGACCATCGGGCCGACGAGAACGTCGCCATCACGGCGGTCCATACGGTCTGGCACCGCGAGCACAATTTCGAGGCCGAGCGGATCCGGGCGCTTCACCCGGATTGGAGCGCCGATCAGGTGTTCCAGGCCGCCAAGATCGTCACGACGGCCGAATATCAGCGCACCGTCTTCACCGAATTCGCCGAAGGATTGTCCGGCGGCCTGCCGGGCCCCTCGCACGGATTCGGCGGCTACAACCCGAACGTCAATCCCGGCATCACGGAAGAGTTCGCGGGCGCCATGTATCGCGTCGGCCATTCCATGATCAACGAGACCCTCCCGTTCACGGACGGCAGCGGCCGGACGCAGGACGTGCCCCTGTTCTCGGCCTTCCTGAATCCGGCCATGTTCGATGGGGAGGACCCGCTCACCGGCGGCGTCGGCGGCGCGGCCGCCATCATCGGCGGCGAGGTGCAGGTCGCGCATCAGCGGATCGACGAGCAGATCGTCGAGGTGATCCGCAGCAAGCTTCTCGGTCTGCCGCTCGACCTCTACGCCGCCAATATCGAGCGCGGCCGTGAAGCCGGGCTGCCGACCCTCGATGCCTTCCGGCGCTCCGTGAGCGAGGCCGGCAGCCTCATCGAGCAGGCTCATCAGGCGTCGAACTACACGGCGACGCAACCCGAGAAGGTGCCGAGCCTCAAGCCCTACGAGACCTGGTCGGAGTTCGGGGCCCACCTGCGCGGCACGCCGGAGGAGCAGGCCGCCTTGCTGGCGCTCTTCAAGGCCGCCTATGGCGAGGAGGACGTCCACGTCCAGGATGTCGACCTGTTCGTCGGCGGCCTCGCGGAGAAGCCGTTCGGTGCGAGCCAGATGGGGTCGACGTTCACCTGGATCTTCCAAGAGCAGCTCGACCGCCTGCAGGAGGGCGACCGCTTCTACTACTTCAACCAGCTCAAGGATGCCCCGCTCCTCCTGGCCGACATCGGATCCCAGCACTTCTCCGACATCATCATGCGGAACACGGGGCTCGATCACCTGCACTTCGCCGCCTTCAAGGTCGCGGAGACGGTCGAGCTCGGCGCGGAGGACCGGACCTACGAACACGACGGCCTCCCGGCCACGCCGGGCGCGGCCGTGGTGCTCGTCGGCAACGCGCACGACAACACGATCAGGGTCACGGCCGGTGACCACACGATCTACGGCGAGGACGGGGACGACATCCTGCAGGGCGGCCTCGGCCTCGATGCCCTGCATGGCGGCGGGGGCGACGACGTCCTCGAAGCCGGCTCGGGGAACCTCGGGGCCTTCGCCTACGGCGAGGACGGCAACGACACGCTCATCGGCCATGCGGGCGACGACACTCTCATCGGCGGGGCGGGCAGCGATCGCCTGGAGGGCGGGGCGGGAAAGGACTTCCTGTCCGGCGGGCCCGGCGACGACACGCTCGTGCCCGGACCCGATCCCGACATGATCGATGGCGGAGAGGGCGACGACACCCTCCTGTTCACCGCCTCCTCGGAGGGCGTCACCGTCGATCTCGGGATCGCGCTGAGGCCCGTCGCGGGCCTCGGCGGCTACGCGCAGGGCGACGTCCTCCAGGGCATCGAGAACGTCGTCGGTTCGAGCCTCGCCGATACCCTGATCGGAGATCGCGCGGGCAATCGCCTCGACGGGAACGGCGGCGATGACCGACTGGACGGCGGCATCGGCGACGACGTGCTGGACGGGTGCGACGGGGCGGACACCCTGCGCGGCGGCCCCGGCGACGACCGGCTCACGGGAGGCCTGGATCCGGACCTGTTCGTGTTCGCCGCGGATGCGGGCCACGACCGGATCACGGATTTCACGCCGGGGCAGGACCGGCTCGACCTGCGGGAATGGGGGTTGTCGAACCCCGCGGACGTGCTGGCCGCAACGAGCGAGACGGCGTGCGGCGAGGTCGTCATCAGCGCGAACGGCGCCTCGGTCACGCTGGCCGGCATCGGCGAGGCCCAGCTTTACACGGCCTGCAGCCTCCTGGTCGCCTAGGCGAGGGCGTCGGGAGCGCGCCCCTCCGGGCCGCTCGCAACCCGACCGATGGGGGCGGCCGTGACGGCGGCCGGGCGTGATCTCACCCGGATCGCGGCGGGTGCTCGCGAGCCTCCTCCTCGACCAATCTGGTCGAGGGTGTGGGCGGTTGCGGGGGCCGAGGGCCTCGCCTTCTCGCAGGACGGCAGGGCCGCCTGCGTGGCGCTCGGCCGGGGGCCCCCGCCGTGATCGCGATCTACGTTTCGGGTGGCCCGCGGAAGATCCCTGATCACCCTTGCGGGCACCGCCTCCGCCTGTCGCCGAAGGCCCAGCGCGCGATCCCGCCCCTCGGCGCGGCTCCTGATCCCGGCGGTGCGCAGGGCCTCGCTCGCCCCCAGGCGAGATGCCGGAACGGCTGCAGGACGATGGCCGAGCCGGACCGAACGGGTCCGCCATCGCAGATCACCGAAGTGGCAGGGGACGGAGGTGGAGACAATCGCCTCCCTCGTGCCGGGGAGCCGATTGCACCGAGACCAAGCTCCGTCGAGCGAGATTGCCGACCGCATCCGCGATCTTCGCCTCCGGAATGTTGGTGAGCTGGCAGACGAGCGAGGAGCGCACCGTGACGCTCAGATCCCGGCCGCCGCCGAGGGCGCACAGGACGAGGTAGATTTTCAGCGCGTTGAGATCGTGGATCTGCGTGCAGGACAGGTCGTGCAGCGTCTCGATGCGCGTCCACGCCCCCTCCGCACGGTGGCGGAAGGGGATGAAAGCCTGCGGTTCGAGGCGGCTGCCGCGACCGAGAAAGTAGCGGATGCGGCGCCCCTGCCCCTCATGCGCCACCGCGACGAGGCCGTGCCCGCACAGGAACCGCTTGCCGGCGCCGATCAGGATCGTGGAGAGCCCCGACAGGCGATTGAGATCCGCGTAGGAGAGGAGCGTGCTCACGCGCTGCCCGGACGGCGTGCCGGCATCCGGCTCGTCGGCCATGAGGGCGACCGTCAGCAGGATCTTCAATGCGGCCGCCGACCGTCCGCGATACGCCACCTCATCCCGGAACAGGCGCAGCCCGCCGTCGAGGATCCACTGGCACGGCAGGCGAATCCAAGCGCGCGACTCCGTGTCGACCGGCCCGACCAACTCGGGAAGCAGGGATCCTCGGGTAGGAACCCAGGCGTGGTCCCGGAGCGAAACGGTGCGCGCGGGCGATAGGGTTTGAGCCAACGGCAGGAATCCGCTGGGCCCGGAAGCGGGCCGACGGGATCCTGACTACCACTGACGTTACGGCGGCCTCAATATGCAGTTATCTTCCGTTTAGAAGGACATCGCAGCGATCTGGGGCTTGGCGGGACAGTTCGTCCAGGCTCGCACAGCGTCTGCGTGGCGGAGGCCCTGGCTCTCACCCTGACCCGCCAAACGGGTCCGGGCTGAGCGCAGGTTTTTCGGGCATCCTGAATCCTTTGAGCTGCCCTCACCCCAAGGTCTGGGCCACTCGGAGGGGCCTTGTCGCGGTCGCCCGAGGAGATTCACCCCCACCAATTTTTGCGCCGGAACAGCCCGAGGCGGGTCTCGAAGCCGCAGCCATGGGGGCTCAAGTCGGGGGCTCATTCGCAGGGCCCCTGCCGTCAGCAACTGCAAAATCTGGTTTATTTACGCCGCCAGTGGATGGCGCGCCCTACGGGAGGGCAGAGCAGCTCTGCAGTAAGTGTCTGAAATCAGGAATTTGTTGGACATTACAATCGCGTGAGGGTACGGCGTTTGGGTACGACGTGGGTACGAAACGCGCGAGGAAGGTTGATGCGGAACCGCCGGACGAAGCGGATTGGGCAGCACCTGGAACGGCACGGCAACCGGTATCGGGTGACCGTCGCTGTGCCCGCAAGGCTCGTGAAGGTTCTGGGCGCAACGCGGCTCAAAGAGCCGCTGAATGCGACAACCCTGGCTGAGGCTGACGCCATGAAATGGCCGGCTCTTGGCCGGCTGAAGCAACGCATCGCTGATGCTGATGCTGGACGCCCCTCTGAAGGTGCGATCGCCCCAATCCGACCGGTTCAGCGCGCTAACATTGCCCGAGAAGCGATGGAATGGCGTCGCGAAGTTGAGGAGGAATGCCGGCTACTGAGCGCGGGTACGCTGACTGAAGACGGCGTTGCCTTCCTTCCGATCGTTGATCTCCGGATCGACCGCATAGCTGAAGAGGACGGTTCGGATGACGCCAGCTTGTTCGCCCACATTGTGTCTGGGCGCGCAACACCCTTTGCCTCTCTGGTTGACCACTGGCTTCACGAAGGCGCCTTCGCGGGCCGCACTGAGGCAGCTTATCGTCAAGCCATCCGCGACCTAACGAGTTGGTGCGAGCATACCAACACGCCGCCTACGGTCGAAGCCATCACGAAGCGTGTCGCTGGGCAGTTCATTCGCGCTCGCTTCATCGACCTGAACGCAGCGCCAGCCACTGCTAACAAAGCCATCACAGCGTTGGCTTCGTTTTGGGGGTGGCTACACAAACGCGGTCATATTGGAGAAGTCAGCCCATGGTCTGGGCAATCACTTAGCAAGGCCAAACGCCCAGATTGCGCCCGCGATCCTGGCGAGGCAGTTAAGCGAGCCTTTACAGATGATGAGGTCGCTACGCTCCTGAATGGGCTCACCGACCCTCTCATCGCCGATTTTTGCCGATTTGCGGCACTCACAGGAATGCGACGCGAGGAGATCGCTACGCTGCGTGTGCGTCACGTGCGCAGCGGCATCATCAAGGTTCCTGGCACCAAAACGGTTTCCGCGGCCCGCGAGGTGCCGCTTCACTCTGACCTTGTCTCCCTTGTCGACCGTCGCATCACCGGAAAGGGGGTTGAGGATTTCGTCTTTCACGAACTGCCGCCTCAAACGAGCAAGGCCCGTGGCCGCGGTGCACCTATCACTCAGGCGTTTACGCGGCAGCGTCGTAAGCTCGGCGTAGAGGACAGGTTCGAGAGCGAGCGCCAATCGCGCGTCGATTTGCACTCGTTTCGACGCTGGTTCTCGCGCAAGGCTCAGGAAGCGTTGGAAGCCGGTGGGGTAGGATTCACGGATTGGACCATTTCCGACGTTTTAGGGCACTCGCGTGAAAATCGCCCCGGCGGCATGACGATGGGCCGGTATGCCGGCTCCTCGGACATGAAGGCGAAGCGATCATGTATCGAGGCGGTTCGGCTTCCACTGCTTAGCAAGCTCTGACGCTCGGTGTTGGCCACCGCGAAGTCGTCGGCCGAGAGCGCCTTCAGAAGACGGTTGTGGATGGCGGATTGTTGAGGCTGAGACACAGCTCTGCTCCCTGTCGGGGCAAGAGCACACGCTGTCTCCCAAGCGCCTGCGCCCGGATCACCGGCAGGCGACGCACATAGTCTCTGCGCATCAAGAGGGAATAGCGAGCGAAATCTTCCTTGGTGTGAAACCCCGCATTTCTCGATGGGTGGGGTATCACACCGAGGAACGTTGAAGGTTCACAATCCTAGCAGATCGGCCCTATACAGAAACTGTTCTATGTTGTCTTTGCCGCGAGCTTGACCGCAAGCGGCACCTGCATCGAGAGGTCAGCATGGGTCCTGCAGATGGGCAGCCCGCGGTGCTGCTGACAGCGAGCGATGCCCTGCTCGGGATGGACCTGAGCGAGGCTCTGGAGAGCGCCGGATACCGCGTGATCGGGCCGGTCGGGGCCGCAGAGGAAGCGCTGGCGCAGATCGAGCGAGAGGCTCCTACCCTGGCGGTGGTCGACCTCGCGCTCAAGGACGGACCCTGCACCGAGCTGCTGCGCGAGCTGCGCCTGCGCGGTGTGCCCTGCCTCATCCACACCGATGGCGAACCGAGCAGCACGTTCATCGGCGGTCATGATGGTGTGCGCTGGCTCAGGAAGCCGGCTTGGCCGTGGGACGTTGTGGTCACCCTGAACGAGCTGTCCCTGTCGGAGTTGCGGCCATGAGAGCCCTGCACAGCATCACCGCGTCGGCGATCCGGCTCACAGATCCGGAGCTGACCTCACGCAATCCCCTCATCCGCAAGCTCGAACGCTTCGTGCACCTGACGGAGGAGGACAGAGCTGCCCTGGAGAGCGTCAGCGCTCAGGCACGCGCGGTCGATCCGCACATCGACCTCATCCGGGAGGGCGCTGTGCCGGAGGACGCTGTTCTGGTGCTGGAGGGCTTTGCCTGCCGCTACACGCATTGTCAGAACGGCTCGCGGCAGATCATCGCCTACCTGCTGCCGGGCGACCTGTGCGACGTGGATCTGGCCGATCTCGGCTCGATGGATCATGCGGTCGGCACACTGTCGAGGTGCATCATCGCCCGCGTTCCGCGTGAGGCTCTGGTCAGCCTGATCGCGCAGCACCCGAACATCGCGCGGGCTCTGCGCCTGTCCAAGCTCGCCGAGGAGGCAACCGCCCGTGCCTGGATCGTGGGGCTCGGCTGCCGTTCGGCTCAGGAGCGCGTGACGCACCTGTTCTGCGAACTGCTGGTGCGCATGGAAGCCGTGGGTCTGGTGCGGGAGGGCTGGTGCCCTCTGCCGCTGACACAGGTTGACCTCGCTGACACGCTAGGCCTGTCGAACGTGCACGTGAACCGGTTGCTGCAGGATCTGCGGCGGCGCGGCTTGATCCTGCTGAGAGGCAGGAGCCTGAAGCTGCTGGACCTGGAGGGGATCAGGGCCATGGCGGAGTTCAGCCCGCGCTATCTGCACGCTGCGTCCTGCGACAGCGGTGAGCTACTGCTCTGACCGGCGATCCGCTCGGCTACTCGATCTGCTCGGCGTAGAAGCGCAGCTTGAGCCGGGTGCGGTGCTCCGTGTCGGTGACGAGCATCTGCCACTCGGTGCCGTCCCAGAAGTTGCGCCCGACATCGCGCAGCATCATGCCAGCAGTCTCGATGGCCTGAGCCCGCGCCACGTCCAGCGAGGCGCACTCGGTACCCTCGTTGTCGGTGAGGAAGAGACCGTCGATGACGTTGAAGAAGTAGCGAGCCATGCAGCACTCCGCTTGAGCTTAGGCGGGAGCGCGCGTCTCTCTCAGTCGCTGGCGCCCATGATCACAGCCAGCGATCAGGGATGTATAATTGTTTTTTTGCTTGGCGTAATGCGGAAAGTGCTGCGCCGTCGCCGCCGTATTGCCACGCCTGCTTTTTTAGGCTCCGCTTCCGATCTACGCTGACATCAAAAGTGAGTGTGTGGTGCGCTCTATAACACCCAGCAGACGAGCGCCGCCGCTTCCCTGCTAAGGTCCGAGACGGCTTGTCCTGTCGGAACAGGGTTTCGCCTTTTCGCGCCGATCATTTAGCTAGAGCCTGTCCGACACACCTGAGATCGGGATCAGCCAGGATGACTGCAGCCGCCGACACCTCGAACAAGGCGGCCTTCGGCATCGAAGGTCTCGACGATGTCCTCGGCGGCGGCCTGAAGCGCGACCGTCTCTACCTTCTTGAGGGCAGCCCCGGCACCGGCAAGACAACCATAGCGCTGCAGTTCCTCCGTGAGGGCGCCGCGCGGGGCGAGAAGGGCCTCTACATCACGCTCTCCGAGACGCACGAGGAGCTGTGCGAGGGGGCTCTCTCGCATGGCTGGAGCCTTGAGGGGTTCATCAAGGTCTTCGAGCTGATCCCTCCCGAGAGCCTGCTTGATGCCGACCAGCAGCAGAGCCTGCTCTACTCCTCCGATCTCGAACTCGGCGAAACGACCCAGCAGATCTTCGACGTCTTCGAAGAGGCGGCACCGAGCCGGGTCGTCCTCGACAGCCTGTCCGAGATCCGTCTGCTCGCGGGTGGATCGCTGCGCTACCGCCGGCAGATCCTCGCGCTGAAGCACTACTTCGCGCGCCACGATGCGACCGTCCTGATGCTGGATGACCTCACCGCCGACACCCTCGACAAGACGGTGCACAGCGTCGCTCACGGCGTCACTCACCTGGAGGAATTGGCACCCGAGTACGGCGCCGAGCGGCGGCGCCTGCGGGTCATCAAGTACCGCGGCCAGCCCTACCGCGGCGGCTACCACGACTTCACCATCGCCACCGGCGGCGTGCAGGTCTTCCCGCGCCTCGTCTCGCTGGAGCACAAGACCACGTTCAGCCGCAAGCGCCTAGAGAGCGGCATCCAGGAGCTCGACGCACTGCTCGGCGGCGGCATCGAGAAAGGGTCGAGCACGCTCATCCTCGGCCCAGCCGGCACAGGCAAGTCGCTTTTCGCCATCCAGTATGTGCTAGCGGCCGTCGCCCGTGGCGAGCGTGCCGCGATGTTCGTCTTCGACGAGGAGCTGGGCCTGCTGTTCGACCGCGCGCGGGCCCTCGGCTTTCCACTGGAGGAACTGCGCGAGAAGGAGCAGATCTTCGTCGTGCAGGTTGATGCTGCGGAGCTGTCGCCCGGCGAGTTCGCCCATCAGGTGCGTGTCTGCGTCGACGTGCACGACGTGAAGACGGTCGTGATCGACAGCCTCAACGGCTACCAGGCCGCGATGCCGGAGGAGAACGCGCTCATCCTCCACGTCCACGAGCTGCTGCAGTACCTGAACCGGCAGGGTGCCTCGACCTTCCTGACGGTGGCCCAGCATGGCCTCGTCGGCAACATGCAGAGCCCGGTCGACGTGACCTACCTCGCCGACACGGTGATCCTGCTGCGCTACTTCGAGGCGTCTGGTCGGGTCCGACGGGCGGTGTCGATCATCAAGAAGCGGGCGGGCGCCCACGAGGATACCATCCGCGAGTACCGGATCGGCAGGCAGGGCCTCATCATTGGGGGGCCGCTCGAAGGTTTCCAGGGCGTGCTGCGAGGCGTGCCGACCTTCGTTGGCCAAGCCAGCGACTTGCCGCAGAGCGGCCGTGAGGAGCGGTGAGCAAGGACGTCCGCGGAAGGGGCAGGTGCGCGCCTGCCCCTCAGCGTTGAGCAGCCACACATGCAGACCTACCGCCTCCGCTATGAGTTGCACTTCTCCGACGGAAGATCAGGGATAGGCTTCGACACCGTCACGATCGAGGCGCAGACGCTCGAAGACGCAATCAGGCAAGCCAAGGCACATCCGCTGCCGGAGGGACCGATGCGGTTGAGCGAGGCGGTGCTCATGAACCAGGCTGGTGACATCATTTGGTCGTTGCGCCGGGAGGATGGCATCCCCGGGGCGTACAAAGAGGGATAGGAGCGGCTGAGTTCCGTAATGCCAGCTTACGCGAACCGAACGGCTCCATAATGCCCAATCCGCGATGCTCTCGCCGATTGGGCGTTATGGAGCCCTCGGCATTGCGTTCAGATCGGCTCGTTCGATCAAGCAGTGCGCGCAGAAATTGCAAGAATGGGATTGGTGTACCGATTTTGATGGCCCCTGCGCGACGGAGGAGAGAGCTATGTCGTATCTGAAACTTGCGGGGCTCTCCATCGCTGCGGCGCTCGCGCTCGGACTGGGAAGCGGAGCAAAGGCTGCCTCACTCAGCAACTCTCGGCCCGCGGTTGAAGCATTTGGCTCGGCAGACGGGTTGGTCATCAAGACGCAAACCCTCGGAATGGAGCGTCGGCACAACCGAAGGATGGGTCGACACGACCGGCGGATGGACCGACAGGTAAATCGGCAAGAACGGCGGATGGATCGGCACGACCGACGGATGGAGCGGCGCTACTGATACGAGCTGTAGAGCCGCAAAGTTGTGAGCCTCTAACGCTGCTCGACCAACGGCCCACACCTTGTTCAATCAAGCAGGGCACGCGGGAACTGCGAGAAGGAGAGGGCCGTTCCGTTTCTCAGCCGACCAATCCTTGGCCCGCGGCCGGTCGGCTTCTTTGCGGTTCAAGCGCCTGCGCGGCGCGGGCATGGCATGAGCGACATCCACGATCCCTTCACCAACAAGCAGCTCACTGAGCTGGCTCTGATGCAGGCGGAGAATTCTGCGCAGGCTGAAAAGGCGCTGGCCGCGACAGCACATCAGGCCGTCGCAGGATTGGTGATGAGCGCGCTTCTGCTGCACGAGTTGGAGCGTCTCGGCTTCGTGGACCACAACACCCTGAGGGAAGAGGCTGTCGAGCGGGCTCTGTCGATCAAACCGCCGGAGGTGGGCGCCAGCGTCGCCCGGGTCATCAAGACCCTCTTCGACGGGGAGCCGCCGGCCGCGCCGGGCGCAGACCTTACCACCGTCAACGGCGGCCAGACAGACGCAAAGCACTGACGCTGCAGCCGGAGCGTGTCGTCCGAGCACGAGAGGCATCGGCGCCCCAGCTACGAAACGTCAGAGCGTATACCCGCGAACAAATAGAGAGTAGGTCACACGCAAAGAATGAATTCTCCTGTCCCATTTGATCAAGCGCGGATCTCTGCATACGATCATCTGGCGGCAGGAGGATATGGTCATGTTTTCCTCAGTCGGACCCCATACGACCGATTGCTCGGACGGGGCAGCCGCGGACGAGAGTTCCGATGGGGCTGAGAAGGCGCCGTCCGTCGGCTTCATCCATCCCGATGTCGTGCGGGCGATCCACGCTGTCCTGGTGGAACGCGACGTGGACCTCGACGGCCTCCTCGCTGAAGCGGGGCTCGATCCGCGCCGGTTTGACAGCAGCAAGCCCGTTCCGTTCACGGCCATCGGACGCCTGATCGCCCTGGCAGCCGACTGCTCGCGCTGTCCCCATCTCGGACTGCTGGTCGGGCAGCGGACCACCCTGGCCTCGCTCGGCCTCCTCGGCCTCCTGCTGCGCAACTGCGCCTCGGTGGGTGCCGCCCTGCGGGCCCTGGAGGCGCATGCGTGCGTGCGAGACCGTGGGGCCGTGGTCGGCCTCGGCATCTACGACGATACCGCCGTCCTTAGCTATGCGCCGCACGAGCCCGAGGCCGAGGGCGCCGTCCTGCATCTGGAGCGGGCGCTCGCCACCATGACCAACATCCTGCGAGCCCTGTGCGGACCGGGCTGGGTGCCGCTGGAGGTCCTGCTGCCGCGCTCCGCGCCGTGCGATGTGGCCCCGTACGGAGCATTCTTCCGCGCACCCATCCGATTTGACCAGGAAGCCGCTGCTCTGGTGTTTTCGGCGACGCTTCTGAAGCGGCGGATCGCAGGCGCGAACCCGGCCGTTCGTAGAGAGGTGGAGGATCGCATCTACCGGCTTGAGGCCGCTCAGCCCACCACGCTGACGGACAAGCTCCGTGAGTACCTCCAGACCGCCGTGACCCGGCAGCGCTGCAAGGCGGACCGCGTGGCACGCATGAAGCTGCTAAACCGTCGTACCTTGAGCCGCCGCCTGAGGGCCGAGGGCACGAGCTTCCGGCAGCTCGCCAGCGAGGCGCAGTTCCGGTCGGCAAAGCAACTGCTCGCCGACACCAGCATGAGCTTGGCGCAGATCTCCGACTGCTTGGTTTTTTCCGAGCCCGCCGCGTTCACGCATGCCTTCCGTCGCTGGTCGGGCACGACGCCCAGCGCATGGCGGCGGGCGAACCGACCGGAGACGACGCGCCACTAATTCCAGGAAGATCCTCACCTCTGCGGGAAGAGGGTAGCGGATGCGACGGCATGTTGGCGCCTGGGCCTGCACCCTCGTGATGCTGGTGGACGGAGCGAACGCGCAGGATGCCCGCACGCCTCTCCTGGACCGGGCGGATGCGCGCATGCAGCTTGGCGCCGCCTCGCTGATCCCGACGCTGCGAGGCCGCTGGCTCTATGCCGATCACAAGCTCGTCGTCGGCCGTGTGCAGGATGTGCGGGTCTCGGCTGATGGCACTACGCTAGTCGCTGTAGTAGCCCGTCGCCGCTGGCTCGGCGGCGGGGAGATCGGCATCCCGGTTCCTCTCCTGCGACAGGCGGACAACGACCTGACCGTCAGCGGCACACGCGAGAGCATTGAGGCGATGCCGTCCCTCAAGCCGTGAGGCACGAATGGGGGCCGCTGCGGCCGAGCAGGCGTTGGGACCCAAATCCGGCGTTCCAATAGGGCTTGCCGCAGAGGAACGTTCCAAACCCGTTCCAAGAGGGTGGGTTTCGGGCTTCTGGAACGGGACGCAGGAGAACGTCTCAGAACCTAGTGGAACAGCCAAACGGCTGTCCCTGTTTCCACCCTGCAACCCCGACGGCCTTAGACTTTCAAGCAATTTTCAAGACGTCTGGGTCTGAGGTTTGCCGTCTCGGCTGTTCAGCAGTGAACCTACCGCAAAGCCGGCAGGAACGGATCCGGAGCAAATACCGGGCTGTCTAATGCGGGCCACGCCCTCAGACGATGCGAGCGAGCGCTCTCTGCACCTGAACGGCGCTCCATGTTCCACCGCGCGCGGTCGGGATGCCCCGACTGTTGAGCGCCGACGCCATGGCGCTGTGGCTCGTGACGCCTGCCGCCCGCAGCTCGGCGATCATTGGAGCAAGGTCACTGGCCTTGGCCTTTGCCCGCGCCGTTTGAGCGATCCTACCAGCCTCTCTAGCGGCCTCCGTGACTGTCACGCCCCTGTAGCCGCCCAGCACCCTCCCCCGCGCCTTGGCCTGCGCAAGCGCCGCCTTGGTGCGGGCCGAGATCATGCGGCGCTCTTCCTCTGCCACCATGGCCATGATGCCGACCGTTAGCCGGTTGGCGTTCGGCATGTCGGCCGCCACAAAATCAACGCCCGCCTTCTCCAACCCAAGCAGGAAGTGCGCGTCACGGCTGAGCCGATCCAGCTTCGCGATCACCAGCTTGGCCCCGTAGAGCCGGCACGCCTGGATCGCGCGGGCCAACTCGGGTCGGTCGGCCCGCTTGCCACTCTCCACCTCCGTGAACTCAACCACCACTCGCCATGCGCCGCCGTTGAGGAAGTGGCTAACTGCCTCTCGCTGCGCATCGAGGCCCAACCCTGACGCGCCCTGCCGGGCCGTGCTCACCCGGTAGTACGCGACGAGCTTACCCTCAACCATGCCCCGCTCCTGTCCTGACATCCTAGCCAACCGACGTTGGCACCGATGTTAAACTTCTCTGGGGCGGAACAAGCCGTCTCTCACGTTGGCAGTTGATCGCGCCTCGCAGCCTCAATATCAACTCATTCGCTAATCAAGTCTCGAACGATGAGGCTTAGAATTGGCTATTTTGGAGATATCACTGATATGAGAGGGTACACCTTGTCGACGTCTACATACATCCATGCGGATGTATTGTCGAATGACGACGAGAGTGCGGGTGTGGCCCCTGCCAGCATCGTTGCCACCTGGAGCGAGACAAGCCCGTGACCCAGAAAGCTAAGTGCCCGCAACCGAGAAGCTCGGGTCGCCAGTCTCAGCGCCGCCCCCTTCGACGAGGTCATCGCCTTGGTGGCCGTTGCTGGCGACGAACTGCTGGAGCAGCGTACTCCCACGCCCTGGCTGGCGTAGAGCTACGACGCGAGACACACCCGCGTGTCGTCACGCGAGACTTCAACCTCTGGCAGACCGGGGGGGGCGGGTGTCCCCCGCCGCGGGTCCCATCTGGCGCCAATGACCGGTACCCGCCGCGCGCTGAGTAGCGAGCAGTTTCAAAACGTCCGGAGTGCCTTTCGGGCTGGCTCGGCCAGAAAATCGCACTTTGTGCGCGGACGCGGACGACAGCCAGTTTGCCCCTCTGGCAGCGTGTTCCTGCACGCCAGTGAGCGTGTAACCGCATCAGGCCTCGATATGCTCACGACCACCGACACGGCTCAGGCTCATATCGCCTCGCGCCCATACCTGACGCCGGCCGAAGCGGCAGCGCATCTCTCAATTCCGGCGCGCACCCTAGAGCGTTTTCCACGATCCCTGAGTCGGCGTGGCGGGGTGAGCGTTGATCCCTGAGGGTTTGTCAGGGAGATCGCCATGGCCCGTGCCTACAGC
>NZ_JAVDVV010000043.1:0-21261 GCF_031457035.1 Methylobacterium sp. BE186
GAACGGCGAGACCGTGCCGATGAGCGTGCCCAGCGAGCGCAAGTCCTTCCTCGGCAAGATCTTCACACGGAGGGCGGCATGAGCCTACTCAGCCTTCTCGCAATGCGTAGAACCGCTCCCGTAGCTCGGGAACGGCTTCAGCTCATCATCGCGCATGAACGCGCAGAGGTTGGGCAGTCGCACCTTGTTGAAATCCTGCGCGAGGAAATCCTCGCCGTCATCGCCAAGCATGTCGCGATCGAGCGTGACAAAGTGCAAATCCGCGTTGATCAGCGGCAGGAGGTTTCGAGGCTCGATCTCGATATCGAGCTTCCAACCCGCTTACATGACAAGAAAGCGGCCTAGCTAAGCCACTTTGAAGTTCATGTGATCTGCGTCCATTCCGGTAGCGTGGGCTGAACCATCCCACGCATCGGTCAGCCCCTCGGTCCCACCACGCTCGGAGATGGTGCCAGGCCGATCGGGTGTCCAGCAAGCTTCTGCCCTAGCAAGCGCTCGGGCACTGAGTCGTCCTTGCGCTCGCAGGTAGAGCGGCGATCATCCCTGCCTGACGTCCAGCGCCTAAACCGTTTTCTCTTCCCGGAGGCGCTGGTCTGATACGGCCAAATTCATGGCGCCTCATTTCGGCGGTGCCATACCTCCATCGAAGCCCTGCTGAAACATGCGGGCAAACGCCTGCTGCATCTGATCTGACCCCTGAGGGGCTGCCAAGAGCCAACTCTTCAGGAGAGCGTCAGGCGAGAACCGTTCCATCTCGGCCATCATCCGCTTTTCCATCTCAGCCAGCATCGCAGCTTGCACCGGCTTTACGTCGGGCAAGCCGAGAAATAATCGCGCCTCTTCGGGCGTGCAGTCGATGTTCATGGTTACCTTCATCGCCCTGATAAGCTCCAATTCCGACCGATGCGGAATGCGCACATGCTGCCCAGACCGCCAACTCAGTGACGCGTGTCAGCGGGTGTGATCGTGGGCGCGAGGAAGAAGCGCAGCATTTCTCGGCTGGCATCGGGACCACGTGGTTCCGTGTAGGAGCCGGCCGTGCTGCCGCCGGACCAGGCGTGGCCGGCACCGTGCAATAGCCACTGCTCAAGGACTTCGCGCCCAGTTTCGTCGGCTTGGACCGTCCTTGTATAGGCGATCCCGCCCGGGGACCTCCCGGAGGTTGTCGTCCGGGTCAACGCGGCAGCCGGCGTGGCCTGGGCGATCACCTGATCACCGTTGATCGGTTTGACCGTGTTATCGCTGTCACCGTGGAAGACGATGGTCCGCACCATGGATCCGTTTCCTCTTGGCCGGCCGGTCCCGCCTCCGCTCATGGCAGCAAAGGCCGATGGCATGTCCCTGGCCGCACCGCAGGCCAGCCCGGAATGAATGCCGGCCGCGGCGAACAGATCCGGATAGGTCACGGCCATGATGGCAGCCGCGGCGCCGCCCGCCGAGAGACCGGCGACATAAACGCGGGCCCGGTCGGCTGAAAATTCCTCGACAACGGCAAGCGTGATACCGGCAATCAGCGACGGCTCGCCTCCCTCACGCCGCTGGTCATTCGCATTGAACCAGTTCCAGCACTTTTGCATGTTGGCTGATTGTGGCTGGCGTGGATACACGACAAGGAAGGTCTGCTCCTCGGCCAACTCATTCATCCGTGTGCCGGCAGCGAAATCATCTGGGTTCTGGGTGCAACCGTGCAGCATGACCACGACCGGAAGAGCCTGCCCCGTGTGGCCGCTCGGAACGAACACCTTGTAGGTGCGGCTGCCCGCATCATTGGAGAAGGTCCGCTCCTCGAAGCGAGCCCCATCCGGCACGGGAAGCGGTGCCTGCCGTTTAGATCCGAGGCCCTCGCCGAGGCCAGGCAGCGAGCCCGGTTCGGCAAGGCGTCCGTGGAATCCAGACATGGTCTCGGAAAGATTGCGGATCTTGGCGACCCACTCGCGAGGCTTGGAGGCGCCTGAAGACGAGGCCGGCGATTGACCCGCTTCCGTCCAAGCGCCGTTTGGGAACGCGGGCGTGACCATATCGATCATCGGCCCTACGCGCTCTGTGCTCCAAGCTGCCTGACGCGCCTGTTGGCCCTGATCATCGTGGGTTGAGCCCGGGCCCTCACGGCCTTGAAGGAGTGCGATCGCCTCCGCGAGTTTGCCGGCTCGGGTGAGACGGGTCACCTCGCTCATGTCGATCTTGCTGAACGCGCTCATGGTCATGATCCTTCGTTCGCCCCAGCAGAGGCTGCCGTGCGGGTGGTCTTGCGGTGGGATGACGAGTCTGAAGTTCAGGCTGTCCGGTCGGCGAGAGCGGCTTTCACTGCCGAACTCGCCTGAAAGGCACCGAGAACTTCGACCGAGCGGATGGCCGCCCGGGCAAGCTCGGGGGTGACATCGTCTGCGATGCTCGCGAGCCCGATGACTTGAATTTGAAGCGGCGCTCCGGCATCCCGGGCCGCCTCGAGATCACGCTTGGTAAAGTGCGATAGGCCAAGGCTGAGTTGCCTGCGTGTCATTGACTGGCGCACGGACTCTTCCTGCCGCTCGAGCTGGTTTCGCACAGCCGTGCGGATGAAGTCGGAGCGGTTGGCGTAGAAGCCGTCGCGCACCATGAGGTCTACGCGGCCGAGATCGACAAAGCCTAGATTGACCGTGATTTTCTCGCTGTCGGCACCCTTCGACCGCAGCTCATGAATGTTGCTTGCCATCTCTGAGACACCTGACGCCATCCCGCTGGATGGTAAGGAGATGGTGACCGGAGGGTGAGGTACAAGGCTTGCCGAGAATGTTTTGCTCATGAAGGCGCCGGGGGCCTCAGGCGGAGTGCAGCCATTTGGGAGCCGATGCGTTGACAGGCATCTCAGCCGGCTCGCTTGCGAGCTACAGCTGAAAGCAAACACAACGAGCTGAAAGGATCTTTCATGAAGAGCGCACTCCTGACTGCAACATTTCTTCTTTCTGCTTTCGCCGTCACCGGGCCTGCTTGCGCGCAAGGCACAGTGCGGGGTGCAGAACGTGGTGTCGAGGACGGCAACCGCGCAGCTGGGCCAGTTGGCGGGGTGGTCGGCGGAGCCGTGGGCGCAGCAACAGGCACTGTTGGTGGTGTGCTCGGCGTTGATCCCGAGCCGCGCAGAGAGCGCATCGAGCGGCGCGAGGAGCGCACGACCGTCCGCGAACGTCGCGACCGCTAAGCAACACTCGCCCGGTTGCCTGAGCGGCTGGCCATGTTCCACCTGGTCAGCCGGCTCTACGAGCGCTCCTCGATGATCGTGACCACCAACTTACCCTTTGCCGAATGGCCCAGTGTGTTCGGCGACGCGAAGATGTCGGCCTTTCTCGACCCTCGGACGCATCACTGGCATATCTTGGAAGACGGGCGACGTCAGCTGGCGGCTGAAGACCCGCGGCTGAGAGGCAGCCTTCGCAGCGCGTCGCCGGATCGCTGCGTGGGCCCCTTTTAAGGTTCTTCCGCAGGTTCGGTGCTGAGCGCTTTGCGGCGGGTTGATCCTCGGAGTGGCAGAGGGTGAGCGCGATGCGGATCTCGAACCCGTCGTGCCCTCGGTTCCGGAAGGTGTGCAGGTCGACGAGCTTATGCGGGATGCCGACGGGCTGACGATCACAGCCAGGGCTATCGCAGCCCCCGGTTTCACGGCGGTCGCAGATGTCCGAGCGCCGATATCCGTGACAGCTTAGGGCCTCACATCGGAGCTTTGGACGCCCGGAACTCCCATCGTGTCGATCATCTGCGGCGTGGACTCCGTAATGTCGTCCAGCACGAGCTGGTTCATTGCGCAGATGAAGGACGAGAGACGGTAGCCGTCGTGGCGCGAGAGCGCATTGTCGAAGGCCCGCATGTTCCAGAAGGGGTCGTTGGCGAGAGTAATCGGCGCGATGCCAGTCAGGTGGAGCCCGTGAACGAAGCGCGCTGCGGGCTTCGCGAAACCCGGTCGCGCGGGATCGACCAGGGCGAGATCCTCACTGTCCCAGAACTGTCCGTGATGGTCCTGCTTCCGCATCCGCGCCCGCGTGAGCCAGCCGTCCGAACGCGGGCAGTCGATCGACGCGTCGGCCAGGGTCGCGTAAGCGTGGTGGCGCTCCCGCCCCGTGTCGTGCAAGCCGAGCAGTTCGTGAGTCGTACCGAAAGGTGCCGCCGAGGGCTGCGTATCCGCGAGGACACCGGCCGCCGGCCGCGGTGGATCGAGGTTGCCGATCGTATGCGACTCCTCGCGGAGGCTGACTTGAAACGGGAAGGTCTCGGCAATCACCGCCAGCGCGCGCAGCGGCAGCGTCAGGAGCGCATGGAGAGCCGCGGCGGCCCTCGGCGGCGTGCACGTCATCCCGCGGGGCTGACGGCCCTCGAAACGGGCAGCGACTCGGTCGAGGAAGCCGCCCGCAGGGCGGAAATCCAGCTTGAAAGTCGGGAACAGATCGTGCGTCGCCCAATCATAGTCGACGCCGGAATGGAACATGGCGTCGGTGCTCGCAAGCCGCTGCCGGATGCGCTGCCGTGCGGCTTGGTACCCGTCGTCGATGTCGAGGCCGATCCAGGCGCAATCACCTGGCCGCAGCCCGCCCGCCGGGAAGGCGAGCGCAGCCGTTACCGATATCATCACGGGGCGCTGCTCGGGTGGGAAGAAGCCGGTGTCACGAACAATCTCGGCGGCTGGTGTGTTCTCGTCGGCGCGGAGCGCGATGCGCTCCCAGACCGCGCGCTGGACCGTCGTCCACTTACTCGCTTCGGAGGCTGGATTGATCAGCACGACGAGATTGCCGAGCACGGGCGGCAGCGTCTTGCCAAAGGCGTGACGGCGCACCGCTTTCAGCACGTCGTCCTTGAGGCCGGTGGCGAGCATGTTGCCGCCGAGACTGTGCCCGGCGACGATCAGGCGATTGTTGCGCTGGCTGCCATCCGGGCGCGGAGTGGCCAGCACCGATTCGATGGACCGCAGGGCCGAGATCGCCGCGGGCGCAATCGCTTCGCTGACCGGTTTTCGATCGAACAGGGTAGCGGCCGCTGAAACGTCGCCGAGAAAGCCCCCGATTGCGTCGCCGAATAGATCCCGCAAACCCTGCTCGTCGACCCGTGCGCCGCGCCAGCCGACGTAGATGGCCGTGACCTTGGTCTCGCACGCCCTCGGGTCGGTGGGGCAGCGCTGCTGCAGGAAGCGGGCGACATGCGCCGCATAGAGGCGCAGGTCGGCGACGTTGCCGTCGCCGATGCGAGCGTCGTGGCGCCAGCCATGGACGAATACGAGGACGTAGTTCGCTCCACTCGAGAGGTGCTGTTTGAGCGCGTCGAGCTGCGTGATCACCGGCCTGATGCCGGCCGCGGCTCTCCCGCTCGCGCGCATCTGGCTCTCCATCGCGTGGCGTAGCATCGCGCTTGTGTTGGCCACGTCACTGCCGCCGCTGCGGGACACGAGGGCGTAGGGCTCACCGTCTTCTTGGAATTCCAGGAACCCCAGCGTGTAGTCGAGCGGCTTGCCGTCCGGGCGCTCCGCGGTGACGATGTGGCGTTGCAGGGCGCAGCGGAAGCGCGTTCGCCAGCGCGGATCGCTGGCGGCAGCGGCGTTCTCGTCATTGCTGGCATCGATCCATCCACCGTCATCGACGAGGTCGGTTCCAGCGAGCGGCCGGCGCCCGGTATCCGCCAAGACGGTCCAGCCTCGGGCGAGCCCGTCGCTGCATTCGGGGACGGCGGGGTCGAGATCGCGGTAGGCCCGTGCCTTCGGCGTCGACAGGACCACGTAATTCACGAACAGGACGCCGAGGACGAGTATGGTGGCGCCGACCAGGGTCGCGAAGGCGGCGTGCAGGATACGCGTGTACCCACGCCAGAACTTGGCGAGCCACGTTCGTTTTGGCTCGGCTGTGAAGTGCTGGTCAGCCTTCTGGTGCGAGTCCACGGAAACAGTGCCCTGCCCAAATTTTCCAGCAACGCTTGCCAGTTCAGTAAAGCGATTGAGTAGCCTCAGCCGAGGCACATGCAAGCTGGCTGTGCCTACGATGCCGATCTCGTCCGCAAGGGGACGAGCTTCGCCTGACCTTGCATTCCAACGATGACTCGAAATTCAGCGCCCGCACTCGGCGAGGTACGAATCCAGGGCATCCAGGGCCGGCGCGACGCTGGCATGGCCCAAGCTGATACGAAGGCGGTCGGCCGGGAGCCGCGCAAGCGGCGAGTGCCACAGAGTCGAGGGCAACACGAGCAGGCCACCGCGGCGCGCAAGGTCGACGGCAAAGGCTTCGGCGTCGACGCCGCGGTAGCGCGGGAAGGCAAAGGCGAGGTTCCGCTCTCCGTCCGGGTCGAACAGCGCGGCATGCCGCGCGAGAAGCGCGTCGAGGAGGATCCGGTTGCGGCGCCCGATGTCGCGCGTCCGCGCCACGATCCAGTGCCGATTTCGGAGCGCTATGTGCGCCAGAACCTCGCTCGCTGAGGATAGGCAACTCGACAGTCCGCTCTTAATAGCGAGGGTGCGGGCGAGCAGATCCCGTTCCCGGCAGGCAATCCAGCCGACGCGCAGACCTGGCAGGCCAAAGCCTTTCGACAATCCGTCGATGGAGACGCCGCGCTCGTAGGCGTCCGCAATGGGCGGCAAACATTCCACATCAGTCTCGCGGTAGACTTCGTCATTGACGAGCCAGAGGCCGTGGCGCCGGCAGAGTGACACGAGGGCGTCGCGCGCGGCAGTTTGGAGAGATGCGCCGGTTGGGCTGTTCGGAATGTTGGTCAGAATGAGCTTGGTGTTCGGGCGCAGGACGGCCGCGAGCCGGTCGATGTCCAGAGACCATGCGCCGTCGTCGCTCAGCGCCACACCGGTCGCGGCGCAGACGGTGGTCACGGCCGTCTCGGTTGGCCCGTAGAGGGGCAACACCATCACGGCATGGTCATTCGGTCCCAAGACGGCGCGCAACAGGCAGCTCATGGATTCCTGCGCACCCGCACAGCACAGCACGTCGTCGGCCGTGAGACCGCGGTATCGCTGCGCGATAGTCGCGCGCAGCCAGGGAGCACCTTGGGGATGGGCGTAGCCGAGGTCGAGGGCCTCCCAACGGCGCCGGTCCTCCGCGTCGGCGGCGGCAAGCAGCCAGGAGAGGGGCAGAGGCTCGGAATGCGAGGCGGCAAGGTCGTGCCGGACGAGAGGGCTCCAGCGCGCCAAGAAGGCTGCGAGCGCGAAGGCCTCGCTCATGGCTGAGGTGTTGGTCCGGCAGCGACGCGCAGGAATGTCGCCATCATCTGACTGCCAGCCCGCAGCGTGCCGAACAGCGATCCGGCTACCTTGGAGGTGCCGCCCGCGCGGCGCCGGTAGGGCAGCGGGATTTCGGCAATCCGCAAGCCGACGCGAGCAGCCTGCATCTGCATCTCGATGTTCCAGCCATAGGTCATCTCACGCAGTTGAAGCCGCGCCAGGGCGTCGCGGTCGATCGCCCGGAAGGCACACATGTCGGAGTAGCGGACCCCGTAGAGCGCTCCGATGCTGTAGCCTGCAAGCCGCCCTGCGAGCACTTGGTGCCAGAGCATCGCGCCTGGTTCGCGCACGCCGCGCGTCCGCGAAGCCAGGACAAAATCCCGCTCACCCCTGAGCACCGGACCCGCCACTTCCGCGACAAGGTCCCCGCGGTCGGCTCCGTCGCCATCAAGGAAGACAAGGACATGGTTCTCCGGCCGCGCAGCCGCCGCGCCTGACGCACAGGCGCGGCCATAGCCGCGCCCGGCCGCGATCATTCGCGCGCCCGCGGCAACAGCGGCGGCCGGCGTACCGTCGCTGCTGCCACCATCTGCCACGATCAGATCTCCCGCATAGGCAGGAGGAATGCCGCGCAGCACGGCGCCGATCGTCTCGACCTCATTCAGGGTCGGAATGATGACGCTCACAGGCTCCATCGCAGGCCACAATTCCGGCAGGGAGCGGGGGGCGCGTCCGAGAGGAGCGCGGCGCGGAAGTCGCGGTAGGCGGTGCCGTTCCAGATCTCGCGCAGGGAAGCCTGGGTCGCATCGCCGAGTGTGTAGTGGCTGTATCCGCGCACCGAGAACGGCGCGATGCAACAGGGCAGCGCCCGCCCGTGAGCGGTGAAGTACATCAGCGACCACGGGCGGCGGCAGGTCGCCCAGGGTTGCTCGTCGGCCTGCCGCTTGAGGCTGAGGCCTGGTTCGGTCGCCCCGGAGGCGTCGAGGACGACGCCGAGATCCGCCCCGATCGCCTGCGCAGCCTCAATCGCTGCGCGTTCCTCAGCCTGCGTGTTCTCGAACAGCGAGTGATCTGCCCGGGCAAGACCATACCCGACCTCGTCGAAGACGAGGCGCTGCAGATGCACCTCGTGCACGCCCATCTCCGCTGCGAGCCGCACGAAGGCCGGCAGTTGCTCGATGGTCTCCTTCAGGCCGGTGAGCCAAAGTGAGACCTTCGGCACGACGGCCTCGATCCTCCTCTGATAGGCGACGAACTGGCCCACATCGCGGACGATCCGGTCGAAGAAGTCCTTGCCGCGCACCCGCAAGTATGAGGCGCGGTCCGCAGCGTCGAGCGACACACGTAGCTCGTCGAGCCCAGTGTCGATCAGTTCCTGGAAGCGCTTGGGCTGCATGAGCGTGCCGTTCGTATTGAACAGCACGTAGATGCCCCGCCTCTTCAGGTAGCGGATCATCCGCGGCAGCGACTTCACCAGCATCGGCTCGCCGACACCGTGAAGCACCACGCGAGCCACGTTCGGCACCTGATCAACGATCCGGGTGAACAACTCCCAGCTCATGTCGGCGGGGGGTTCCAGCGTTTCAAAAGTGCGGGGACACGTCTCGCAGAGCAGATTGCAACGGTTCGTCACCTCCAAGTAGAGGCAGATCGGAAGCACTTCGGACCTTGCTGAGCGCTGTGCGCCGATCCCCTCGAAGTAGCGTCGCGGGTCCTTGAGCGTGGCGGATATCGACATCAGGACGCTCCTCGTGGACTGACCGCGATGGGAACGGACTGGTCGCGCAGGCCGGCGCGCAACGCGAGGGCAAGAGCCGGGACGAAGACGAGGCTTGGCCAGGCAAAGCGCTCGTTGAACGGGTCGATGTAGAAGAGGACGGGGGCCGCGGAGAGCCAGATCACCGCTGGGCTCGGGGACACCGTCGCAGGCAGCGCGAGCCACGCGTAGTACCAAGCGTAGTGCGGGCTCGCCGCGACAGTCGCGCAGGCGGCGAGGATACCGGCGTCGCGGCACAGGGTAACCGGCACGGATGCGCCCGTCGGCGGATGGCGTGTCGCAATCCAAAGCGACAGGGCCGAGAAGACAATGCCGACCGAGAGCGCGTACCCCCACGCAGCAGAGACGGGCAGCGGAACGAGGTGAGACAGTCCGGCGAGCAGCCAGAAGCCCTGCCCGGTCGCGAAGCCCTCCTCCGCGCCGTAGGCTGGGAGAAAGCCGAGTACCTGCGTCCCCACCGACAGATAGGGCAGGTAGAGCGCGGCGATGACGGCAGCGCCCGTCAGCACCTGTCGCCACAACCAACCGCCGCGTAGGAAGGCCGGCGCCACGACGATGGGCAGGAACTTCACGAGCGTCGCCGCGGCGAGGAAAGCCCCCGCGAGGCCGTCGCGGTGGCGCGCCCGGGCGAGAAGTGCCAGCGCCAGCAGACCCACCGCCACCGCGTCCACATGCCCATCACAGGCGAAAGACCAGAGCACGAGCGGGTTCCAGGCGTAGATCAGTACGCGCTCCCGCGGCAGGCCAGAGAGGGTAAGGAGGCGCAGTAGACAGGCAATTGCGAGGCCATCGCAGAGCAGCATCGCGGCCTTCATGCCGGTCACGGTTGTGGTGACCTGTCCAACGGCGGCGAAGAAGAGCTGCGCGGCCGGCGGATAGATCGTGTGGGCATAGTCGGCCCGGTTGATGAGCGGGAAGACGGCAGGGTCTCGCAGAAAGCTCAGCGCCGGATCCGCCGGCACATGGCGGTAGGGATTGATGCCCGCGGCCTGGACCTGTCCATCCCAGACATAGCGGTAGATGTCGCTCGACAAAAACGGCACCGAGGGCAGGAGAAGTAGGCGCAGGAGCACTGCGATGGCGATCACGAACCAAACGGCCCGCCGGCATGGCGTCCGCAGGACGCGGCGAACGGCGAGGAAGTAGACGGCGACGCTGATCGCAAGCACACCGACGAACACTTGCGCCCGCAGCGGCGTGCCGACCGTGTCGGCGCCGGGCACGTGAAGCGCCAGGGCAGCTAGCGTCAGCGCAATCAGCAGGGTCCCGAGCAGGGCGAGGCCCGCGGGAGGCGTTTCGAGACGCCCACTCATGGCGTACGCCCCGGGCTCTGCGGCGATGGCATCATCGCGGCGTGGCCGGGGCGATCGGTCATGCCGAGAGCGGCAGAGGCCTCGCCTCGCGAACCCTCGCCGTAACCGAGCCGCGCCAGCACGGCCCGGCTCGCATGTGCCGCGTAGCCGCCGCGCTCCACCTGCAGGCAGGCGAGGGTCGCTGCGTCGTCCACGTCATACCAGGGCGGCAGTTCGACAAGGTCGAGGTCGAGCCCGCGTGCCCGTGCGCGGGTGGTCTCGGCGACGCTCGCCGTGCTCCAGGCGATGCGCGAAAACATCTCCGGACATCGCGCCTTCAGCCCAAGCAGGTAGTAGCCACCGTCTGCGCAGGCACCGAGCACGGCCCGGTCGCCGGGTTCGAGGAGCAGACGGGCAGCCTCCACCAAGTGGGTGGTGGGCAGGGTCGGGCAGTCGGAGCTCAGCACGCAGGCAGCAGCGTGGCCCTCTGCCAACATCCCATCGATCGCGTGAAGGAGGCAGCGTCCGAACCCATCCACACCGTCTGGCATCGGCGGAGAACCGTCCGCCAGCACGAGGACGGTTCCTGAGGCGATGTGGGCCCGGACGAGATTCTCCGTGCCTGCGGGCGCATACGCAGCAAATCGCGCGATGGGCGCCCGCGCGGCTGCCTCTGCCATGCTCTGGGTCGTGTCGTGGAGGAAGGCGGCCGAGAGGGCGGCGGCGTCCTGTGGAGTGAGAGGCGGGCAGAGGCGCGTCTTCGAGCAGCCAGCCCGCGGGGCTTTGGCCATCACGCCGATCGCGCAGGTTCCGGGGAAGGCACGAGCCATGCTCAGAGCCCACTGAACCAGTTGTAGCCGCGGTCCGTCCAGTAGCCGCGCGGCTGCTTGTCCGTGACGTAGATGGTTGTAACGAATTTCGGGTTCTTGAATCCCAGTTTCGTTGGAATGCGTAGCTTGAACGGAAATCCATGCCGATGCGGCAGCAGCGCGTCGTGAAGGCGAAATGCCATCAGCGTCTGCGGGTGGAGCGCCGTCGGCATGTCGAGGCCCTCGTAGTAACCGTCCGCGCACTCGAAACCGACATAGCGGGCGGTGGTGTCGGCCCCGATGCGCTCCAGAAAGGTGCGCAACGGCGTGCCGGTCCACTTGCCGATCATGCTCCAGCCTTCGACACAGACGTGCCGCGTGATCTGGGTGACCTGAGGCAGGGCGTGCAGCGCCTCCACGGTCCAAGGACGCTTGTCGGCGATCTTGCCTGAAAGCAGCAGCCTGTAATCCGCAGGCTCGAGCCGTGGCGCCTGCTCTGGCCCATACCACGCGTTGTAGCGGAAATCCTTGTTTGCCATGGACTCGGGGAACGTCGGCGCGAGGCGATCCGGGTTGAAGAGGCTGGCTTGGACGGCATCATTCCAGGCCGAGACGCGCGCGAGCGCCCCCTGGACCGCGTCTCCGTCGCTCACATCGCAGCCCGTGAGCAGTGTCAGGGCGCCGAGCGTGATGCCGCCCCCGAGCAACTCGCGCCGCGGCAATGCGAGGTCCTGCTGAGTTCTGGGCATGGCGCTCCTCCGCTCAGGGACGTCCGCCGTTCCTCGGGGCCGGCGAGCCAGATCGGCCCGTGATCATGGCCACGAGGGTGCTCGGCACCAGCGCCACGAGGGCGAGATGGATGACAAGGAAACCGACGATCACGATCATCGCGAGGAAGTGTACGATGCGTGCGCCCTGGAAGCCGCCGAACAGCACTTCCAACGGGTAGGTCTGCACTGGCTTCCAGATCGCGAGGCCGGAGACGATGATCGCGATGATCGCGGCAAGCACGCCCCAGTAGAAAACTTTCTGCACGGCGTTGTATTCGCCGAGGCGGTGCTCTAGGCGGAAATGCAAGGCTGCGGTGAAGTCGTGCAGGAATGCGCGGGGCCCCACCGGGAAGAAGTCGCGCCGAAAGTGGCCCGAGACCACACCGTAGATCACGAACAGCAGGAAGGCGGCGATCAGCAGCCACATACCGGCGAAGTGCCAGGCAATGGCTGTGGCGACCCCTGGATCGCCGTGGCGGGCGAGGGCCGCTTCCACATCTCCCCCGAGCGTGACTGCGAGTGGAAAACGGAAGGGTAGGATCGGCTCGGCATTGTAGATCCGCCAGCCGCTCCCGACCATGATCAGGATAGCGAGCGCCATCGACCAGTGTGCCAGTCGCACCGGCCAGGCATGGGTCTGAACGCCGAGGACGCTCACGCGGAACTCTCCAGCCCATGAGCGCTCAAGATCGCCCGGCCTACAGCCGATAGAAGGAAATCGACGAAGGCCTGCGGGTTGGGCCGGCGTGCGAGGGTCGTCACGGCGACTTGGAACGCGAGCGGCGGCACGACGGCATCCGGTACGGTGCGGACCACCTCCAAACTCGGGTGATGGGCAAGCTCGCTTGCATGGAGGAGGCCGGCCTCTGCCTCGCTGCGCTCCAGCAGAAAGGCGACCTCGGCCGTGTCGAGCACGCCCAGCACGGCCTGCTCACCGAGGTGCAGCGCCCGGATCACCGATGGCCCATCCACGTCGGCGGCAGGTGTCCGGTCTGGAACGGTGATGCGGCCCCTCAGCGCCGCGTCTCCGACTCCACGGCGCGCGGCCAGAACGTAGCGTATGGACCATGGACCCGCGGGCGTGCCGGCGACCAGGCCGGCGACGGTCGCCGCCTGCATGATGGTGTCCTGCGTGAACAGGAGGTCGTTCTGAACCTTGCGGGCGAGTTGCGGGAGAAGAAGGCCCGGACTCGTCGGGAAAACCCTCACGCGTACGCCCGCAGCCTCATGGAACCGGTCGGATGCGCGCGAGAGGGCAGGCCCCATTGCGGTATCGCAGTTCAGAACGAGGTCCGTTGTCGTGACGGCATCGCTCGTACCCTGGGGCTTCGCTGCCGCGAGCGACAGCAAGGGCAGGCTCTGGAGGAGACGTCGGCGCAGGATCGTCATGCTGGCACAATCCTCCGATCAGTCTGCTCCCCTTTTCGCAGGTCCAGTGCCGCGGTTACGCCCGAAATCAAAAATGTGTTGCCTGGCTGTGTTCAGCCGCTCAGGGAGCGCTGGATCGGCCACTTCAGCAAAGGCAACAAGGCCTTCCATCACCTGAGAAGTGCAGGCTGTTCAACGCGCGGGATTTCTCAGTCGACGGGCGGCTTGCATGCCCCTGCGATGCGCCCCGGAGCTGAGACTGTCCACTGTCGCAGGCGTACAGAGTTAGGAGATGACCATTCCTCTTGGTTCGCCACCTTTGCCGAGAGCAGCTTTTCTCTTCGATAATTGAAGCCCCACTGGCCCGCCTGATGAGAACAGCGGAGCGGGTGCCCCGAGACCCTTTCGCAGGCCTGTCTGCGGGGCGCCCGAACCACATGCGATGAATGGTGTTTGCGGCAGCCTACTGAATCATGTCTTCTTGTGCTGTCTCGGGCATGCCTTGCATGCTGTTGACCGGTGCGATGGCCATCATCTTCCCGTTCTTCAACTTCAGGACGTTGAACTTCCGACCCGTCTTGGTGTCGGTTGCAACGGCTACCATCATCTGCTGGGGCGCAAACTGGGAGAGGGTAAAGTCGTGGCCCCACGCTGAGAAAGTTTGTTGGGCCCAGGCATACCCGGAAGCGGCAGCAACCGTTGCTCCGGCAAGCACCAGAACTTTTGTCATGGCTCATCTCCACGGTTGGTGTGGCGATCAGACTTTCGGAGGCATTGCTGGCGTCGTAAAATGCCGTTTGTGCATCGTGACTATGCCCGGTGGTATCGGGGACGAGGAGTAGGGCAGGCCGAGCGCGAGCCTTCGGCACAGGCTGGTGCGCATTCGGGAGACCGACCGACAGATCCAACCTTCGGAGGCGCTGCCTCGGTGTCTCATTGGATCTGCCAGCGGCGACGATCGACAGCGTTGCACGGCGCTCGCTGCCATCAGCACGCATCATCTCGATGCCCAAACGGCATTATCTTCTCTATGCCGCCGCGCCGATGATCGGATCCAGAAGCAAGGAAGTGGTTTCCGCGCTTCTCTTCAGAAAGGATCAAGATCATGCGCACCCTTCTTCTTGCCGGCGCCGTCGTCGTTGCCTTCGCCTCCTCGGCCAACGCTTGGACCCAATCGATCCTGCACCCCGAAGGACAGGGCAGCGCAGTGACGCTGAATGGGGTCACGCCTCGCTACACGATCTACGGTTCGGAAGCCGGCCGCTCGATTCAGCCGGCGCGGCCAGCCAAATCGGTGCGAACCGCACCGGCCCAGGGCCCCTTCGCCGACGATAGCGAGATGCTGCACCACCATTCCCACAACTGAGGTCATCGGCGTCGCTCTCTGGAGCCCGCGATGGACAACGCTTCGCACGGGGGGCGCCCGATGCCCCCCGAGAGCGTGAGCCACGTCACGGGAGGCTCCTGAAGGAGATGCGATCCTCACGGCACGATGAATGAACAGGAGGCGGTCATGGTCCTCACGGTGTTCGATCCACGCGCTGGCACTCAGGTCCGGATCTGGGTCCCGGCAGTTCCCGTCACTCTCCAGCCGGCCCCAGCGGCCGTCGTCCGACCTCCCCGGTTCATGCACTCGGCAAGCCGGGCTGCCTGATCTCGCTTTTGCCCCACTCCAAGCTCATCGAGACACGCTTTCTCCGTCACGTGATCCGGCGACGGCACCAGAGGATCCCTTTCAGGAGGCTCCGATGAAGCGTTCCCACGAACGACGCGCGAAATGTGCAGTCCTGCGGGAGCTCGACCGGCTGCTTGCGCGCCGAGCACTGATCGCGCCAGCACAGCCCGACCACGCTCGCTGAGCCGGCCGGCGCCCAAGCGTACCAACACCCACTCCCTCTCGACTGCGGCCCAGTTGTCGAGACAATACCCGGCCGGTGTCCCACGGCCGCGCCGAGCGATTGGCTCGAAGTGTCCGTTGTGACCGCGAGCCCGGAGCTGTCGATGGAGCTCCACGAGATCCGCTACTTCCTGGCGGTCGGCCGCTTTGGCAGCTTCACCAAGGCAGCCGAGCACTGCAACGTGACGCAGCCCGCCCTGACGCGGGCAATCCAGAAGCTGGAGGACGAGCTCGGCGGCCTCTTGGTCTCTCGAGAGCGCGGCCACGTGCACCTGACCGATCTCGGCCGCCTGCTGGAGCCGGAATTCACCGAGATGATCGAGCGGCGCGAGCGCGCCAAGCAGGCAGCCTCGCGCTTCCTGCGCCTGGAGGGCGCCGAGCTGCGCCTCGGTGTGATGTGCACGATCGGGCCGCTGCGCTTCGTCGGATTCCTGAACAGCTTTCGCATCGCCCATCCCGGCATTGAACTGACCCTCGTCGAGGGCGTGCCGGCACGCCTCACAGAGATGCTGCTCGGGGGCGAGCTCGATGTGGCGATCATGGCTGACCCACGCGGCTTCTCCGATCCGCTCCGGGAGAGCCCGCTCTACGAGGAGCACTTCATGGTTGCCTGCGGGCCGGGCCACGATTTCGCCTGCCGCAACGCGATCCGGATGCGCGACATGGCGGGGCAGATCTACCTGCAGCGGATCAACTGCGAGTACCGGGACCATCTCGCCGAGCTCCTGCGCGAACAGGGCACCGAGATCCTGCGCTCTCACCGCAGCGAGCGCGAGGACTGGATCCAGAGCATGGTAGCGGCAGGGATGGGGATATGCTTCCTGCCCGAATTCACCGCCACCCTGCCAGGGCTGGCTCTCCTACCGGTGATGGAGCCGGTGGTCACTCGGCAGGTGTGTCTTGTCACGGTCAGCGGCCGGCGCTGGTCCTCGCCACTGGCGGCACTGGTGGCAGCACTCGGTCAGTATACGTGGCCGGCGAGCCGCTTTTCGCTCGATGAGCAGGCTGCGTAGCAGGCAACTCGGCAGGAGCCGATGAATTCTGCACCGGCTGCAAGTCCCGATCGTCGCCTCCAGCGCTGTCCATCATGGCTCGCCCGCATCGCACCGCTTCGCGGCCCGGTGACGAATCGTGGACGCTCGCAGACGATGCAGGGGATGGAAGACCCCAGGCGGACATACGCCATGTCTAAGCGGTGGCCCTATTTGTGCCTCAGCGCGAGGGACAGGCAGGCACCTTCGTACACTCATGCCTCCGATCGCCCGACAGCACGCCCACTACGTCTTTGCCGTTCTGCAATCAGGCATCACGACATTGATCTCCAGCGGCATCGCCAGCGCGCCGCTGGCCGGAGAAGACCGCTTTCTCACCCATTGGCTCTGGGCATGGGCCATTGCCTGGTCGTTCATGATTCCGATCGTTGTCGTGGCGGCACCGACGATCAGAAGGGTTGCTACGGCGCTGACTGCTGACCCGGCATCCGGCCACTCCGACTCAGATCCACCATGATTTGAGTTGATCAACGAGCTCGAGACCGGCGGCGGATGCTCAGCTCTTCGGCAGGTATTGGGGCGGCCTGCTCGGTCCTGTTTCCAGAGACGCCGATTCTGCGATCTGCAAAGTGGGCGCCGACCTGATCCGATGATCCGGTCACCCGTGCCCGTGAGTTTGTCTCGGACAGACCCGCCGTCGAGGATTCGTGCCGACGCGCGACCGCCTTGTGCCGCCCCTCGGCCCGCCGATCGTCGGTCACCGCCGCCTGATCGATCTCTCGAGGCTTCAAAACCACGCCACCCATGAAGTGGGGAGTTCGACTCATGAAGCGCCTTCTGATCGCAGCGGCTCTGATCCTGGCGCCGCTCGCGGCCCGCAGTGAGGACCGGCTGCCGACCATTCCGCCGAGCCAGTACACCGCCGAGCAGCAACAGGCCGCCTCGGCATTCGAAGCGGTCCGCAAGACGCCCGTCTTCGGGCCTTTCGAGCCGCTGATGTACTCGCCTGATGTGATGACGCTTGCCCGCTCGATGGGCGACTATCTCCGCTACAAGCCCAAGATCGGCACCACCCTGTCGGAACTCGCGATCCTGCTCGTCGCACGATACTGGACGCAGGACTACGAATGGTATGTCCACGCGCCGATCGCGCAGAAGGTGGGGATCAGGCCGGGGATCATCACGGCGATCCGCGATGGGCGGCGGCCAGAGGACATGAGCGCGGACGAGGCCTTGGTCTACGACTTCGTCAGCGAGTTGCAGCAGAACAAGGCGGTCTCGGACGCGACCTTCGCCAGTGCCGAGGAGCGGTTCGGGAAGCCGGGAGTCGTCGATCTGACCGCGATCTGCGGCTACTACACGCTCCTCGCGATGGAGCTGAATACGGCGCGGTACGGCTTGCCGAGGGACGGCACGCCTCTGCCGCGACTGCCTCAGTGAGTGCCTGGAGCCGACACCACTTATCGCGGGATGGTGCGCCTGTGGAGGGCCTGTTCGTCGCAGCGTGTTTTGGCATCACACGGCGTGGATCGCCGGTTTGTTGGCCGAGCCAGAGGGTGGCTGGGCGCGTCCCTCCAATGAAGAGAGGAGAGGCAGGTCCGTGAACCCAGCCTCGCCCCAATGCGGGGTCTTCACTCTCGCGCGCCTTTGCGGGCGAAACCGCATTTGCATCTCGCCCGCCGCGACAGACCGATTGGAAAAGGCCGCTTCAGCCGCAATGCATCTCAGATAATGCGGTCTGGATGCGGAAAGCAGACCGGCGGCTTTCACCCAAACCCGGCCGGGGCCGATGCGCCCATTGCCCCCTCCAGCCGATCCAGACGGCATCTCCAAAGCAGTCATTCATCGGCTGGGTGCTCGGGAAGCTCCCGGCCGATGTGAGACATCTGCCCGGGTCAGGGACCATGATCGGGGTTGGCCGAAATCCGGCAGCCTGCTTTCCGCCTCATGCCTCGAAGGCGAAGATGCGGTTCCAGTCGTTCTTCATGCTGATCACCGTCCAGCCCTGCTTTCGCGCCTCGTCGTAGAGCGCTGGGGAGAAGGTGCCGATCTTACTTTCGGGAAGGCCGGTCGCCGGACCGTAGGCATATTCGCGCGAGGCATCGTCGTGGAGCACCAGCATCGCTAGGCGGGTGCCCTGGCCGCCGCGCGTGTATTCCAGCATCTCACGGTCACCGACGGAGTTACCGAAAGCTGCGACGGGACGTCGGCCAATCATGAGGTGAATGCCTTCGACCTTGCCGGCCTTGTCGTCGTTGAGCAGCAGTTTCGGCTCCTTGGTCAGGAGCGGCTTGCCGTCCTGGCCGTAGCCGAACTTCGTTGTGCCTGCGGTGCCGACCACCTGCTCGGGCGGGATGCCATAGGTCTTCTCGGCGTAGACGCGTACGAAGTCCTGACCGCCGCCGGTGACGATGTAGGTCTTGAAGGCATTGGTCTGCAGGTATCGCAGGACCTCCTGCATCGGCTGAAAGGTCAACTCGGTGTAGGGGCGGTTCCAGCGTGGATGCCGGGCGGTTTCGAGCCAACTCGACACCTCGGACTGGAATTCTTCCACCGTCATACCCGTGAGTGTGGCGGCGAGGATGTTCTCGAGATCCCGCAGGGGGAGGTTTGCTGTCGCCTCGCGGTTGCCGGACAGCACGGTTCTGAACGGCTCGACGTTCCGCAGCTCCGGATCTTTCGCGACCACGGCCGGGACGCGCTCCAGGCAGTAGGCGACCTGCGTGTACACCGGCTGCTCGACCCAGAGGGTCCCGTCCTGATCGAACACGGCGATCCGCTCGTCTGGAGCCACGTAGGTCGGGCTCGACGGCTCGGTCGTCACGCGCACGAAATCGACGATCGCCTGCTTCGCCGGCCCTTCGTTCCAAGACGGCAGCAAGCCGCCCGGTTCTTTTGTCTGTGCGGCAGCGGGGACGAGGGTTCCCGACAGGGATGGCAGCAGGGCTAGGGTCGACAGCAACGTGCGTCGGTTGATGCCGTTCAGGCTTCGAACTCCCCTCATGTCTGCCTCCTGCCGTGGTTTGGAAGGGCCTTTCGCTGCTGGACGTCGGATCCCTGTGCTCGGCCGAGAAGGCCCCGTGCTCCGGCGCGGTGGGAGCTCGAGAAAAGGCATTGAACTGACGCAATAACCGAATAATAGAACGTTTATCGACCCTTAGGAGCGTGATCTACACGAAAATAATAGGTGTATTTGGGCAAATTTACTTCCGAAATCTCGTAGAATTGGAAATTGAATAGAACCTAATCGATGATGCCAGCAAAGGTTCAATTTTTGCGCAGTGATCAAATAGGGTTTGCCCCACTGTGACCAAATAGGTCTTGCCCCTCAGTACTTTAGCAGGAATACGCCGCCGTTCGCTGGTTTAGCGTTTCGGAAGCCCATTCAGGGTTGCGTGATGTTCACGATGCTGTCGCCGGTGACGATCAGGGTGACGACTGTTCATGGCCGGCGGCGATGTTCACGATGAGCAGTAGACATTCGTCGAGGTTATGGTGTTTCCGCCGTGCTCCTGCGAGTTCCAGGTTCCCGCCGACACCGGCGCGTTGGGTGGTGCAGCGAAGTAATAGTTTCTCGTATCGAAGCCTTGCGATCCGTCCCGCTTGGTGTAGGTCCGGAACAGCTGGAGGGTGCATCTAAAGTACGGCTTGTTATCTGGATTTATCACCAGTAGCGGGTAGAATGGTGTCGGGGACGGTAGATACCACACAAAGTAGGGCGCCGCCTGCGCAGAGGTGTAAAGCGCAGACGCGTGAAGCATTGTCATGAAGTGCCACGCAGTCTTATTGAGCATGTGGGCGCCATCTCATAACAATTGAAAATTCAATCTGAATGCGACGGTGAAAATTTGTCCCCTATCTTTCGGATATTTTTCACAAGATTTCACTGCCGAATCTGGCGTAGGCGAGGAAGCCGTCATTGCCAGTAAGATTTAAATATTGAGTCGGCCATCGCAGAAATCACGCCATTGGATGGCCTCTCTGAGCGCGGCAAGCGAAGGCACTTGGCCATACCCGCCCTCCTACCGGTTCTACCAAACTTGGCGATGAACCAGGATAGCGGGCCCGGTTCCTACGACCCACGTCGCTCGCCATTCCAATAGCCACCGCAGCGCCATGTGCCGGAGCTAGTCCAAGCCCCCGCTCCATAGTCGCCCCGGAGACGGCCGACCACATCGGCGCGGTCGATACCACGCACGATGCTACCTCGGACCGCGCCGCTCGGCTGGACGCGCCCTGAGATCATGAAGTCGCCTCCGCCGGCGTAATAGATCTGCCCGCCCCGAACGATGACACCGTAGCGGTAGGCCCGATCGCAGTTGCCCTGTTCGGTGACCACCACCACGCTCCAGGCGCCATCGAACTGCGCCACGCCATGCGGTCTGGGCGCCGCCTGAGCCTCGCTCGCCGCCCCTGCGAGCGCGAGCAGGAGAGACGCGCCACCGAGGCCTCTAGTACGCGTAGCCATAGTAGCCCGTGGACACGCAGGTCCCGTAATACGGATCGTAGGAGGCGTATGGCTCGCAGCCGCCGTAGCCGTAAGAGCCACCGTAATAGTCGTCGCTGAGGGCGTAGCCCGCGGCCAGTCCGAGCCCCAGCCCGGCCAGACCGTAACCGTAGCCTGGGTACCAGCTACGCCGGTAGCCGTAGCCATAGCGGCCGACCCCGCCGTAGACCCCACGGTAGCCGCCGACTGCCGCGCCACGGTAGGCACCGAACCCGCCCCGGTAAACGCCCGCCGCGGCACCAGGATAGCCTCCGAAGCCGCCGCGGTACCCACCCCCAAAGCCGACGACCCGCGCACCCCCTAGGCCGGCGCCGCTGAAGCCGCCTCCTCGGAGTCCGCCACCACCAATGCTCCCACCGCGGAAGCCACCACCTCCGAAGCCGCCGCCGTGGAAACCACCACCGGCGCCGAACCCGCGGGCCTCAGCGCTCGAGCCGGCGAGCACCAGCGCACTTACGCAGGCCGCCGAGACGATCATCAGACGCTTCATGACGTTTCCTCCTGCTGCCCCAGACTAGAGCGCCGCGCCGGCGCTTCGGGTGACGGGCGGCGGTGCCCAGGACCCGTTCAGCAGCGCGTTCTTCGGCCAGTAGGTGCGCAGCATCAGCACGAAGGGGCCGGCCGGCGCCGGCAGCCAGTTCGATTCCCGCTGCGCGCCGGGGCTCTCGTGCTGGA
>NZ_JAVDVV010000044.1:0-19564 GCF_031457035.1 Methylobacterium sp. BE186
GAGCGCGTCAGGGATGTGCGGTGCTTTCCGTCGTGCCATCGGGGACCTCCTTCGGGTCCACTATGGCCGCCCAACACGAAATTCCTGACAGTCCCGTCGGCTTCGATCACCCGACATGGCCCCGTCGGCTTAGGTCTATCCCCCCGGTCCGACGTCGGCGGGGCCACTCTCACAGTTGGCTCACTCCTGCCCCGCAGCTCCTGGCTCGCGGGGCTTTCTCTTGCCACGCTTCACCTGAGTGAAGGCTCAGGATCTTAGCTCAAGCATGCTGGAGTGATTGGAGGGATGCCCCCACTCTCCAACGCGGCCTCGCTGGTGCCCCTTCCCGGTTTCATCGTGCCGGCGGGGTCGCACTCTCATCGGATACTCAGCAGCTGGCCCCGCAGCCTCACGGCTTGCGGGGCTTTTTACGCCTCAGCAACAATCATCGCCCATCGTCCGATCCGGGAGTGCGCCCCCTTGCTCGCTCTCACCTGAGCCCGCCCGGCATCCCAACCCCTCTGCCGTGGCGGGCTCAGTCGTGTCTGGGCGGCCTCCACCGCGGAAGCGCCTTCGTTCCACCCTGCTCAGCCAGCCCACGCCGCTCCAGCGCCTCGCAGATCCGCGTCGCCCTCACCGAGCATCTAAAGGGAAGGGCTACCTGAAGTGAGCCGGAACTCCTGAATTCTGGGGAGCTCGATCTGAAGCACATCACGGTGGATCAGGGACGCATACGTATATGTACCCCTCGACTCCTGGGTGTCCACCGTTGATGAGGAGTGCGCGAGCCGAACCGGGTTCTACAGGGGGGCATTTTGAAGTTCATGAAATCCACAGCTGCGGCCGTTCTCATGGTTGGTCTGCTGACGAATTTCGCCATTGCGAAATCTTTCGAACTGCCCGAAAGCAAACCCATTGTAACGATTACACTCCCGGACGCTTGGGAGCCGGAAGAGATCGCAAAGGGTGTGCAGGCCAACTCACCTGATACGGGAATTTATGTCGCCTTTGAAATTGGGAATGTTAAGAACACCGACAAGGTCGTATTGGATGGCGTTAAATTCCTGGCTGAAAGCGGTGTTAAAATTGATCCTGCTTCGGAGAAACGCGGAGAAGGCAAGATCAATGGCATCGATATGATTGATATTAACTGGACTGGCGATTACGACGGTAAAGTCGCGAAGGTCAGCCTGACGATCGCCGTCCTCTCGCCGACGAAGATAGGCCTCCTGACATATTGGGGCTCACCGTCAGCAGAGAAAAAGTATGCTGCACAGTTAGATTCGATCCTGAAAAGCATCCAGCCTCTAGGGCAGTAGCCGGAAATCAGAAAAGGCTGCGCGAGCTTAACATGTGTTGCTCACGCAAGGCTCATCGCGCTCTTGATCCGAAAGCCCGTCACCGCGAGAGCCGAGCGGGTCAAAATATGCCGCTCGGCTGAGCGGGGCCATGCCAGCAGACAGCCATCCACATGGTGGCGCGGCTTGGCAGTTCGGCGCTTTCAGGTTGTCTCCAAACTCAGAACTACAGACTCCGGAGAAGTCATACCTTATGTCCAAGTCACGCTTGTCACAAATCCGCGCTTCGGCTCTCATCCTCTGCGCTATGCTCCTGCCTTCCGTCGCATCTGCGCAGGCCGATATGAGTTGCTCCGACTATCTCAAAGCCGATGCACAGATGCAGGCCGCGATGAGTCCATCCGACAAGGCGGCGATGCAGGCCGACCCGGAAGCGGCAGCTCTCGACAACAAGGTACGTGCATACTGCAAGGCTAACCCGAAGGCTCTTGCGAGCGAAGCAATGTCGAAGGCAGTTCAATAGCCTCGGTCCCGGACGTAATGTCCCGCCGCGGCACGCTTGCGTAGGCCTACGGACAACGCTTGAGGCATCGGCTACTCGTTCATACGTCAACGCACCAGTAGTAACGCGGGCGGGCACGGCTCTAATTGGGCTCTAGACACGAAATGACGAACCCTGCAAGCCTCACGGCTTGCGGGGCTTTTCATGTCTGCTGTGGCGCCGCTATTGCCGCGCCAACAGCGCAGCACGGGGAGCATCTACGCGGCTAAGAATGAGCAAAAATCGGTCAGCCTTCAACAATCGACCTATTCGAAATAAGCAAAATTTGCTCACCGCAGTCGACATTTACCCTACGTATGTTCTTGTTTGGTTTGCTGGCCTGACAAGTGCAGTTGACATGTTCTCAGCATGCTCCAAGTCGCCCACGCCAGGCCGAATGCGCCGCATCTTTGCTGCGCCTCTCCACCGCGCTCGATGGAACCACTGCTACAAACCTCAGTTCTCCCTCCGCTTATCTGGGGTGGGGCATGCCGCGGTTCTTCATAGACTCGAACGACGACGATGTGCTCATCGAGGATGACGAAGGTCTAGAGTTCGTCGATGCAGCGGCCGCCCGCATAGCCGCGATCACGATGCTACCTGACATGGCGCGGGAGAAGATCCCGGATGGCGACCGGCGCACCTTCTGCGTGAGCATCCGGGATGAACAAGGTGCCACGCTCTACACCGCCACACTCAGCATGGTCGGTGAGTGGAAGCTGCCTGAATAGCTGTTTTTAGGTGGGCAGAGATTTTTATGCCGGAATGAAGATTGCCGGGGAGAGCGAAAAACGGCACAGACGCAAGCGAGAGGCAACCGGGATCTCGCCATGTCAGACATTCAAGACGCAGCCAACAGCAACTACATCAATCTCACGTCCGATATCGTCTCAGCATACCTATCGAACAATCACACTTCTGTGGCCGACCTGCCGAGCCTGATTGCAAGCGTGCATGCTGCTGTCTCCAGTCTGAACCAGACCACAGCGCCGAGCGAGCCCGAGGCGAAGGCGACGCCGGTCCAAATTCGGAAGTCGATCACGCCCGGCGCTCTGATCAGCTTCGAGGACGGCAAGCCCTACAAGACCCTGCGTCGCCACCTGACGACACGCGGGCTGACGCCGGAGAGCTACCGGGAGAAGTGGGGCCTGCCACGCGACTACCCGATGGTGACGGCCGCATACTCGGAGGCGCGTTCCTCGCTCGCCAAGAGCCTGGGCCTCGGACAGCAGCGCCGCAAGCTTGCAACTGCGGCGGCTGCGAAGGACACGCAAAAGTCGACAGCTCTAACGTCTGCCAAGCCGCGTGGCCGCCGCAAGGCCGCCGAACCGGCCGCTGCGGAGTGAATTACTCGATCAAGCCAGCTGGGACAGAACAGCAGCCTAAGAGCCTGCCCGGTTCGCCGTGTCGGGCCTTTCTTGGGACGGAGATATCATCTGATAGGCAGTTCGGGGTGACGCACGGCTCGATCGACCTCTCTCAGCACATCCAAGGCCAGCCAGGGCTTGGCCATGAAGACAGCCTCACCGGGCAAATCGGCGACCTGAGCCGCGGTATGGCCAGAAGTTACAACCAAGTGGATGCTTGGCCACAGCCCGTTCACTGCTTTGGCAAGCTCGATGCCGTCCATTGATCCCGCCAGTTGCACGTCGGTGAAGAGCATGGCGATGTCCTCGGCGCGCTCCTTGAGCAACTGAACGGCTGCTTCGCCACTCTCACACGTGACGACATCAAGAACAGTCTCATCGAGGAGAGCCATGGCAAGATCCCGTACGTCAGGATCGTCCTCGACAATGAGAACGAGCTTTGTGGGCTTGGGCGCTTCACGCTCTCGTAGATGCTGCACAAGCTCCTGCATGCGGGTCGGGAGTTCCTCGCCTGGAAGTTCGCAGCTATCAGCCAGACCACGGGCAACGCCATGGGTGACGGCAGCGGTTGGTTCCAAACGGGCGGGCAGTAAAGAGCTGGCTTGGCGCATCCATCCTCCATTCCGGAGGTGAGACGCCCCTCACGCACCGGACTCACGCTTAATCCATGTTGTGTTTGTTTTAGGAAATGTCGTGAGCCGTGAAGGGTTTCAGCTTGGCAGTAGCAAAAATCAAATTCTTACTTGGATTGCCGCCAAATCAGTTGTGCGGCAAGTAAATGGTTGCTTGCACAATAATGTGGGATCTGCAGAGCTTCACTAGCGTTGTTTTTTGGGGCGGAAGTCAGAGCGATCGCCATGGCAGGCACCTGTTACACGCACGCCGATCCCATGCAGCAAGGCGCATGGGCGCGCATTCATGGCCGTCCGAAAGACGCTTGCCCGTATCCGCGTAACAGCGAGGAGCGCGCGTCTTGGATGGAAGGTTATGATGGGATGCCACGAGATCGAGCCTAGGATTTGCCCCCGTCGTCAGCCTGAACTTCTCAGGCACAAGCATACCCTGCAGCGAGGTGGGTCCTCGCGTGCGCCTCGCACTTTACCTTTGCGATGGCTGCCCTCGGTGTCGAGGTCGAAGCTGCCTCGGTCGGCCCGCACACCCGACACGGCATCGCTCGCGATGTTTTCGCCGAACAGCGCTAGCGGGGCCAACCTCAAGGACGAACTTTTGCCCCGCCGCCTCACGGCTCGCGGGGTTTTTCGTTCGGGCATCAAAAACAATTTATGCAACTTGGTTGGCGGGATTCCGGGTCATGCTAGTCAACAAATCAGCATCAAGATATTAAGTGATGTTCTTGCGAAATGTATAGCAATATATTACTCGGAACCACTCGGACCGACCTCCCCTCGACCTCGATGTGCGACAGACTTAAGGAGCTGGGCTGACCATGTTCGACCTGCTCCCTCTGACGGCACCGCTGCGGCTTGCAAATCAGATGCCGACGCTGGCTGCTCCAGCCTCTGCGGCTTCGTAAACAGTAGCGCCGCCGCGCAGAGCTTGAGCAATCGCCGTGGATGCGGTGTCAACAGCATGGGATCGCTTGTCGCCATAGTCGTAGGCGTTGTTGCCGCCGCCGCCGAGGCGAGCGTGGTAGCTATCCGGGTATCTGGCATTCATCCGTCCCCGCAGCATCGCGGAAGCGGCGTTGTAGTCTTCCTCGAAGTTCCGCCTATAGTAGACCATTGGGCCGGATGACTGACCCCTCTCGGCGTTATCGGCCATTGCGCGGCCTTTTCGATCAGCTTGAGAGCCGAATATCAGCCATTTCAGCTTGAGCATCAGATAGGCAAAGGCAGTCATTTCGCGCGCTCGATCGGCCGACATCGCAGAATTGCTGCAGCCTGACTAACATAATTCTTGCTGATACGAATCGAAATAAACAGCGAGGCTTGTGCCCTTGGCCAACCCCCGTCTCGCCGATCTCCTCACCCTCTCCATCTGCGCCGGGAAGATCTGGACTCTCGCTGCGATCGAGATGCCGGGTGCGGTGATGCGGGAGAGGGGACGCGTCGAGCCCGGCGAAAGCGAGATCTGAGCGTCAGTCCGATCGACCGCGCGCTCTGCCGCGTTCGGTTGCCCTTTGATGATTTGGCACCTCACGTCACCGCTGCAGGCTTCGCCTGGCTCGCATTGAGATCACGCCGCATCCGGCCCACCCCAGGACCGGTCGCGGTTCATGTTCACCCTACTGACAAGCCTCGACGCGCCTCTGCAACGATGTCTGCCCCGCCCCGTTGGTTCTCATGGCTACCATGGAGGCGGGGTCGTGAGGGTGAGCAGGGAAGCCGCGAAAGCCATGGCCAAGGCGTGGGCGGCGCCGAAGACGAGTGAGCAGCCGAAGGATCAGCCTGCGAAGAAGGACTGACTCCTTCAAACGCGCAGGAGGCTGCCACATACTGTGATGGCTGTCGCTCCGCTACGAGTTGCTGCGACAGCCGCCCGACCAGTCTGGAAAGCTCTTGATGCGGTGCTGCTCTAACGACGCTGAAACGCGGCCCTCACTCGCTTACAGGCCGGGGCGAACTCGTCTGCGGTAAGCCATCTGCCCGCAGTCGCCAGCCACCCGACCAATCCGGATAGCTTTCGATCCGCCGTCCGCCGCAGGCCATGCAGCGGCAGCGCAGCGCGACATCCGGCACGTACTCGTCGGGGCGCAGTCGCTCGAACGGGATCAGCGCTTCGTGATTGCAGGCGCATCGCACGGTGATGCCGCGGGCTCCGTTTTGGCGCGCGTTGGCGACCGTGGCCGGCTCGCACTCCCGGCCTTCCAAGTCGTAGCTCCGGCGCGGGTTGCGGAGGCGGCGCGGGACTGACGGGCCTCTGCCGATCGCGCGCATGGCCTCACCGCTTCGCCTGACGCGCGGCAGACTGCACCTCGCCGTGCTCCGCACGAAGCTGCATCAGGGCAAGCTCGAAGTCTGAGATCTCAACGACCCTTGCCGCAGCGAGCCGCGCCTCGTTTTTCGACAGGCGTCCGGAGAAGGCGATCTGATCAGTATCCTCGGTGAAAAACAGGCACCCGATAGTGAGACCGTCCGCGTCCTCGATGCGGTAGGCGTCCTCAAGCTCGACGACGCGCCAGGGTGCGCGGTAGCGGAGGGGTTCGGTCATGCGGACAGCCAGATGATCAACATGGCAGCCACGATGAGCACTGTGAGCACGAGGCCGCCGATCAGCATGCCACGGACGTACCGGTCCGACCGAAAGTCCTTCATCGCTGCTCCGGGCGCGCCGGTAGGATCATTGCAGCACGCAGGCATCTAGGACAACAACAAGGCCCATCGCCGCTAGGGCAACCGCGCCAGCGAAGACGATCGTTCCAACCGAACTTTCAAAGACGGGCAGCATTACCGCTTCTCCGGCCGAGCCAGCAGGATCGCCGTGCGCACCGCGGCCCGCTTCAGGTGATCCGTCGCATCGGGGTTGGCGACAGTCTGCGCGGCCCAGGCATGCGAGCGGACTGCTGCATTCAGGTCGAGACCATAGCCGTCACCCATGATGAACAGCGCCGTGGTTGGATCCGCCATGTAGGCGTCGACCGCAGCGAACACCTCATCCTCGGTGATCGCCTTGGCTTTGAAGAGGCCGCCGGTTGTGTGTTCGTCAGCCACGTGCGCGCTCCCGGGCCAGCGCTCTCAGCGCCTCGGCGTACAAGTCCACCGCACCGGGCGGCACGATGAAGCCGTCCTGGCGCCTTTCGTCCGCGCGCTCGGCAATGTCGCGCAACTCCTGCGCGCTGTAGCTGTCGATCTGCGGGGTGGCGTCTTCGTGGTCATGCCGCGAGAATAGGGCTCACCACTTAAATTCCCAGACCGGGATTCCCACCGGCCGGCCCGGGGTGTTCCGGTAGTAGGTGACGAGGCCGTGCTTCATCTCGTCGGCCGAAAGCCCTGTGGTCTGGGCGCCGCTCAGCATCAGCGCGCCGCAGTGATCCGCTCTCAGCGTGCCGGCGGTCGGATGCACGCCGAACAGGTCAAGCGCAGTCCAGCCGAGATCCACCGCCTGCGCGCCGTAGCGGTCGAGGAAATCCAGCGCCGAGGCTTGGATCGAGAGCCAGGCTGGCTGCGACAGGCCAGGACAGGGCGGTGACGACGGTTTCAGGCGCGAGAAGGCATCGCGCCACGCCTGGACCTGAGACGGGACGAGCTGAAGGGCAGGGGAGGCGGACATGGCTCTCGGCGGCTGAGGAGGCGCCGGGATAGGGGTCGGGCAGCCGAGTCGCTAGGGCAGAGTGGTCACAGCAACGGATGGCCGGTCGTTGCTGCACTCTCTTCGCCGAACTTCGACTGCAATGCTGCCACGGCGTCGTTGGCGCCCTGTAGGAAGCCCTCGGCGCAGCGCTCGGCAGCATCGCTCCATCCGCGCAGGTTGAGCGTCGCCACAGATTGGGCCAGAGCCCTCACGAGGATCTCGGAGAAAGCCACGTCGCTGCGGCCGGTGAGCAGGATTTTCGCCATGCTCTCGGCCTCGATGTCGGCAATGCAGGCACGACCATCAACCACGCCACGCTCGCGGTAGTCGCTGTCCTGATCCACGTCCTGCCGCTGCTCTCACTCATTCAACTCGGAGCCGTCAGCGGCGCCCTCATCAATGCCTAGCGGCCGACGCAGCTGAGATGGTTGAAGCTGGCCACTTGTCAGAAGCTTGAACTCTCAGCCGTGACGTCGAGTTTCTCTCGCGTTCACCTGAACCGCCTCCACTTCTCTGAAGATTCGTCCGATGATGCGCCCCACGCTCGCCAGCCTCGCCGCCCTGCTTGTTCTGGCCGCGTCAAGTCCCGCCTTAGCGCAGCCGTCCGACGGCGCGTCTCCGTCGCGCGCGGCAGGTGCGAACGACAGCGCGAAGGGCGAGTTGCGGAAGAGCGGCGAGATCACAGGCGCGGCTCAGCCGACCGCGGAACCAACCGCAGCCGGCAGAGAGATCCCCGGCTCCGGCAAACCGGCTGACCCTAATGAGCGCGCCCCTCAGAATCCGGGCGGCACCGCGGGGCAGTGAGCCGTCCTCCAGCGTGAGCGCTCGCGGTCGTGCAGTGCTCAACCGTCGGCCGCCGCATCAGGGCCGATCCCCCGCTTGACACGAGCCCGCTCTCCCGCCTCGTCCTGACATTTTGAGACGTGAACGGAGCGGTTGATCACCTGCAGGTTCGGCGCGCCCCAGAACGCCAGCAGGCTCGGCCAGGACGCGCCGCGATGCTCGCGCCAGACGCGGTACAGCGGCAGGCGATGATCGACCTCGGCCGTACGCAGCAGGCGCTTGCCCGAGACAGCACATCGGTGTCGCTGACGGCTCTTCAGCGCCTTCATCTGATCACTCGGCGCAAGCCAGAGCTTCCAGGCTGCCACACACGCGGAGTGCCAGCTCGCATTCTTGTTCGGGATCCCAGCGCCCCAGAGATCCGTGTGCCAGCCGAAGCGGTAGACCGGCTGGCCGCAGATGCAGCAGTGACCGCGTCCGAGCGCGTAGCTGGGCTCGCGGTAGGGAGCTGGTGGTGTTCGAAAGCCGGCCTGCAGATCTCTGCCCGTGTCCGGGCCGAGCTGCCACGTCCAGCCGGCCGGAGTGCCGGAGCGAGTTGCAAGACCACGGGCCAAGCGGTCAGCTCTCAGGATGTGACTACGCCAGTAGCTCTCGACCGCGAGACGAGGCGTGGGCGGGATCAGCGGGCGCGACAGCGCGTGCTGAAGCACGGGAGCGGGAAAGATTGGCGGTAAGGCGCGTTCGAGCCGCAGCCGAGCCTGCAAGTTGCGCGTCGCGCGCCAATCCGAAGCCATCGGGGCGCTGTAAGCATCGGTGCTCAGCAGGGCAACTGGCAGCTCTGCCGAGCGTTGAGCCCGCTCGCACTGGACGAGCAGATTTAGTCTCAGGCCGCTTTGCGACGCCCGCGGCCCTTCGGAGCTTGCGCGGTTTCTTCCGACGCTGCACGCCCGCCTTGGCGTCCCAGACCAACGGACTTGGCGAGTCCCGAGCGCTGGGCGGCGTAGCTGGCGGCCACCATCGGGTAGTCGTTGGGCAGGCGGTAGCGCTGGCGGTAGCTGTAGGGGTCGAGCCCGTGGGTCGAGAGATGGCGCTTGAGCGTCTTGTAGTACTTGCCGTCGATGAACGAGATCAGCGCATCCGGCGTGATCGATTTGCGAACCTGAGCTGTGGCCGGCATTGTGGCGGTTTCCGCTTCGGCTGCTGTGTACTTGCTGCCGAGGATGTTGAGCGCTGCGTGCACCCTGACAATGAGCGCTGGCAGCTCAACCGGCTGCAAAGAGCTGTTCGCCACGTACGCCGACACGATTGCAGCCGCCATTTCGGCGAAATGTGCCTTAGATAAATGAACGCTCTCGCCGACCTGCCCAATCAGTCGAAAACGTCTTAATACTCGCCTCTCATACAGCCGCGACCAGATGCATGTTGAACCGTTGAAGCAGAAAATCTCTGATATTCGACCGCGCGTTGTTGTGCCAGAGAAGCATGATGAGGTACGCTCAGAAGCGATCTTCCGAGGACGTGGGTGATGGATACAGGTGAAGTCCTCACAGAGCACGTCCAGGACATGCTGGATTTGGAAGCGGCGGCGAAGGATTGCACCGCTGCCGCGCCCAAGCTCCTGCCGCGGCCTGAGACGGAACGCCCTCGCGTGAACCCTGGCCATGCCATGATGGGTGCCGCTCGCATCCGGGCAGAGGCGCATGGGCCGGACCCCTTCGCGGACAGATGCGAGGCGCAGGCACGCGAGAAGCTGCCGGCAGAACGGGTACGGCCAGGCGCCGGAAGCGAACTCGTGCCGATGGCGCAAGCGGCCGAGGACGCCGCCCTCGTTCTGGTGGATACCCTCGAAAAGCCCGATTACGTGGCCGCCGATGCCAGTCGGGAACGCCTCGACCTTCTCAACGACGCGGGCGCCCTGACGATCGGCCTCGACACGGCCGACACGATGGAAGCGCGAGACAGCCTCGAACGGATGCTGGCCCATCAGCTTGCCGCCCTGCACGTCTCCACCATGAAGCTGGCCCAGCAACTGAACCGGGCGACGGAACGCCTCGATGTGGCAGGGCCGGATCCGAGGAAGCGTGCAGCGGCGAACGTCGAAGCCTGCCGTCTCGTCGGTGCGGTCTCCCGGATATCCAGCACCTATCAAGCAGGGCTCGGCACTCTGCAGCGGCTCAGGACCGGCGGGAAGCAGACCTTCGTGTTCCAGCACAACCACGTCACGGATGGCGGGCAGGCGGTGATTGGCGGGATGGTCGAAGGCGGGAGGGGGGCTCCCAAACGCAAGAGGGGGAGCAAGTGATTTCGCCCAACGAACCCCATGCCCCGAATGGGTGCGCCCGTCTGCAGGGTGCTTTCGCGGCTGCTCGATGCGGGGCGAAGCGGCGGGATGGCGGATCCTGCCTACAGCCAGCAATGCCGAACGGCCGGTGCCGGATGCATGGCGGCAAGAGCACGGGACCTCGAACGGAAGCCGGGTTGGCACGATCACGGCGCTCGACTTGGCAGCACGGCCATTACTCGACAGAGGCCCGCGCAGAGCGCCGAGAGGCGCGCCTTGTTCGCCGAGCCGCCATCCAACTGCTTCTCGATCTTAAGGCGATGGCGCTGCTGCGCTGATTTTAAGCCCCGAAGAAAACAGCGGGACACCAACAGGTGGGAACTGAACGATTGGTTAGAATGATGCGGCAGGCTGCTGAGGAGACTGCCTTCGCTGCAAGGATGCTCCGAGGTACGGTTAGCCTCACCGCTGTGGTTCTGAGTGCTGGTGTAGCAGGAGCAGCACCAAGATCCTGTCCCGCAGATCGCGCTACAGTGCGCGTAGAAGACACAGGCGTGCGATACGCCAGTCAGCCTGTCGAACGCACAGACCTCATTGGCAAGACATTCAGGGTGCATCGCTACACCGCGCACCGAAAGATGTACTTCAGCAAACCCCGAGGCGTGATGATGAACGTCGGGTACGAAGGCTACGAGTTGCGTGGCAGAAGTGGGACGTTCATTGTCCGGCGCGACCATGTCGATGGCGCCCCAGCAATCGCGCCCGTGAGTTGGGCGAACGAACCTTCGCAATTCCGCAGTCGAGTAGCATGGGGGGAAGGGCAGCCAGAAATGGTCAAAGTAGGTGACGAACTCGATTATGTCCTAGCCGGTCCCTTCACGTCTCTCAGCCTCAAAATCGCAGCCTGTCGCTAAAATGCAGGCACCGCCCTGGAGCAGAACATGCGCGCCATCGTTGTCGGTCTGATTGGCGCAGCTCTGAGCGTCGAGGCTTCGCTGGCCAAACCTGTCCTTGGATGCCCACTCGATGGGTTAGAGCTAGTAGAGGAAGGATCAGATGGATTCAGCAGCCGGCGCTTCCGCGTGCTGAAGGTAGAGAGCCGCTTCTGGCGCTTGCAGGGCCCTGAGGTGAACGATTTCAAGCCGGACGGCTACGTTAAAATCCTGGTCGGAAGCGAGGGGCGCCAGTACGTCATTGAGCAGACATACAGCCGCTATGGGCTCCCAGCGAACTCTGGTGTGTCCATGGATGCCACACCGAAACTCATTGAGGGGATCAATCCGAAGATGCGTTCTCTCAAGGGCGAGCAAGCGCGCGTGAATGGCCTTTTCTACGTTCTTGGGGGGCCACTCGGGGACGAGACCGTGCTTACGCCCGTGAACTGCAAACAGCCTCCTGCATAGCCGTTCATGTCGATGGGCTACGCCCAAGCCACCGAGCACCGGCGCGAAATGAACAGCTGGATCAGAGCAATGGGTCGGATCGCTCAGGAGATCACCTAATGCGGGCAATCGTCGGCCGGCGTCCTTGAGGACGCCACGGCTATAATAGCTGTGCCCGATCCTCTCAGCGCATGGCTACGACCGCCGCGCCATCAACGATGCCGTAGGCGGGCAGGGCACTTCGCACCGTGTCCGCGACGTAGGAAGGCGCAAGGTGTGCGTAGTGCTTCTCCGTCATCCGTGTGTCGGCATGACCTAGCTGGGCCGCAATCACACCCATGGGGGCGCCACGCATCGCAAGGATGCTGGCGTAGGTGTGCCGCAAAATGTGAAAGGTTGCCGGCGGATCGAGTTTTGCTCGTTCGGATGCCTCGATGAGCGGTCGCTGCTGGTGCGAGACGCCCCAGGCATCACCATCAGCACGAGTGAATATGAGATCACGCGGACCTCGACCAGCCGTCAGAGCCGAGAAGAGTTGCTGCCCCTCAGTGTTCAGGGCGACATGCCTCGGCTTGCCAGCCTTCGACTGCCGCACCGCGACGGTGCCGGCGTCTCGATTGAAGTCCGTGACTTTGAGGCGCGTCAGTTCTCCGTACCGGCAGCCCGTGACCAGCGCTCCGCGTACGATGTTGCGGAAGGCAGGCTCGCAGGTGTTCACCAAGCGCAGGCATTCGAGCGCGGACAAATATCTCACCACAGCCGCGTCGGCCTCGCGGTACGGCTTCACCTTCCGCCATGGCTCATCTGAAGCCGCTTTCCCTTCATGGAAGGCATGGTTCAGCGCAGCTTTCAGAACTGTGAGAAGCCGGTTGGCTGTAGATCGCCGCGCCCTGACCGCCTCTGAGTCTCGGCTGTCGACTGGAGCCGTCTTCTGAGCGGCGGCATCCTTCCCTGTCCGTAGGAGCTTTGGCGCTTCAGCCACCTTGTGGTGCCAGTCGCGGATACGCTTGGCAGTGAGCTTGGCGACCTCAATGGAGCCGAGTTCCGGGATGATCCGCGCATTGGCAGCATAGCGGTCTGCGCGCACGCCCTTCGACCCACGGCGTTCACGCGCGGCGAGATAGTCGCTGACGGCAGCGCTGACTGTGTAGGGCCCTTGGCTAGGCTCGGCGTGCCCGGCCAATTCACGCGCTTTACGAGTGAAGAAGTCGCGTGCGCGCTCTTGTGCTTGCGAGAACGAGAAGACGGTCAGGCCGTCTGGATCGCGGCTGTCGTCGGCTGCCCCAAGCGCTTCGTAGTGCTGCTTCGCCTCATCGCGCATGCGCGCGACCCAGGTGCCGCCCTTCGCGCCCTTCCGATAGCCAATGGCACAGCCGGCGGAGATCACCGTCCAGTATGGTTCCCGACGCTCGGCGAGCTTCGCACGGGCCGACCGGCTGTCGATCTTCGCGTTGCGAACCGTGCGAGCCATAGGGGAGGGGCCTCCAAGACGTACGGAAAATGTACGGAAAGGCTGTACGCGAATGCGGGCGAACGAACAAGGATGCTTATCATATTTCCCACAGCATGTTAGCAGTCCGTCGATGTTCGCAGTCATTCGCAAAAGGAGTTGTTTTCACTCTTTCACGGCGAAAACACGGGTTCGATTCCCGTAGGGCGCGCCATCGGCGCTAAGCATTGATATCATTGCGGAAATTTCTTCGCTCGTACCCAAGAACAAGCTGCATTTCGTACCCGCGCGGTGACGCTCTGGTGCGGGATAGCGTCCCTGCTAAGGTCATGGGTGTTTCACCGCAGCAAATTAGGTTGCCTGACCGCGATCGAGGGCCAAACAGCCGTTCGATGTCGATGGAATGCCCATTCCGGCACTGCTCAGAGAACTTGGGGGAAATCCTTCTACGAGCTCCGCGTTTTCACACAGCCTCGGTGGGAAACGGCTATTGCCATGCCGCCAGGAAGCCGACGTCGGGCTCTGTCGCTGGTTCGGTTGCTGACGCGTCAGGCCGCCGACGGGGAAAGCGGACGTCCGGTGCACGTCCTTCAACTGCCGCGATACCGGAGCGCCTCCACGAGCAAGGCGAACGCCGGCGATTGCTGCCGACGGCTTGGATAGTAGAGGTGGTAGCCAGGAAAGGGCGGTGTCCAGTCCGCCAGCACCCGGACCAGATCGCCGGTATCGAGATGCGGCTGCGCGACATCTTCGGGCATGAAGGCCAGGCCGAGGCCATTAAGCGCGGCGGTCTTGATTACCGCGATGTCGTTGGTGGTCAGTTGCCCTTCGACGCGCACGTTGATTTCGCGTGAACCCTTCTCGAATTCCCAGGCATAGACCCCGCCCAGCGTGGGCATGCGCAGATTGATGCAGCTATGCGTCGCCAAGTCCTGCGGGACCTTCGGCCTACCATGCTTCTCGAAATAGGCGGGCGTTGCAACCGCGGCCATTCGGATCTCAGGTCCGATCCGCACCGCGATCATGTCCCGGGCGACGCGTTCACCCATCCGAATTCCGGCGTCGAAGCGTTCGACGACGATGTCGCGCAGCGTATTATCAACGATCAGTTCGACATGGATCGCTGGGTACTCGGCAAGGAAGTCCGCAAGGGCGGGCCATAGGATCGTCTCGGCCGCGTGGTCGACGGCCGTGATCCGGATGGTGCCTGCAGGCTTGTCGCGAAGCTCGGACAGGGCGGCCAAGCCGTTCTCGATCCCTTCCAGATGCGGCGCCACGGTCGCAATCAGTCTCTCCCCTGCATCGGTCGGTGCGACGCGGCGCGTTGTTCGGGTCAGCAGTCGAACTCCTAACCTCTCCTCCAAGGAGCGAATGGTCTGGCTGAGGGCGGACGGCGACACACCCAACTGCGCTGCTGCGCGCGTGAAGCTGCGCTCCCGGGCGACCGCGATGAAGGCGCCGAGGTCGGCCAGGGGTGGTCTGGACATCTTGAAGCTGCCCTTAAAGGTTCATGCTGATTATAGCGGCTAATCGTGGCCGTCCGCGCCCGCTATCTGGCGGCCATGCCAGTCGATGTCATTTCTCCGGCGGTCATCGCCGAGCCCGCGCGGCACGTGCCACGAGCCGCTTCCTCTCATGCTGCCGGATGGAGCCCGGTCTTCGCGCTCACGCTCTGCGTCGGAACGCTGATCGCGTCCGAGTTCATGCCTGTGAGCCTGCTCACCCCCATCGCGTCGGACCTGCGGCTGACTGAAGGTCAGGCCGGGCAGGCCATCGCGGTGTCCGGTCTGTTCGCCGTTCTGACCAGCCTGTTCATCTCGTCGGCAACGCAGCGCATAGATCGCCGGACGCTGCTGTTGGCGCTGACGGTGGTCATGCTGGTGTCAGGGCTGGTCGTCGCCTTCGCCCCAAACTTCGCGGTCATGATGGTCGGCCGCGCTCTCGTCGGCGTGGTCATCGGCGGCTTTTGGTCCATGTCGGCCGCCATCGTCATGCGACTGGTGTCCGAGGACGACGTGCCGCGGGCCCTCGGTCTCCTGAATGGCGGCAATGCCCTGGCGACCACGATCGCCGCACCGCTGGGCAGCTTCCTCGGTCAGTATATCGGCTGGCGCGGAGCCTTCTTCTCCGTCGTCCCGCTGGCGGCGCTGACCTTCGTGTGGCTGTCCATGACGTTGCCGTCCATGCCCGCGCAGGGTCGGTCCAGCGCGACCGCGGCCTTTCGGGTTTTGCGCCGCCGGACGGTGCCGCTCGGCATCCTGGCCGTGTCCCTGCTGTTCGTCGGCCAGTTCGCCCTGTTCACCTATCTCCGCCCCTTCCTGGAGACCGTAACGGGTGTGAGCGTCTCGACCCTGTCGCTGATCCTCCTGGTGCTGGGCGCGAGCGGAATGGCTGGCACCTATCTGATCGGCCTTGTGGTGAAGACCCGCCTGTACGGCCTGCTCGTCGCGATGCCGCTCGCGCTCGCCGCCATCGCCGTTGCGCTGGTGTGGATCGGGTCGTCGGCCGCCGGGACTGGCGTGCTGCTCGCCTTGTGGGGCTTCATCGCCACCGCTGCGCCGGTTGGCTGGTGGACTTGGCTGAGCCGGGTCCTGCCCGACGACGCCGAGGCCGGTGGCGGGCTGATGGTTGCGGCGGTCCAGCTCGCCATCACGCTTGGCGCGTCAGCCGGAGGCCTTGTGTTTGACAGCAGCGGCTATCAGGCGACCTTCGCCCTGAGCGCTGCCATCCTGTGTGGCTCCGCGTTAGTGGCCTTCCTTGCGGCGCGCTCTGCCGCTCGGCGCCCGCACTCCTCGCCGTAACCGGACCTTCCGAGCGTCCGAGAAGGGTCGAGAGCGGACCCTTCCAAGCGTCAGATTTGAACCAGTAGCTGCTGAAACCATGGTCAGTGATCTCCGCCGCTCCAGCCCGACGAGCGGCACGTCACCGGGACGGGACGGGCGCCGCCAGGGCGCCTGTCCTGTCACGCGTGACGGGGCGCGTTCGAGGGTGAAGGCCATGAGAGCGAGTTGCTGAGGCCCGACAGTGAGGTCACGTGAGGCACGGCGCTTCTCTCGATTTTTATCTAAAAGGAAGGCCATAGGGCGCGCGTGGAGCGCCTGGACCATGCACCGGACATCGGACAACCGGACATCTCCCCCCTAGGGGGAGTGTCCGTCGTCCGTGTCCGTGCTGTCCGGCTCCCGCTCCTAATCCTCTTCCTGTCCGGCCGGTTCGGGTTCGGCGAGCCAGAGCAGCTTGCGGCCTGCTGATGTGCGCAGCGGTCCGGCACTGCCGGACAGGGCGCCCAGGCTGCGTTGGAACGCTCTGCGGACCGTGTCCGGCCGCGTGTCCGCCTCGCCGTAGACCAGCACGCGGAATGCCTCGCGCACCGCGTCAGCGCCGGCCGCCATCACGCGATGGCCCGTGCCGTCATCATGCTCAACGGGCTCACGGTCCAGGCACTCGCGCACCGCGCGCAGAAGGGCCGTCTCGCGCGTCCTGGCGGGGTTGGGAGGCGTGTCGCCATCCTGGTCCTCGCCAGCCTGCCTGTCGCCGGCGGTCCGCTGAGCGCCGCGCGGGCTGCCTGCCGGGATGTAGCGCCTCCACTCGATGAGAGCGGACTGCACCTCCGTGCCGTCGCTGTCCGTATAGGTGAAGTCCACCCGCTGGCCTTCAAGGATGGCGCCGTTCGGGCCGGCGCGCAGCTTGTCTGCGGTGAGCCGGATGCCGCGCGCGCCGAAGGGCTGCACCTCGATGAAAGCGTCGGAGCCGTTGTAGATGGAGCCGTCGCCCGCGAAGGCGCTGGTCTCGCTCTTGGGCGGATGGTGCGAGACGAGGACTACGGCGTCGCAGGCTTGAGCGATCTCTTCCAGCGCAGCGTAGAGCTGGTCCACGTCCTGGTCGTTCTTCGGACTGCCCCCGCCCATGATCTTGCGCAGCGTCTCAATGCTGATGAGCGTCGCAGAGGGCTGGTGCTGAGCCTGATGGTGTCGGACGTAGGCGATCAAGGCCGCCCGTTGCGCCGGGTTGCGCGGATCGAACCGACCGACTTGGCCGGGCAGCGGCTTATCGCGCACGGATCGCGCGACGTAAGGCATGCCGTCGAGGCCATGGGCCTGCTGAAAGCCCTGGATACGGGCCAGGAAGCTGTCGTGAGGATCGTCGGCGGTGAGGTGGATGGTGAGGGCCTTCGCCGTCGTCGCGCCCGCCACGGCCTCGCCGCGTGCGATGTACGCGTGTAGCGAGGCGATGGCCCACGTCTTACCGGCGTGAGACGGGCCAGCGAAGACGACAAGACCAACGCGGGGGATGAAGCCTTCGAGGATCATCCTCGGGAGCGGCGAGCGGCGCGTGGCCAGGGTGATGTTGCCGTCGTCGTCGGCGTAGTCGATCGGCAGCGGACCCACCGTCTTCGGCGCCGCACGCGCGCGCAGGAGCTGGGGCAGGCGATCATCGTTCGCGACGCAGCGGGCCAGCTCCGGCGAGGCTTTGGCCAGCGGCGCGGCGAGGGCGCAGAGGAATGCGTCCAGGCCGGCGGGCGCGTCCCATGAGCGATCGTCGCCGTCAGCGTGCGGGAGGCCGGGCAGGATGATGCGGGCGTCATCGATCTGCCACGCGTACGGGAAGGCGGGCCCACCCTCGGGGAACAGGGCCCGAAGGCTTGCATCGTCCACCACAAAACCGATGGCCTCTAGCTCGCCCCCTCTGCGCTCAACGACGACGCTTTCTAGCGGCATGCGCAGGGCCGCCGCGATGTCGGCTGCGGCCGTGTCGGGGTATAGGCCAGGGGGCGTGTCGAGTGTGACGAGGCGTGCGCCGCGCGCGCCGAGGGCCGCGGTGATGAGGTGGCCCCGACCGGTCTGATGCTTGGGGAGCTGGCCGAGCACGACATCCGGGTCGCACGACGCTTCGCGCCGGCTGCGGAATGTCCGGCCGAGCAAGGCTAGGTCGAACGCGTACAGCCGACTGTGTCCCTCATACTGGTCGTTATGGCTGTACCGCGTGCGAGCGCTCCCGTCGCCGAAGCTCACGATCTCCAGCGGGAGGGCGAGGGCCAGGGCTCTGTTGACGAGAGCATGGTCGTCCAAGTCGAGCGCCACCGTTGCCATCTCGACGGGGGGAGGAGGGGGTGGAGGCGGAGGAGGCGCGGGGATGGGCTCGAACGCGAAGCCGAGGTGAGCGAACAGCGCAGGGGGCGCCTCCGGGATGGCGCTCACGGGGTCGCCGTCACGGAGCGAGATGCGCGGGCCGATCGGGATGAGCGTGTAGGGTTCAGACGCGAGGTGAGAGGCTAGGACAGGGCCGTCCAGAACTACGCGGTCGGTGATCCGAACCTCGCCGGGGAACGGCTGCGCGCGCTTCTCAACGCGCCTCATCCCGGTAGGTGTCCGAGGAAAGCGATAGACCGCCCGGATACCGCCATCGGGCATCCCGACGGCAAGTGCACCCTCATCCCCGGTCAGGCCAGCCAGAACAGTCTTTGCTTCGGCTACTCGCTCAGCCGGGCAGTCGAGGACAATGACCTGTTCGCCGAGGTGCACCATGGGGAGGGACCCGGGGAATTCGCGCCACAATGCGCGGATCGTTACCTCGTCGGTTGTGGGCCGATCCCCTCCGCCACGATGCTGCGTGACTGGTGCCTCCAACCGCCCACGTCTTTTGGTGTGACTGGGCTGGGGCGGCGCGGCAGATGTCAGACGCAAGGAACCCCAGTCTCGCCCACCGTCTGGCTCCGCGCCGCCACAGGCGCGCGAAACGGCCAAGCCGTGACGTGCATAGGCCAGGGCGATGGTGAGATTGTGAGGCTCGCCAGTAGAATTTACGATCGTTGTAACATTGTTACATCCGGTGCGTGCAGTCGAGGTTGAGCTGGAGACGGTATTCGGGCAATGCATTAGATACGCCTCAGTGACGATCCCATGCGGCAAGCTCCTGCAAGATCAGGCCGCGTAGGGATCAGGTTTGGAGGAAAGACGCTGCCGACCGCTGGTTTGGTGGCGCCTTTTTCGTTTCAGCTCTCGTGCACGGAGCGCCGCTTGCCGGCCTCAGCCCAGGCGGTCAGATCGTCACGGTGATAGCGGACGGTCTTAAGGCCGAGCTTGCGGTAGACGGGGCCCCCGCCGCGCTTGCGGTAGCCTTCTAGAGCGATTTCCACTTACTCCGGATCGTAACCGGCGGCGGCGAAGTAGTTGGCGCACTCGGCTGGCGTGAAGGCGTCGAGAAGATCGCCGACGGCCGTCCAGAGCCGATC
>NZ_JAVDVV010000045.1:0-18862 GCF_031457035.1 Methylobacterium sp. BE186
ATCTCCTCTGGCTTAGGTCGCTTCGCCATCTCGTCCGTCCTCCAGGCTCAATAGCCATACCAAAAGGGCGGACCACTCCCGTGGGGACGGATCAACCCGCTCCTGGGCGGGTTCCCGGTGGGGGGCGATGATCCGCCCGAGGGCTCCTCCACTCCGCCTGCTACCAGCGGCTTCTCGATCGAGGAATGATCATGAACTCTTTTATCGATCCCTTGCTGAGGATCAGGGCTAGCCAGACCAAAGAGCAGCGTTGCCAGTCGGAAGTGATGGAGCGGGTGCGGCACGCCTTCGTGCGCACCAATCGTGACACCATTCTGCGCCTGCTCTTCGACCGTCTGCTTGCCGATATGACTGAACGTCGTGAACATGAGCTTCCTCATGATCGTGAAAACCGCCTGGAAGCCAATATCATGGTTGTGCTTGGTCCTTCGGGAGCCGGCAAATCCACATCGCTCAACAGGTTGTTCGCGGAGCACCCAGCCACGCCAGGCTATCGTATTCGAGGGTCGGACTGCCCTCTGATCTCGGTCCGGGCACCATCACCTTGCGGTGTGAAGGAGCTCGGCCGCGATGTGCTTCTGATGACCGGCTACGAGTTGAAGCGGCGCAATCTCGACGGGCCGGAGATTTGGGGAATTGTGCGGCGCCGCTTTCGCGAGCTGGGCGTCGTCCTCCTTCACATCGACGAACTCCAGCACGCACCACAGTCCCTCGATATCGTTGAGCAGAAGAAGCTGCGTAACGCCCTGAAAGGCCTGCTCGTCGATATCGAGCATCCAGTCGGCTTAGTGGTTTCGGGTGAGCCAGAGGTTGAGGCCTTCCTAAATCCCGATCGGCAGAGCACTCGGCGGGGACGCTGGCTAGCATTCGAACAACTCAACAAATCCGCAGACTGCGCTATGGTCGCCGGGGCCGTTAAGGGGCTAGCCCAGGTGGCTGACTTGGAAGTTCGGCTTGATGTCGAAGCCGATCTTGTAGCCCGGTTGATGCACGCAGGTTGCGACTTGCTCGGGATCACTATCGAAGAGGTTCACGATGCAATCCGTGAAGCCCTCGCTGTAGGAAGCACAGTCTTAGAGCGTCGGCACTTCGCCGATGCATACGCGTTACGCACCGGTAACCTCCCGCCTTGGAACCCCTATTTAGCGGACCGGTGGCATGAGATTGATCCTACTCGGGTTCTCGTCCATTGCGAGCCAAATCCCGATGACGTTGTGAGGGCAGCCCGGCCGCGTAGACAGCGGAGGTCCGCATGACCGAGCTTCTGCGGTTGCGAGTTCCACTCCGGCCTGGACAAAGCTTGCTCAGCTTCGTGGCGCACCTCGCGCGCCGAAACGGTATCAACCGGCTTGATCAGTTCTGCTGCGACGTCGATCTCAAGCCGCTTGCCTTGGCTACCGGTCAGCCCCAGCAGATCGACCGGCTCGCGACTCTTTCCGGTGTGCCGGCGGCAGCACTCCAGGCCGAAGCTGTTTTCATTTCGAAGAATGGCTGCGCGGTACGCGGTCAAAAACTTATGAGGGCCGACATTGAAAGCAGTGGCCAATCGATTTGCCCGGCTTGTCTGCATGAAGACTATATTACCGCAGAATCGGCGTTTTCAAGGTCTGCGTACATGCGGACGATTTGGCGCGTAACGGCTATCCGCACATGCCTTCGCCACAGCATGGCAGTCGGTCCCTTTCTCGGGCAGGACCGCCGCCTCAGGTACGAACCGGCCCTATTCCTCGAAGTCACCGCCACCAGGCTCAACGAAGCCCTGCGCTCAGCGGTTCAGCGCGAGGTCTCACCTCTCGAACGTTATCTGTTGCGGCGCCTTGATGGAGTTGGCGGCGCAGCTCCATTCCTCGACCGCCTCGACTTCTACGTGGCCGCGAGGTTTTGTGAGGTCCTAGGGGTAGCGGCGAGTGAAGGCCCACGGGTCAGTCCCAGCGAAGTCGGCGAGGACCGTCTACGCGCCAGCGGCACTCTTGGCTTTGAGGTCGCCTCCGCTGGCGAGGACGCGATTTCAACGTTGCTCGTAGAAATGCAATCCAAGTCGGCCCTTCTTCACGCAATGAATGCTGGTCCTGGCGCAGCGTTCGGCGCACTCTACAGATTGCTGGCTGCCAATAAGACGAAGCCAGAATACTCAGGGCTACGTGAGTTTCTAAAGCGACATGTCGAAGCGACTGTGCCGTTGGTGCCGGGACGCAAGTTCCTGAGCATGCCATTGCAAGAAGGTGTCGTCCATTCCGTGCGGACTGCCTCGCTGGTGACTGGCGCTCATCCGAAGCGATTGCGGAAGATCCTGGCGGGTTTGGGGCATGTGGAAAGCGGGAGGGAGGGTGGCACCGATCACGATGTGACCTTCGATGCGGCCGGTGCCCGAGCATTGCTCGAAAGCTTGGCGGAGGCGATGTCCATGAAAGAGGCGGCAGCCTACCTGAACATCAATCGCATGGCTTTTAGCGCCATCGTCCGATCCGGCCGCCTGCAACCGGTTTTATGTGCTGGTGAGATCGAGGGCATAGGGCGCTCTGTTTTCACTAGGTCTCAACTTGACCGCTTCCTCGCCAATCTAGAGGCCCGCGCCATACCTATCAAGAAGACGGGTGAGGACGTGGCGAACATTGGAGAGGCGGCACGACACTGCTGCTGTACTGTGGCCGATGTAGTCGGGCTGATCCTCGAGGGCAAAGTACTATGGGTCGGCCGATCTGAGGGAGCGCGTGGCTTTCAAGCCATCCTCGTGCGCATCAAAGACCTGCGCCAACTGGTTTGTGGAGAGGCGGCTCATGGCTTGACGTTACGGCAGTTCGGTCGTGAAATCGGAAAGAGCGACGCCGCGGTTAAAGTTATTATCGGCGCAGGCGCGGTCAAAACGATTGAAGCAAAAAATCCAGTCAGACGCAATCTTCAAATTTACATTACGCGAGATGAAATCAGTTCATTTCGGTCCAATTACGTATCAAGCGCGTCGCTCTCACCGCATTCGAGTCTTAATAATAAGGTGATTAAGTTTTTTTCTGAGAAGGGTGTGACGCCTCGCATTAGGATCCCAAATCGGTTTGATTGCTTTTACAAGAAATCTGATGTCGAGGAGTATTTGGGAGAGCTAGAGCATTACCTGAGCAATCCGGCATAGTCCAGATTTCTTTTAAGATAACTCAAATACCAGGGCCGCGCGAAATCGCGGCCTTATTTATTTGCTCGTTATCCTGAAGCAAAAAACCTGAATTGCTGTCAAGCATTGGGTTCCAGGCCATCATTTCGCTCAGAATGCATGCGAGGTATCTCATATGTATCAATGGCTTAGCAGAGCGTTCACTGTCAATTTTTCGGTATCCTCACAACCTGAAGACGATGGGGAAGTTTGGTCGCAAAGACGGGATGTTAGGTAGCACGCGGCAGGGAAGTTCGGTCGCAAGCTCATTTTGAGGGCTCGCGGGTGAGAGAAAAATCCGGGCGGCCGATCCTTCGGCCGCCCGGATGGCAAGAGGAACAAAAGAGGGACGAGGGCCGCCACGCACGCAGGGTTCTCCGCCTGCCGCAGGGCAAAGGCGATCTGTTCGTTCGTGAAGCGTTTGCGAGGCATGGCAACCACCCTCAGTGTTCAGGATGATCGAAAACCTTGCGCTCAACGCGAACCAGTTTCGCGGGTCAGGGGCAGGACCGGCTGACCCTCAAGGCAAGAAAAAGGCGACATTCCACTTCACGTGCAAAGCCGCAGATTTCGCCTCGCTCGCCTAGGCCGCCTGAGCAGTTTGGGGTGTCCGGTGTTATCGCCGCAGCTGCACGAAGGAGTGCAGCGTGGTCGATCAATCTCGTTTGCTCATGTCAGACCGGTGCGGTGTCACTCTCGACGTGCAAGCCATGCTCCCGATGCGAGCCGCCGTTCTCCGTTGCCAGCGAGAGAGGCGATCGCTGCGGCTCCTTCGCAGGCAAATCCCGCTTTGTGCAACGCAATCAGAAGCTTACGCTTTGGCTCTGACGCTTGACGATATTCGTCAAAACGCAAATCTTCTCTAAATTCATCCCCAAGGCTTGAAAGCGAAATGAAAGCCACGACTTAGGTGCAGTGCAAAATGATCATGAATTCGCTTCGCAGCCTAAGGTGATTTTGCTTATCAAATTCGGAATAATCATTCCTAATTCATAATCTATAGGGAAGGAAGCAACGATGGCGTTCAACCAAAATCCCAACCAGACCAAGCAGGCCGAGCAGAGCGACAAGACTGCCGACACGGCCAAGGCGATCATCGATAGGTCCGCCGAGCAGAGCAAGCAGTTCGCCGAAGCCGCGCACGATGGCGTGAACAGGATGGCCGATCTACGTGAGCAGGCCACTGAGAATACCAAGAGAATCGTGCAGCGGAGCGTCGAGACGGCGTCTCAGCAAGCACGTGAGGCCACCGAGCGTTTCACGAAGACACTGGGCTTCACTGGCGAGGACAGCGAGCGTCTCGCGCGCCAGTCGAAGCAGAACCTGGAAGCAGTTGCACGCTGTGGCACGGTGCTGACCCAAGCCTTCCAAGACGCGTCGCGCCACTGGTTCGAGCTTGGTCAGCGGCAGTGGCAGCGCAACCTCGACGGGGTGAACAAGCTGACTCAGGCCAAGTCAGTTCAAGAGTTTGCGGCGATCCAGAGCGAGTTGGCCCGCGAGAGCCTGCAGCACATCGTTCAGGACAGCCGCTCGATCACGGAGACCTCGGCGCGCGCCGTCGAGGAGGCCGGCAAGGCGTTCGCCAGCGTCGCGCAGGCCCCGACGCTCGTTCGCTGAGGTGCACGGCATCTGAACCTGGGGCGTGCTCTCGGATTCATCACAAGCCAGAGGGGCGGTCGCTTTGGCCGCCCCTTCTCCTTTTCTCAGTCGCACGGGCTTCGGCGCCTCGCGGCGCGGAAGCACGCCATGTTCAACCCGTTTGCAGTCGCCCTGCTGACCCTAGAGGCTCAGAGGGTGGTCGAACTTCGGCTCATGAAGCTGGCCTGGGGTGGCTCTGAGGGCTGCGCCGAGGTCCAGCAGATGGTGAGCGAGAAGGTCAGCGCCTTCATCGAGGCGTCCGGCACGCTGATGACGGGCGGCTCCTGCGAGACAGTGGTCGCCCGCTACCGCGAGCATGTGGCCGCCAACACCCAGCGTCTGACTGCCGCCTAGCGCGGAATGCTCCCAACTTGGTCTCCTCCTCGGCAGAGGCCGTCCCCACGACACAAGGCTCACGTCATGACACAGCGCTCCAAGTTTCGTAGCTGGCTGGTGCCAGCCCTGCTCGGATCCGCAGCAGCCCTTGGCGCCTCAGCGCTCTACTCTGTCTCGAAAGCACGTGAGGCGAAGCAGCGCCATCCGCCCATCGGCAGCTTCCTGACGGTCGATGGCGTGCGCCTGCATTACGTTGAGCGCGGGCAAGGCCAGCCCCTGCTGCTCATTCACGGCAACGGAACGATGATCCAGGATTACCTGGTCAGCGGCATCGTCGATGAACTTGCCCAGCGCTATCGTGTCATCATCATCGACCGTCCCGGCTACGGCTACAGTGAGCGACCGCGGGCGCTCTGGACACCGCGCGCGCATGCGACGCTGTTCCAGAAGGCGCTGCAGCAGCTCGGTGTCTCGCAAGCCGTGGTGCTCGGGCATTCCTGGGGCAGCCTGGTCGCGGTCGCCCTCGCGCTGCAAGCCCCGCGGCTCGTGCGCGGTCTCGTGTTAGCCTCAGGCTACTACTATCCGACCTTACGCGCCGACGTGATCCTGTTCTCGCCACCGGCCATTCCCGTGCTGGGCGACGCGATGCGCTACACGATCTCACCCGTCATCTCCCGGCTCCTCCTGCCGGGCCTGATCAAGGCCATGTTCGCGCCGGCCTCGGTGCCGGACCGCTTCGACAGAGAGTTCCCGAAGGAGCTGATGTTGCGTCCCTCACAGCTGCGGGCCTCTGCCGAGGATGCCGCGATGATGACGCCGGTCACGATCGAGCTTCAGGAGCACTACCGTGAGCTGAAGCTACCCGTCGTGATCGTCACGGGTGCGGATGATCAGATTGCGGATGTGGGACGCCAGTCGGAGCGGCTGCACGGCGAGATCGCGAACAGCGAGCTCATCGTCGTCCCGGGCATGGGGCACATGATCCATCACCTCGCGCCCGAACAGGTCGTCGCGGCTGTGGAGCTTGCCTCTAAGCACGCGCGCGCCGCGGCTGCGTGAGGAAGGGATCAATGCGTGTCGACACCTGCGTGCTGTTCGATTTCGACGGCACGCTCGTCGACGACGTCTATCAGCACGTACCTGCTGGGAGCTAGGCGCTTAACCCGGGAGATCCCTTCGTCCGTGTGGCGGATCCACCGCAAGAGCGGCATAAGCGGCGGTCTCTTCACTGAACCAGCTTCCGCGGGAAACAGGACAGGCAATCAGCGAGGTGCGCATCGCGCGCCTAAGTCGCATGCATTCTGAAGCGTGTGGACGGTTGTCCTCGCAGCTCCGTCCACTGCCCGGCGCGCACTCCTGGCCAATCTCACCGAGACCGACATCCCCTGGGCCATCACCGCGAGCGGCCGTATGGAGACACCCCAAGTGCCCTTGGCAGCCCTGAACGTCGATCCCGATTTCTTCCTCGCTGCCGCAGGCAAGCTCGGCAAGTCGACCGAGACGGCCGTGATCGTGGGAGACTGTATCTGGGACATGCTGGCGGCGCGTCGCTGCCGCGGGCTTCGTGTCGGCCTGCTGGCGGGTGGCTATGGTGCGGACGAGCTGGAGCGGTCTGGCGCCGTGCGTGTCTACGAGGATCCGGCGGCCCTGCTCAAACACCTCGATGAAGTAGGATGAAGACGCTGATTTCGAGAAACCGGACGGTGACACCGCCTTGCCATGACGACAATCCGATGAGCGGTCCGCATGTTGATGGGGCAGACCGGGAGCACGCCGCAGCGGCCGCGCGCGAAGTGGCCCGCCACTGCGCGGCCTATCGTGAGCCTGTTCGTAGGCTTGCCCAGTGGCAGGTCACGAACACCTTGCTGCCGTATCTGGCGCTCTGCTCCTTCATGCTTTGCGTAGCCGCGAACGGCTACGGGCTTTTTGTGCTGCCTCTGGCCGTGCCGGTAGGCGGCCTCCTGGTCCGGCTGTTCATCATCCAGCACGATTGCGGGCACGGCTCGTTCCTGCCATCTCGCGCCGCCAACGATTGGCTCGGGCGTGCTCTGAGCATCCTGACGGTGACACCCTACGACAGCTGGAAGCGGGCGCACGCCCTGCACCATGCCTCCACCGGTGACCTGAGCCGCCGCGGTACGGGAGATGTCCATACCTTGACCGTGCGCGAGTACCTCGCCCTGTCGCGCCTGGGCCGGCTCCGCTATCGCCTCTATCGCAACCCGCTCATCCTGATCGTGCTCGGGTCCCCGCTCAACTTCCTCGTCCTGCAGCGCATGCCTTTCGGTGTCGGCCTGCCGTGGCGCATGGCTTGGCGAGACGTACTGGCCCTCGACATCTCCCTGGTCGCCGTGATGGCGGCGCTGGCTTTCGCGACTGGCGGGATTGGGCCGGTGCTCTGGGTGTTCCTGCCCGTGATCAGCGTGGCCGCCTGGATCGGTGGCTGGCTGTTCTACGTCCAGCATCAGTACGAGGAGACGGTGTGGGAGGAGGCAGAGGCCTGGGACTTCCATCGCGCGGCGCTCGGCGGCAGCTCGTACTATGTCCTGCCGCGCGTCCTGCAATGGTTTACCGGGAACGTGGGCCTGCATCACGTCCACCACCTGAACAGCCGCATCCCGAACTACCGGCTCCAGGAATGCATGGACGGCCACGCGGTGCTCGGACAGGTGGGCCGACTGACGCTGAGGGACAGCGTACGTTGTCTCGGGCTGGCACTCTGGGACGAGGACGCCCGTAAGCTGGTCGGGTTCTCGCAGGTGCGGCTGATCCAGGCAGCCTGAGAACGGCCGAGATCATCACTTCGGGCGAGCAGAGCCAGACCTTGTCCGGGAAGCACGCCAACATACACATCCAAGTGAGGCGCTTCGTAGCCGAGCGTAAGCTTGCAGCCCATGGCTTTGCCCGGAAACGCGTTCCTGATCGGCGTTTTGTATTGCGATGCAACGTAAACGGATACGGTCCGTTACCTCCAAAATCGGCCCACGTCGTCAAGAGCTGGGACTGGTTCAGGCACGAGCACCAGACACGCGGCCGAGGCGAACCGTTCATTGTCGCTGGCTTGACGCGTGAAGTTATGGGTGAGTTCAGCATCGATCCAGCACGGATCTAAGTCGCCGGCCTGTCATCGGGTGACAATGCGAGCCGCGAGATGCCGCGGTTCTTCATGTTCCACGTTTAGGTCGTCGGAGCGCACCAACACTGACTGCCTTTCCGGATGAATCGGACCGAAGTGGTTCCTGAGGAGCGTCCCTTGGTCGACCTGCGCATCCACCACCGGACGACCTACCGCTACAGGCAGCCCGTCGGGCTGGGGCCACACCGGCTGATGCTACGCCCGAGGGAAGCGCGGGACCTGAGGCTCCTTTCGAGTGACATCCGAGTGACCCCGGATGCGGCAGTGAGCTGGGCCAACGACGTTGCTGGGAACGCGGTCGCGATAGTCACCTTCGGAGCATCGTCCGACATGCTCGTCATCGACAGCGTCGCTCACGTCGAGATTTTGGCGCTCACCTATCCCGTCTTCAACATCGCCGCCTCGGCCATCTCGTTCCCCTTCCGGTACTCTGACGACGAGTGGACGGACCTCGGAGCACTCACCGTGCAGCAGTACCCCCATGGAGAGCGCCTGCAGAACTGGGCCCAGGGCTTCGTGGCTGGCTACCCGACCGACACCCTCTCGCTCCTCAAGGACATCAATGCCGGTGTGGGCGGCGGCATCACCTACCAGGCCCGGGAAGACGAGGGCACGCAGTCGCCGGGCCAAACCTTGTCATCCGGTTTGGGCTCCTGCCGGGATCTTGCCACGCTCTTCGTTGAGGCGGTACGTAGTCTCGGCTTCGGTGCAAGGGTCGTCTCGGGCTATCTCCATGACCCCACGCGCGCACTGCTCGGGTCGGCCGATGCCGGATCCACCCATGCCTGGGGCGAGGTCTTCCTGCCCAGCGCAGGCTGGGTCACCTTCGATCCGACGAACTGCAGCGTGGGCGGCGCAAACCTCATTCCGGTCGCCGTGGCGCGCGACATCCGCCAGGCCATGCCGGTGGTGGGCAGTTTCATCGGGCCTGCCGACGCCTTCCTGGACATGTCCGTCGCTGTCCAAGTTAGCGGCTGACGTACCGCTGAGGTCACTTCCGGCGGGTAGGAAGTTCCGGCTTCAGCCGGTTGAGGAAGTCCTCGCCTATAAAATTCAGTGACTCTGACCGTCCTATAGCCGCAGACGCGAGGGTCACCAGGAACGAGCCCACCGAGACCATGAGTGCCCCTCTGAACTGCACCTTATTTTGTTCGGGCGGGCGGCCCGATTCTTGAGGGCGCGATACCGTCGTGAACAGCCGTTCCGTGATTGCACCGGTTTCACGCATTTTTCGGTTTTCGACTTTTGCGTTTCGGTTTCACTTCAGGGGACTCGGATAGAGATCTCAAAAGCCGATCTGGCTGAGGTGCTCGGGATCCCGAAGCGCCGGATCCAGCAGCTTGCAGGAGCGGGTGTTTTACTCCGTCAGGCGCATGGCGAGTGGGTGCTGCCGGAGAGCGTTTAAGCCTTCCTAGAGTACCGCATCAAAGCAAAATCCGGACGGTTACCAAGGGCGACGCGAACGGCACCGACCGCCTCAAGGAGATCAAGGCCCAACGGGAGGAATTGAGGCTCGCTCTCGCGGCGAGCGCAAACTCGTTCCGCTCGTCGATGCTATCTTCGCCATGGACCAGCTCGCCGGCACTCGAGGTGAACAACGTCCCGGCCCGCTACAGTTGAGATCTCGACGAACGCGAGCGCCTGCATGTCGAGATCGACGACGTCCTCAAGACCGCGGCCAGCCGCATCCAGAAATGCGGTGCGGCTCTACGAGCGAGCCTCGACGCTGATTTGCCCGAAGGCGAGGACGGCCCCTGATGCCTGGGGCGCCGAGAACCGAGTTTACGTGGAGATCGCGCACGTCCTCGCCGCGGATGGCGCGTTGCACTAGGCCGCCCGCAACATGCGCCGCAGCCTTGTTCAGGTGCGGCCCAATCGCCGAACATGACTCCGAGGCACGAAACCATTCCTGATCGTGTCAGGGCGTACGAGCCCAATCCTTCAGGGACCCTAAACGTGCGCAGCCAGTTGGCTGATCCGCCTGAAGCTAACGTTTCTGGACCAATCCTCCGCCTAAGGTGGCGTCACGACACACGGCGATCGCCCCGGTAGCTCGACGGCGCGGCGCATGCATTTGTCCGCCCTTCATCATCAACTAGCAGCCACGCTGACGCCTGTAGCGAGCGTCTTCATGAGGCGAACAGATGAGGTAAAGATGGGAGCAACCTGACCTCCGGCACGTTGATGTTGGTGGTCACGGTCCACTGGCGATCCTCGTCAGCCTCTCCACCAATGTGGAGCGCTGCGATGGCGAGCTCTCAGCCGCCCTGTCTCTGCCCCATGATGCACCGGCTGATCAGCTTGATAGCCCGCATCACGGGTGAGCCGGGTGCGATCGAGCAAGGACGATTGATCGACCAGCTCACGGATCTTGAGACGCAAGCTCTGGAAACGGGCGCTCCGCGCCGAACCATCGAAGCCATTCGATCGGTCAGGCTCACGATTCGAGTCGCCAGTCTCAAGCCCCGGTCCCTGAGCATGCGGGGGCATTGAGGTGCGCACGGATGAGGGAGGGAATCCTTGCTTCCGCCTGTGAGTGTCATGGCAGCTCAAAAAGGCGTTCGGCCACGGCCGATCACCGCGCGGGAGGCAGACAGGTCTGCCCGCTCTTTCAGGGCATTCGGATGCATGGGCCTGGCACGCTCTCGAGGAGCGTCGTGCGCGTTCCGGATTGCGGCGGCTTTTGCAGGCGAGATGACCAATGGATCACGAACTAGAGCGTTTCGAAGCTCAAGCGGAAGACGGCACCCTTCACATGATTATCGCGTGGCAGACCTTCACGCGAAGTGGCGGGCTGAGTGGATCGCACGTCCTGAAGGACCAACGTCGATATTCGCTTCTCAACGGTGCAGGGGTGGACTGGCTGGGAGACGATCTTTTTCAGGTGATACGAAGCGGCGAAGTGCTTCGGCGGATGAAGCGATGAAGGCTCGCACACCGGCGCATCCCAGAAGCGCTGACGACGAGGCAACCATGACAGACGGGATGATCCGAGCCGTCGCGAAAGCTATTCAATCCACGGGCAAAATGGCCGGCCTCAGCGAGGACGACGCACTCCAGTTCGCCCGCGCGGCAGTCTCAGCTCATGAAAGTTTCCTGGCGAATTCAGGGTCCGTGATCGTACACTTACAGGCGAAGGACGCTGTTGAGCGCGATGACCGTGACATCGCTCGATCTCTGAAGCAGAGCGAAGCTGATCATACAGCCGTGAAGCCGCGGCTTGCTAGAATTCAGGGCCTTTCATCGACGAACAAACGATAAGCGCTCTCAAGGCTGCTCGCGCACACTCGCGATCTGGACGAAAGCATGCTGAGATTGCCGTTTCGAAGGAGAAGCATCCGCTCATGAACAAAGATGCAGTTCTGGACATGAAACGGGCGCGCTCAGCTCTTGTGAGACAGCGAGACGCCATCACAAAGCGGCTCGGAAGTATTGATTTGGCACCAGTCTCAATGGCAGAGGATCTTACCCGCGTTCTCACAGCGATTGAGGCGGTCGACCGCGCTCTTGCAGACGCAGGATCCCCTCACTTCGAACAGGCCCTCGACTAGCTCAGGTTCCGGTAGGACTTGCGGAAAGCAGGTTCTGCACCTGCTCCGAGCCGACATCATGGCTCTGATTCGAGGCTGAGAAGGCGGCGCGCCCGACCTCCCTCTTGGGCACTGGGTGCTGCGGCCGGATGGCGGCTGGCAGATCCTCCGGTTTCATGTCTCAGGTCGCGCGGCTGCAGAGGGTGTTTGCGACCTAGGCGATAGAAGCTACCGAAGGTTTCGGCTCGGTGTGCCCCTGCCCGCCGGTGATGTCCCGGCAAACCTGTGTTTATCGCGACCGAGCTGCGCCCACCGTCTGGATGCGCTTGAGGGCCGAAGACCTTCTACTCTTCGGCTTCCGGGGGTGGCGTCAGGTACCAGCCGGACGTGGTCGGCATCCTCAAATTGACGTGCTTGCGATCGCCTGTGATGGCCTTGGCCAATCCGTCGATGGTGTCCACAATACCGCTCGCGGCCACGTAGACGGGCGAGTGGACCGAGGTACGGGACAGGACGCGGATACACTCCTTTCTGCAGCCCTTGGCCCGGTCGAGGAAGCTCCGCTGCTCCGCGCCGGCGAGAGTGCGGTTATGCCTCACACTGCCCCTTCGCTGCCGAGGCCGCACGTGAAACATGCATTGAACGCGGCAAGCCCTGAACGAACGGCTCCTCTCACCACCCTGGCTTTCAACAGCCAGGGGAAAGGCTCCAGCCCCCTCGGCTTCCACGCTGACGCAGCAGAGGAACCATCAGACCAACGCGCCCGTTTTCATGGTGCGGCGCAACATGACCGCCGAGGAGCGGATATGATTGGCCCAGCAGAAATCGAAGACATGCTGTCGGAATATACCGACGCACAGCCCACCTCCGACGCCCTGACGTCTGCAGAGCTTCAGAGCTGGCCGCCCCGCCACTGGTCGTGGGGCGCAGGGCCTACCGCGTCTGCCACTGAAGAACTTCTGCCCGTCCACGAGCCCCGCGGCAGAGCCGCTGCCTTGGGGAAAGCATGACCGGCAGACGCGCGGGCCTTCACAGGACCACATTGCTTGTTTAAATGAGGCGTATCGGACCAGATCCATTTGGCCCGCTCTCATGCTCCTGATTGAGCGGCGAGCCCGGTTTCCCGTATTTTTCACAGTTTGATCGCTGCCCTATCCGCAGCGCACCTGTCGCACGCTTCTAGCCGCGACACTCCTGAACACGCACGCCGACCGACGGCTTCTGTCGTAGCGGCCTATGGATTTCGCATGCACATCACCACTGAACTGAAGCCCACGGCAGTACAGTCGCGCTTCTTCGCTGGCACCAAGCCGGCTATATCCAATCCTGTTTGGAACCCGCAGCCGTGCGGTCTCACCCGCGAAGAATTGCGTAAGATCGTCCTAGAGCAGCTCGGCTGACCTACAGAAACCCGCTCATGAGTGATCCTTGAAGGCGTTCGCCCGGCGAATGTAGCCGAGCACCATCCGCGGGGCGCGGTGTCCCGACTGATCCATGATCCGGGCGAGATGGGCGCCGTGATGTAGGTGGCCTGGAGCGAGTGCGTCCCAAAAGTCGAGACATCGAGGCCAACGGCCTTCGCGTAGCAGTTCAACATCTCGGCGATGCTACGGACCGTCTGGCGGTTGGGCGCAGCGCTGGGATGCGGAGCTTCTCGGGCATCCGCACCCGTTGTAGCGCCGCCATCGTTCAGAAAGGTCGAGCATAGCTTCCGGAGCTTGGAGAGGATCTTGGAATTGCTTGCCAGTGCTCCGGTGAATGAGCCAAGGTGACGCTTGTCCCCGTGACCAAACGGCTTGCAGCGCTTCTCATGTTCTGGAACGGCTCACAGCCAGGCCGTTCAGCCTCTCGCCCCCTCGAGCCTATTGCGGCCCGCATCTTCACCTTCAATCCGCCCGGCCCAGCTGAGGCAGGCGTTCTTCGTCATGCTTGCTCATCAGGTGAACAACGGCCCCGAGGCAACGTTGGCTCTGGGTGCTACGCGGCAGTAGGGTTGGAGAGACGATGCAGGAGTTGCCGGATATCAGAGAGACAGCAGACCTGCGCGCCCTCCTGGATAGGCAGGAATGCCAGGTGCAGCGGGTTCACCGGGCCTATCAGGCGAACCCTGCACACCGAGACCACAAGGGCCAACTGGCGCGACAGGTTCTCGGGACTCGTTTGGCGCCGCTGGTGTGGCAGCTCCGCAGGAGCCTAATGGAGATCGGGGAGATCAAGGACCGTCCAGCACCCAGGGTTTTATCGGCTCTGCTGGTTCAGCAGGTCAAACTGATCCTGTTGGCTCGCACGGTCCGAAGAGGATTACGGGTGTTGCAGGAACGCCAGGTTCTTCTCGATCGGCTGGCCCCGTTGGGTCCGCTGACCTGAGCGGCCCGTAGGCCCAAGACCTGCATGACGCCAGCGCATCTCCGCAGGACGGCTGCCCCTCGCCTATGTGCTTCGGCTCCCGGGTGAACTCGACCTCATCATCATCGAGAAGTTCGTCGAGTTCTTCGGCAAGGTCGCTCACCAGTGGCGTCGCCGGAGACCGGGATGCCACTCCGGCAGGATCGCGTCTACAGCGGGCTCGCACGGGCTGCGACTGACGCTTCCCGCGACTTCCGCATACCGGTGGACCGGGCCGTAGAGATAAGAGATCAAATCAAGATCTCGATGTCAGAAGAATAAAATCACTGAGACGTACGCTCCCCGCATCGCGAGAGTCCGCTCAAAGTTAATACTAGCCGGAGTACAACGTCCACTCAGCCCAATGGCTCGCCCGAAAGCCGCTGTTCCGTAGTCGGCCAAAGTAAGCCATTCGGCATTGCGCCCATCTCGGCCATTCAGCGACCTTCGGCGACATCTCCGAAGCGGACGTCGTCCCAAGTCAGATCATACGTGCGGGATGCGTCAGGAACCGACCGTAGGCGGAGCCGACTTCGACGATGGGTGGGCGGCTGGGAATGGACGTTTGCGGGCCTCGCGAGAGAGGACTGCTATGCTTCACAGGTTGCAACCGGCTGAGCAACTGCCTGCCCGCGACACATTTGCCTGCGCAAGACGACGCAGCCTCAGCCAAACGCCGCCTTTCGGCGTTAGTGAGCGCCGCCCTGCGCGGCTCTGTTGATCCCTGACGGTGAGTGACACGATGAGGAAAACAGCACTTGCTGCCTTTGGAGCCCTCGCGCTCGGAGCAGGGGCGCTTCTGCCCGCGACCGCTGCCCGCGCCGGCGGATACGGCTACGATGGCTACGAGGCGCCGGAGACTGTGGTGACACGCCGAACCATCGTAGAGCGCCGGGTTATTGCCCCGCCGCGCCGGGTGGTGCGAGAGGTGGTCGTGGAACGGCCGGTGGTGTACCGCCCGCGCCCGGTCGTCCGCGAAGTCGTGGTGGAGCGTCCCATGGTCTACCGGCCCCGTCCCGTGGTGCGCGAGGTCGTCGTCGAGCGCGACGGATTCTACGGACCGCGCCGGTTCGGACCGCGCCCCGTGGGCTTCGGTCCAGATTTCGACCCCTACGACTGACGTAGTGGCGGCCGGTCCAGTGTCTGGACCGGCCGCTCATTCCTGCGCGGGGTGTGCGCTGCTGCCCCGCTGAATGTCCTTGCGGTCCTCATCGCGCACCAGCCAATGCGCGCGGGCGCGTCAGGCGGAGATCGGCCCTTACGAGACGAGCGGGCGGAAGAACTAATGACCTACGATGAGGGGAAGGAGCGGGGCCGCCTCGGTGAGGATGCGCCCATCCTTGATGCATCGACACGCGAGCGCCTTGGTCGGCGAATGCGAGAGATGTACGAGCCCGTGTTGGACGAGCCGCTCGACCCCCGGCTTGCCGAGTTGCTGCAGGCGTTGGAGCAAGCCCGCAGCGCTCATGGATGAGAACCTCCCAGAAACAGAGGGAAGGCGTCCGTTGTGGGTTATGCCCGCATCCTCGCCGGACACGCTGCTTTCGTACCTCAGCGCCGCTAGGCCCCTCGCTCTCTGCCTAAGGCCCCGATGAAGTTGCGCAGCTCCGTCAGCCGCTTGGCCGCGTCCGTGACCTGCTCGTCAAGGCCGAGCTGCCACGCCAGGTCGCGCCTGCGCGGTTCACGATGCAGCGCATCGACTTGGCCAGCGTAAGCCTCAACCTCGCCTTGGCTCCGGGCAAGCCCCGCATCGAGCAAGCTGTCCGCCTGCCGGCGCAGGGCTCCCGCGACCTCATCGAGCCCGAGTTCTGGATGGTACTGAACGCCCCAGAACACACCCGCATCAAAGCGGATCTCAGCCGCTTGCACCGCTGTGACCCGGTTGCCGGCCAGCAGCACCGCTCCCTCCGGCAGCGTCTCGACCTCGTCCGTGTGGACCGCGGGCGCGTCGTACGCGGCAGGCCGTCCCACCAGGAGCGGATGGCCGCGCCCCTGCTCGGTCAGCGTGATGCGGCGGGCGAATCCGGCCTCATAGCCGCGCAAGTTGGGACGCACCGTACCTCCGGCCGCAACGGCGGCGACCTGAAGGCCCGCACACGAGCCGAAGGACGGCGTCCCGGAGGCGAACACCGCACGCATGAACTCGACTGTACGCCGCGTCTCCGGCGTCTCTTTGTAGAGGTGGAGCGGTGATCCGGTCAGGAACACGCCGTCGTAGCCCTCCAGCGACGCTCCGGCAGGAAGTCCGGCACCGGCATCGGCCGGCTTGATCCGGTGGCACTCCACACCCGGTGCAAGGCTCAACAGCGTATCAAGGTAGGTCTCTCCCGAGGAGCGGCCGACGCTCTCGCGGCGGCTCTCGCGTGCCTCGGGTGGTTCACTCTCAGCCACGAGGAACCGCAACGCAGAACTGGAGGCAGGCACGTTCGCTGGACTCTCGCCGTGACGGGGTAAACGGAAGGCGTGAACCGGCCGCTGCAAGTCGAAGTTCCAGACAGGGGCTCTGCGCCGCAGGTTGATGCAACCAGGCGCTGGTGAGGTTTGGCCTTTCCAGGCAGGTCCTTTGGAGCGGGTGGGATGATGACAGAGACGTGGTTGAACGAAGTGGACGAGCCGCTCGACTGCGTGATCGTCGGAGGTGGCCCGGCCGGGCTGACAGCTGCGCTCTACCTGGCTCGTTTCGGGCGCCGCTTCCTCGTGGTGGATGCAGGTGACTCCCGCGCGTCCTGGATACCGACCAGCCACAACATCCCGGTCTTTGCCGATGGCATCTCCGGGAAGGAGATCCTCGCCCGCCAACACGAGCACATCGCGCGATACGACGCCCGGATCGTGAGCGGCACCGTCACGGCGTTGCGCAGGGTCGAGGGCGGCTTCGCCGCAAGCTTCGAGGAGGGAACGGGAGACAGCATCTCACGTGAGGTGCGAGCACGCCGGGTGCTGCTCGCGACGGGTGCGGACGACGTGGAGCCGGATCTGCCCGACCTGCCCGACGCGATCCGACGCGGGCTCGTTCGCTACTGCCCGATCTGCGATGGCTATGAGGCACGCGGCAAGCGCATCGCGGTGATCGGTCATGGCGACAGAGGCCTAGGTGAGGCGGTGTTCGTGGCCCGCACCTACTCGCGCGACGTGACGCTGCTGACGCTGGGCCAAGGCATGGACCTCGATGCGGGCGAGCGTGAGCGTGTCGAGAAGCACGGCATCCAGGTCGTTCACGAGCCGGTCGACAGCCTTGATATCGAGGACGACAAGATCACCGTGCTGCGCACAGCAAGCGGCGAGGAACACCGGTTCGAGGTTCTCTACTCAGCCCTCGGGCTGAAGCTTCGTTCCGAACTGGCTCTTGGCTTGGGCGCCAAGCATGACGGGACGGGTGCCCTCATCGTCGACGAGCACAACCGCACGACGGTGCAGGGCCTCTACGCAGCTGGCGGCGTCGTGCGCGGGCTTGATCAGGTGGTGGTCGCGATGGGTCATGCCGCCATGGCAGCCACGGACATCCATAATCGCTGCGAACTGCCCACCGAGGAGGAAGTTGGGGGAGCCAATGGGCAGCTTGGCCCTACATGATCCCTCTCGCGGAGGGAGGTGGGCGTGAGCGATGCGAGCGGCGCATCCAAACTCACGTGGCGACGTTACTGCATCTGTCTCGGCGGCCTTGGCAGAGTAGAGGGCCGGCCAACACCACGAGGTTCATCCGAAGGTTATGGAGCGCGGTTGCGTCATGATCGGCATCCATGGCTTAGCCAACAAGCCGCCAGCCGACGAGAAGACACGGTGGTGGAAGGCAGCCATCGCCGAGGGGTTGAATCGCAACGAGGGACTGGACGGGCCGGAATTCCTCTTCGAGTTCGTGTACTGGGCCGACCTCCGGTATGACATGCCCCTGTCGGAGGATGAAAACCGGGAACCGTATCGCCCCTATGAGGGTGCCGGGCCGCTACCCACAGGTGAGGAGTCGCCCACGACCACCGCGAAGGATGTGCTGTCCCCGGTGTACGCGGGCATCGACCGGCTCGAGGAGGCGACAGGCGTCACGCTCGTGGACGACCTGATTCTGGAACACCGTTTCGATGATCTCTGGCACTACCACGCTGAACAAACCTTCGCTCGAAAGGTCCGGGGCCGCCTGATTGAGCGACTGAAGAGATACAGGCACCACCGCATTCTGCTCGTCGCGCACTCGATGGGTTCGGTCATCGCTTACGACGTCCTGCGGCTGCTCGAGCGCGAGGATCCCTCGCTGCGGGTCGAGCATCTCGTCACGGCTGCTGCCCCTCTGGGCCTCGCCAAGGTCAAGCTCAAGTTTAAGGCCGAGCACGGAACTCTGCGGGTGCCGAACAATGTCGCAGCCTGGACGAACCTTGCCGACGGCGAGGACGTCGTTGCCATCATGGGTGCGCTGGACGCGGACTACACGCCGAGCGACACCGGCGTGCTCGTCGGCGACCGGCGGGTCGTGAATGGCTACCTCCGGCCTGACGGCGAGCCGAACCACCACAAATCCTACGGCTATCTCCGAACGCCGGAGTTCTCGCGCGTTGCCTGTCCGTACGCTGTCACCTCACACCGCGCGGTGAGTCGCACCGAACATCTAGGAGCCCGTCCGAGTAAGTGTCTCGACGACGAGGCTGCGGGGTGATTCACTCGGCCCATGGCCAAGGTGTTTCGCTCCTGGGACGTCGATCA
>NZ_JAVDVV010000046.1:0-17137 GCF_031457035.1 Methylobacterium sp. BE186
GCGGCAGTGCCGCCAACCGTGCCCGTCGCGCCGTTCTGGCCGACCGGGCTCGCGAGCAGGTTGCCCACCCCGAGCAGGCCGCCGAGGAAGTTGGCACTGGCTTGGTTCTGGCTCTGCGCGAGGGCGTTGTTGTTCGCCATGAGCGACGAACCGAGGCTCGTCTGCACGCCCGCAAGGCTCTGGCCCTGCTGCCCGAGCAAGCCGGCAGCCTGCCCGTAGATGTTGGCCTGCCCAGAGCCGAGGCCCGTGCCGAGGGCGCTGAGCGAACTGCCAAAAGCCTGCGAGGCGCCGGCCTGCCCTGTGAGGCCAGCCGCCTGACCCGCAAGCCCCGTGGCGTAGCTGTTCGCCGCGTTGCCGAGGTTGCTCGTGTACTGCTGATAGGATTGGTCAGCGAGGCCCTGGCTGTACTTCAGGAGATCGGTGGTCGTGTTGCCGCCAGCGAGGTTGCCGCGGGCTGCCGCAAGGCGCTGGATCGCGTCCAAGCCCTGCTGCTGCTGAAACTCATAGCCGGGGGCGGTGCGAAACGCAGAGGTTGCGCGGGCAGAGCCCTCCGCACCGTTCGCGCCCGTGGCATCGAGATACGCGTTGTAGGCGTTCCCACCGCCCTGGACCATCGGAGCGTAAAGGCCCTGCAACTGGCCTAGGAAGCCCTGCGTCTGCCCGTACTGGCTGCCGAGGTCGCCTCGCGCTTGGTCGTAGCCCTGCCCAAGCCGGGTCAAAGCACTGGGGTTGTTCAGGTCGGTAAGCGCGTTGACGGCGTTCGTGTAGCCGCCGTTGATCGCGTTGTTGGCCTGCCCAGAGGTTGCCGCCAGCACGGCTTGGTTCTTCTTTGCGGCTCGCTCGGAGGCGGCCCCGGAAATCGCGTCGAACAACCCCATGGCTAGTGCACCTGCCTGTTGGAGGAGGCGGGAGCGGGGTCGCCCTCCCGCAGAAGGAGGAGGCGGGTCTCGTCGTGCGTGATGCCCCAGAGGGAGCAATCCTCGCCCGGCCCGTAGAAGTCACGCTGTGTGCCTTCGTGACGAAGGCCGAGGCGGCGGGCGAAGTCCTGCAACCGGCGGTCAGAGGCCCGGATGCGAACCGTGATCCGGCGCAGCCCGATCAGGTTGAACAGCCACCACGCGAGGCACTTGCGCACGTCGCGGTGGAATTGGCCGAGCATCCCGACCGGGATCAGCTCGGCGTCGCCGGCCAGTGTGAAGTTGTGAGCGATGACGCAGAGGCCGCGGACGCGATCCGGCGGCACGAAGCTGACGAACCGGAAATCCGGGCTTGCGAAGTGGCCGACCGCCTGCAGGCACCAGGACTGCACGGCGACGGGATCGCCTTCAAAGACGACAACCGTCCTGCCGTCCTCGACAGGGCTGGATGCCGCCATGCCCTGTGCGGCAAGCTCGCCCTGCGTGGGCACATACTCGATCATGCCGCCGCCCTCATTGAGGAGGGAGCCGAGGGTGGGCGCCCGTCTGGATCGGGCGAGGAAGCCGCGCGGATCGCGGCGAGGCCGGCAGCAAGCGCGCGCCGAGCAACAGCGGACCGCTTCTCGCCGGTATCGCGTGCTGCCCTGTCGAGGTCGGCCCGAACATCGCCGGCAAGGCGAAAGATGAGAACTCCGTTGAGGTCGCCGCGCACGATCCACTCTCCCGAGCGTCAAATACTCAGAAGAGTAAACCTCAGATTATCATAGAATGTAATACATGCTGAATATGCGGATCACACTCCCAGCGCTTTGCCCGCTTCAAGTATTTCCTAGTTTGCCAACAATGACAATTTGCCGCAGATAAACGCGTCTGCTGATAGGCCGGATGATCTATCAAGCGCGCTTATTTGTCCTGTGAAGGAGTGCGCTTCCGCGCCTTCAGGTCAGACAGAGGCACAAACTCGATCTCGCCTCTCGCTAGAGCTTCTTTTGCCTTTACAAGGGCAGCTTCTCTCTCGCGATCTTGGTCCTCGCGGCTCGGGCCCGAAATCAATTTTTCGCCGTTCCCGCTCCAATGATCTGAAATCCGCCCCTCAATCGTATCGTCTGGGATACTCTCCTGATGCCAAGTCGCGCCCCAGACAATGCGCTCATCCGCTAGTACGGCACCGAAATGACCCGGCGGCAACTCTCGCGGACGGGCATCGGGAGCCGGCTTCGGCCCTTCAACCTTCGGGGGTTCTTCAATGCCAGTCCACAGGAAGTAAAACTTCGCTACGTCCAGAGCAGCGCGAAGATCTTTCCGCATGTCTACCTCATTATACCCCCGGTCCCTGCCAAAACTGACTATTTGGCCGAAAACTTCTGAGATATATCGGAATAGCCGGCGCGACGCCGCATTTTTCGACAGCAGTTCCGCTCCAACTGGCTCAATGAAGTCGAGACCGAAGGACAATTCAATCCGACGCTCAATTTCTTGAGCAAGAGAGCGGCCACCCGCCTCCGCTGCACGAGTAAGGCGGTCTCGAACTTCGGGCGTCGTCCGGAAGGCAATAGCCGCGCTCTTCCCGGCGCCCTGGGCGCTTTGCCGAGCCATTATGCGAACTCCTAATGCCAACCCGCGCGTCTTGCGCTTGTGAACATTTATCGCGCGACGCTTTGACATGCAACCCGCACCGTGAGATATGTGTTGCGCTTGTGAACAAGCGTGTCGGACCGCAATGGGTGACGGCGCGCTTGAGCAGAGGAGCGCAGAGATGCGGAACCCCAACCCAACGCTGGTAGAGGACGTGCGCAGCCGCGTCGCTGCTGGAATGAATGTGAGACTTGGCCCGCTGGCGAAGTTCGCCGGCTTATCCCCGACCGCACTACGGCTCGCGGTCGAGCGTGGAGACATCAAGGTAATCCGGCTCGGCCGGAATATCCTAATCCCACATCATGAGGCTGCCCGCCTCCTCGGCATGGAGGCGGCCTGACATGAAGAAACCCGCATCGCGGGGCGACACGGGTCTCTCAAATGCGTTCCTGGCAGTTCGCACCGAGAGATATGCCTCAGAGCCCCAGCACCTTCAAGCCCATAGATTAGCTCGCCGGTTTGGTTTCAGCCCCGCTCTCGCGAACGTGGTTGCTGAACTGGCCTACGCAGGGGATGCTCGTCATGGCTGAGCCCCGCACCATCGCCATCGTTCGCAAGAACAACATGGAAGAGGTCCGCGTCAGCGTCACCGTCCAGCAGGGCTACGCTCTGGTGGACATGCGCATCTTCGCGGCCTCAGCGAGGTCTCAGGGCGAACCTTGCCCGACGCCCCGCGGCATCTGCCTCACGCGTGCGAAGCTCCCCGAGCTGATCAGGGCGCTTCAGGCGGCTGAGAGGGAGGCGTCTCGCTGATGCCCCACCTTCTCCATCACCGGAGGCACTGCCCATGACGGTGCATCCGCGTCCGGACGAGTTCGTCCCACCCAATGCGGTCGAAGCCGAGCAAGCCCTGCTCGGCGCGATCCTGCACAACAACGACGCCTTGGATCGCGCTCGCGATCACGTGCGCCCCGAGGATTTCTTCGAGGATATGCACCGGCACATCTACCAAGTGATGTGCCAGCGTCGGGATGCTGGCGAGGCCATCGACCTCGGTCTGATGAAGGCCGTGCTCGGCAACGCCGACCTCGGAGGCCTCTCGGTGGGCGGGTATCTCGCCCGCCTTCTCTCCGGCGCCGTCACCATCAGCGGCGCGCCGGACTATGCGAGACTGATCGCGCAGGCTGCGCAGATGCGGCGGGTGCTCGACACCGCGCAGTCTGCGGTGGCGCTGATGACCGCTGGCTCGGTCCACAGCCCGAGCGAGTTCGCGGCCCAGATGATCGAGGCTCTGGATGAGGTCGCGGCTGCCGGCCTCAGCGAGAGCGCTCGGCGCGTGACGCTAGGGCAGGGGGTTGCGAGCGTCCTCGCCCGTGTCGATCAGACCCGCCTTGGGAAGGGCGCGCGCGGCGTCACCTACGGCCTTCCCCGGCTGGATGCTGCCACGCTCGGCATGCGGCCCGGTCAGCTTATCGTGCTGGCCGGTCGGCCTGGCATGGGCAAGACCTCGGTCGCCATCCACATCGGCATCGCGGCTTCCCGGGCGGTGAGCGCGGTCGGCGTCGTCTCGCTGGAGATGAACGCCGAGGAGCTTTCCGAGCGGGTTCTCTCTGCGGTCGCCTACGACCACCGCGAGGTGGAGGAGATCAGCTACCGAGCCATCGCAGAGGCGAGGGGGCTTTCCGAGGAGGCCATGGCACGCCTGCGGGCGGCCGAGCAGGTCTGCTCGGGCATCCCCCTCTGGATCGAGCAGCAGCCCGGCCTGACCCTCGCCCAGATCGCCGCCCGTGCCCGCCAGATGAAGCTGCGAGCCGAGCGGCAGGGCATCCCCTTCGCCGCGCTCATCATCGACCACATCGGCCTGATCCGCCCGTCTCGCCGCTACGCCGGCAACCGGGTACAGGAGATGACCGAGATCTCGGGTGCTCTGAAGGGGCTGGCGAAGGAGCTCGGCATCCCCGTCCTCGCCCTGTCGCAGCTCAACCGAGGTGTCGAGCAGCGTCCGGATAAGCGGCCGATCCTCTCGGATCTCCGCGAGAGCGGGTCCATCGAGCAGGATGCCGACGTGGTCCTCGGGCTGTTCCGGGAGGCCTACTACCTCGAACACAAGGTCGACCGCAGCGACGTCGAGACGGACCGCCTCGCTCGCTGCCGCAACATCCTTGAGATCGAGATCCTGAAGCAGCGCTCCGGGCCGACCCTCCGCCTCGACTGCTTCTGCAACATCGCCTGCAACATTCTCGCGGAGTTGGCCTGATGAGCACATTCCCGAGCCTGCCGCTCTTCACCGACGCGTACATCGCCGACACGACCTACCTCACCAACGAGGAGCATGGGGCGTACCTGCGGCTGCTCATGTTCGCGTGGCGCTCGCCCGAGTGCCGGCTGCCGGACGATGATGCCCGGCTGGCTCGGATGCTCGGCCTGACGCCGAAGCGGTGGGCCGCTCTCAAGCCCACCGTCATGGCGTTCTGGACACTCGAAAACGGCTTCTGGACGCAGAAACGGCTCGCTCGCGAGCACGCATTCGTCTCGGAAAAAGTCGAGAAGAAACGCGCCGCCGGATGCAAGGGCGGGCGGCCTAAGTCGTTGGAAAATAACGATACGGGCAAAGCATCAGGTTCTGAAAACGGAAAGCAAAACAAAAGCGAACCGAAAGCACCTACACCTACACCTATAAATACCCCTGTAGTCCCCAAGGGGACGGAGCCGGATCGCTTCGAGGAATTCTGGTCAGCCTACCCGAAGAGGCGAGGGGACAATCCTCGGAAGTCGGCAGCCAAAGCCTACTCGGCAGCGATCCGACGAGGAGCGACCCACACGGCAATCATGGCCGGGGTGACGGGCTATGCGGCCGAACTCCGCGAGGCCGGCAAGCTGGAAACCGAATTCGTCGCCCAAGCCGCCACATGGCTCAACCAGGAGCGCTACGAGCGCTTTGCCACGAAGCCTGAGCCTCCGCCTCGCGACGATCCTCAGCGCCCTGACGCCTACCTGACCGGCCTCTCGGACGAGGCTTGGCGGAAGCACGTCCGCCTCTGGAAATCGACGTGCGGCCAGTGGGATCTGGCCCACAAAACCCCGGAGCCGAGTGATCCGCGAACCAAGGTGCCAGCTCACATCCTCGCCGAGCTTGGCGTGCAGGCCTCCCGTCCGCGCCCCCTCGTGAACCTTCTGACGGGAGCCGGATGATGACCCTGCAGCACTTCGGCTCGGGAGGAGATCAGAACGGCCGCCCCAACGGGGGCTGGTGTGGGACGGCCGCCCCTCTCACCCACCGCCCGAAGGCGGCGGGCTTGAGCTCTCAACTGGCCGAGTGCGGCTCAGTAGTAGAACCGACGCGGACCATAGAAGCGCGGCGGGCCGTAGAACCGACGAGGGCCATAGAACCGGCGTGGGCCATAGTAGGCGTAAGGACGGTAGATCGGGCGGCAGTAGCCGAAGCGGTTCGGAATGAACCCAGGGCCGCAGCCATAGGCGACGTTCGAGACCTGGGCGTCACCAGCGAGCGTGCTGGCAGAGGTAGCAGCAATAGGAGCAGCGTTCGCAGCCGAGGCGAGGCCGACGCCGCTGACGATGGCGGCCGCCATCGCGAGCATCTTCATCTGCATCTGAAAACGACCTTGTGTGAATGTCAGCGCTGGAGGCAGCGCTGGACCCGCAAGGTCTACGGCGCCGGCGCTGAATGCGCGATTAGCTTTGCCATAATTGTTGAGAAAACAGCAGCAACAGCTGAGAAACAATGGCAGCGTCTATTTATCTAACCAGGGAATGTTGTCGCATATTCAATGAAGGATTTCATTGCAACTCGGCCCGCGTCGAAATCGGCGTTCCTCGTCTTGGGCATGAAGTCTGTGTGTGGGATTGCAGGTGTGCCGGTGAGCCTGATTAACGACGTGGCTGTTTCCAAACTGCAATTTCAGCCAGGCGATGGGGACTGTGAACCATGAGGGGACCAGGAAAGCCATTTCAGAAGGGCCAGAGTGGCAACCCTGCTGGAAAGCCGAAGGGTGCCCGCTGCCGTGCGACGCTGGCCCTTGAACAGCTGCTGGACGGCGAGGGCGAGCAGATCACTCGCAAGGCCATCGAGCTTGCCAAGGACGGCGACGGCGCGGCCCTGCGGCTCTGCATGGACCGCCTGCTACCAGCGCGGAAGGATCGAACCGTCAGCTTTGAACTGCCGCCCATCGAGACAACGGCGGACCTGCCTCGCGCCACCAGCGCGCTCTTGCAAGCCGTAGCTGCGGGCGACCTGACGCCAGCCGAGGCATCCGACATCGGCAAGGCCGTGGACGCGCATGTGCGGGCCATTGAGGCGGCCGACCTGCACCAGCGGCTCCTCAGGATCGAGGCGAACCAGCAATGACGATTACGAACCTGTCCCGTCGCCTTGAGAAGGTTGAGGCCAAGCGCCCGCCGGGCACATCCATCTTCATCGCCTGGGGCCGCACTCTCGAAGAGGCCGAAGGCGAGATTGCCTTGCGCCAGCGCGACGGCCGGCTGCGGCAGGGCGAGGAGTTTGTTGGCCTCGTCTGGCCCGACCCAGAGCCCATGCCCGCATCACGACGCATCCGGTTCGGCCTCGGTCTCGGACAGGAACCCAGGATCAGCGACCGCGAGCTTGCCCTTCTAGTCGCTGCCTATCGCGCCGAAGTCGCCGCCCGTGAGCGCGACACTGCCATCGAGGCTGGCGAAGACGTGTCCGACCTGGACGAGACAGATTTCTACATCCGGACCATCCGCCGCGAGAGCCGGAACGTAGAGCAGGACTTACGGCTCCTCTGCATCGAGGAGAACCCCAGCCCGGAGATCCACTATCCGACCAGCAATGGGCGCGAGCCAATGAAGTGGTGCACTTGCTCGCGGTGCCAGACCGGCGAGACGCACCCGCAGGCCGCCCAAGAGCGACACGCCGCCCGGCAGGCCGCATGGCTCGCCCGCTACCTGCCTGGGGAGGGCCTGTTCGTATGAGCCGGAGCCTTGAGAGCCGCATGCGAAAGATCGAGGTGCGGCACCGGCCGCCCGCAGCGCCAATGCCCTGCACGGTCATCATCACAGAGAACGACGAGGACCAGGCGCGCCAGCTCGCGGAGCGCGAGGCCGCCGGCACCTACAAGCCCGGCTGGCCCCTGATCGCCTACCGCATTGTCGATCCGCCCGCCTACCGGAGGCCGAACGCATGACCATCGCGAACCTGTCAAAGCGCCTCGAGAAGATTGAGGCGCGGCGGCCCAAAGGGCGCATCACGAAGCTGGTCAACCTCGCCGGGCATCCAAGGGGGGTGGTGGCGGACGCTGTGACCAACTGGGGGCAGTGGGTGGCGGATGGACGGGCAAATCGCACTGGCGACACCCTCATCATCCACGCCCCGAAGCTGACGGTTGAGGAATGGATAGCTCAGACGGCCAAGGAGCGCGGGGAACCTGTCCGTTGAACTGGGATCTAGGCCCCGCATGCGTTGATGCTGCGCAACGTTTGACACGAAAAGCTGGTTGGTTTTGTCAGGCGGACGCCGCTTCAAGGATGCCCGGTGATGATCTGGCGGCGAGAGCTTTACGCGAGCCCGAATGGCGACCGCTGGTTCCTAGTGCTTGACGACGAGAAGGGTCGTCCCTTCATTGTGCACGAGCCGAACCGAGCCTCCGGCGGTTCTCCGACCGAATTCGAGGTCGGATCCTTCCTCGTTGCTGGCGGCGGAGGCCCCGAGCATCAGGAACTCCTTCGTCTGATCGGGACGCTGGCAGAGCATGAAGGCTGCCGGGAACGATCTGTGGGTCTGAAGCACTCGCACTGGGAGCCGACGGGACGCGCCTGAGAAGGCAACAGCCGCCGCTCACCGTCGAGGAGTGGACGGCGCTCTACGCGCAGCGAGAGGGGGAACTGCACTGCGCCGTTCGACGGGACCGAAGAGGTCAATCGGATCTGGCAGATGGCAGCACGGGTTGCGCTTGGTCCTACAGTGTTCAAATGACCCGCGATACCTGTGTGGCTGTCCAAAGGCCGCCTCGTGGGGCCAAGACGCCGCGGTTGTTCAATTCGTTTGCGATCCCCACAAGCGTAGTATTGCCACGTAGTCTCATCGCATTGATCAAAACCAACAACTCTGCTCTGCGTTCTTTTGCTAGGGCGATTTGCTTGGCTCGCCCTAGAGAAATCGCGGGTTCCTGGGCAGTACTTGTGTTGTTCTCAACTGCCGTTTCGGCGTCCGGAACAAGGGTCATGGTGCCTCGCTACAATGTCGAACGCCGCTACGCTACCGTTTCGCCCCCTTCATTCAAGCGGTAGGGCCTGAAGCGCCTTCCCCTGCCGGTCCCGCCATGCGCCTATGGAGGCATCCCACCAGCGACAGTCGCCGAGACGTGGCACGCGCTGCCCATGTGGTCGGCCGCAGCCCTCGCAGCAGCCGCTCACGGTCGAGGAATAGCCAGATAGCTACGCGCCGAGGGACGAGCGCCTGCATTGAGCCATTCCACTGCGGTCTTAGACGTTCGGCGGCCGAGCGCTCCAGAAGCCTGAAACCGCTCGTCTGGAACATCTTTGGAACGTTCCACTAGGGCAAACTCAAGCTGCTTGTTGGCGCTCCGGCCCCTGTGAACACCACCTCAGGCCCGGCGCGGGCGCCCTGCAGGTGCAAGCGCCAGACGGCGTCTGCGATCAGATCAGGGGCGAAGGGCGTGCCTTCCTGGATCCGGCCAGTGATTGTCATAGTCGCAACGGTTACGCCGTCGGCCTTGAATGCCTCCGACATCGAATAGGCGAGATTGCGTAGCGCGGCTTTCCCGGCAGAGAGGGAGAACGCGTCGGGCCACGGCCGAGGATCGATGGCGAGACCGCCTCCGGTCAGGATGATGATGCCGCGTCCGCGGGGCAGCATCAGGCTGTGCGTCGTCCGAACTGCCGCATAGGCTCCCACCACGTTCACCTGCAGATCAGTGGCAAGATCGCTCGGCGTGGGGATGCCAGGCGATCCGATACTGACCCGATAGGCGTTGTAGATCAGGACTGTGATCGGTCCGCGATCGGCCTCAATCGAGCGTAAGGCAGCATCAAGACCAGCGGCGTCTGAGGCGTCGGCTTGTCGAACCTCGATCGCCTCCTCGGCAGGTACCTTGTCGGGCGTGCGAGCTATTCCGACGGCAGAGAAGCCCCCACGGGCAAAGCGGCGAGCGAGCGCCAGACCAAGCCCCGGCCCCATCCCGACGACGACGGCCGCTTCGCTCTGGCGCATGGGATCGTCTCTCCGTCAGCTGAATTCAAGTTGCAGAGCTTCGGAATGCGGCCCTGCTCTGTCAAGCGATCAAGATATTGTATTCATTTTTTTGAGGCGCGCTTTAGGGTCCATGTCCGTGCGTCAGGTGGTCTCATCTGCAGGATTATAGGCCGGTCTTTACATCGGTCCTGAATGCAGTTCTCATACCTTGAGACGATCGACAGACCATAAAGGTCGTCGACGCCCTGGCGCCGGGAGGGGGACGGTGCAGAACCTCGCTTCATCCGAAAATCAGTGGGGCAACCATTCCCCCCATGAAACCGAGCGCGCGGCAGAGGCCCGTCAGGTCTATGCGCGAAAACGCGCCGCCGAAGCCGCTCGCGAGCGCTGCCTGGCATTGGGGCAAGTCATCCAAGCCGAAATCATCCCTCGGCTGATGCTGCTGCGCGGTACTGTGTCCACGGAGACCAGACCCACGTTCAAACCAAATGTGGAGCAGGTCGCGGCGTTCACCGATTTAGCGCTCGCGCATGATGAAGCGCCCATGGTCGAGGCTTTCTCGGCTCTGGTCGCCGAAGGCTATCTCGTCGACCGCCTGTTCCTCGATCTTCTAGCGCCCTCGGCGGCTCTTCTGGGCCGTTTGTGGGACGAGGATCTGTGCGATTTCATAGAGGTGACGACAGGGGTCGCCCGCCTTCAACTTCTCGTGTCTCGGTTCCGCGTCGGCGGCGATGCGGTCGTGCTCGATAGGAAACGTCGCCTGCTCTTGATGGGGGTCCCAGGGGAGCAGCACACGTTCGGCGTGCGGATTGTCGAGCAGTTTTTGCACAGGGCGGGCTGGGTGGTGTCGAGCAGGCTCTCCTCCAGCCCGGAAGAGATCGCCGCGTTGGTGGCATCCGAATGGTTCGGCGTCGTCGGCCTGACGCTCAGCTGCGAGACACGCCTCAATCAACTCGCGATGGCGATCCGCTCCGTGCGCGAAGCGTCGCGCAACCGATCCATCGGCGTCATGGTCGGAGGGCCGGTCTTTTTGGAGCATCCGGAATTTGTCGAGCGGGTCGGAGCGGATGCGTCTGCGGTGGACGCGGCAACGGCGGTACTTCTTGCGCAACGACTGCTCGACCTTGCGGCGGATCGTGCCAAGACGAAGTGAACGAACGCGATAGCTACCGGTCGCCCACTCCCGACAGCAGCTTTTCGATCTGGGCCATTCCATTCTCGTGCGCCTTCGCCTCGTTCGGAAGCGAGCGATCTGAGCGCTGGACGAGTTTGCCGCTTCGGCGGATCGCCCACTGATAGGAGGCGCCCTCCGCCTTCGGCGGCAGGATTTCCAGCGAGTAGGGATGGATGTTGGTCATCGTGTCAGTCATGCCTGCCCTTCTGCCACAGGTGCTCACTGCCACCAAGGCCAGCGCGATCTAAATGTACTACGTGTGACGACGCTGCCCCTACCTGTGACGAGGGCGGCTTACAGGGCCGAATACGCTTCTGGACAACACGAACTCTTAGGTCCGGTCCTCCCCCGGATTGCGACGGCAGACACCGCGAGTATGCCTCTCGATCTCTGCCAGTGCAGCGTCGAGGGAGGTGTGCGGACCCAGCCTGATCCCGGCCATTGTCGTCAGCGCATGCCCCTCCGGATGAATGGTGAACTCGTTCGGAGCGGTCTCCCTGATACTTCCCATCGAGCGGCCGAGCAGATCAGCCAACTCCCACGCTACGCCGTTAGCGTCTGGGTTCACACTCAGATCCACATCATCTCCTCAGTATTACGCAGGTTAGTGTTTGCACACAGGGGCGGTTTTCGGCTCGGCTGTGTGTTCCAGGCTGAGGAGAAGCGACCGGTGGGCGCGGGCAATCGCGAGTGTCCGCTCGATCTCCGTCAGCGCCTGTTGGGCGAGTGCCTTCTCCGTCCCGCAAAGCCCAGTGATCAAGCGGATCTGCTGCTCGCGGCGCTGCTCGGCCTCAACGACGTGCCGGTGCGCCTGTTCGAGGGGCGTCTCGCCCAACCCTGTCATCGCTCGCGCTCCTCAATCACCCATGGCCAGGGTCGCGTTCACGCCTTCTTTGCCCTGGCCGGGATCGCCCATCGTTGACGGCGCAGGGCCGCCAGCGCGTTCCGGGTCTCCCGCAGTGCCGTCTCCACCTCGGTCGCGTCACATCCGATCTGGGTGAGGCCGATAACGGCGGCACTCAGCGCCCTGCTGTGTACCTCGGCCGCTCTGATGTTGCGGTCCACCTCTTCGAGAAGGTCGTGCTGCGTCCTCGCCATGACCCCCGTCCTGCGGCTGACACCGGATGCCAGAACATTAACACAGGTATGGCGGTACAGATGCTTACTCACCGGCCTTGGGCGGCGTCAGGTTTCCGCCGGGTGTGGTCGGCGCCGTCAGGGGGAAGTGCTTGCGGAAACCTGCGGCGGTCGCGTCCAAGCGGATTATCGCAGCGTTCCTGGCGGAAGGACGAGAAACATTCCGTAAAGCGCGCCTTGGTAGATCTGCGCCGAGTACCCCAACCTAGCCAAGAGCGGGTCATGAACTCTGCGGTGCAGATCCAGGAGCAAACGCGGCTCGCAAGCCTCGATCGCTACGACATCCTCGATACACCAGCTGAAGAAGCGTTCGACCGCATCACACGTTTGACGCGGCGTTTCTTCGACGTGCCCATGTCGACGGTGACGCTCATCGATGGACACCGACAGTGGTTCAAGTCACGTCAGGGCGTTTCCGCCTGTGAAACTCCGAAGGGCCCGGCCTTCTGCAGCGTCGTCGTTCGAGAGGCTCGCCCACTCATCGTACCTGACGCAACAGCCGACGAGCGGTTCGCCGACAATGCCTTCGTGACAGGCGATCCGCACATCCGCTTCTATGCCGGTGTCCCCCTACGCACCCCCGAGGGGCACAGTATCGGAACGCTCTGCGCGATGGACACGAAGCCGCGTGCCTTCACGGCCGATCAAACGGACACCCTGACCGACCTCGCGCGCATAGTCATGAGCGAGCTTGAGCTTCGGGTTCTTGCCATGACCGATGGGCTCACCGGCGCGCTGTCGAGGCGTGCCTTTCGCGATGAACTCAGCCGCACCTTCGCGCTCGCCCTCCGGCACCGGCACGAACTCAGCTGCATCATGCTCGACGTTGATCGCTTCAAGGTCGTCAACGACGAGCACGGTCATCCTGTCGGCGACTTGGTTCTGGCGGCCGCAGCAGCGGCCTGCCGTGAAGAGCTTCGCAAGTCCGACGTGCTCGGAAGGCTCGGCGGCGAGGAGTTCGCTGTTCTGTTGCCCCACACCGGCCTAGCATCCGCGCTGAAGGTCGCCGAAAAGTTACGCTCTGCCATTGCTCGTCTGGAGATCCCCACTCCGCGCGGGTCGATCAAAGTGACAGCGAGTTTTGGCATTACGGCTCTCGATGGCTCTGTCGGAAGCCCGGATACTCTCTTGAAGCACGCGGATGCCGCGCTCTATCTGGCAAAGGACGACGGCCGCAACCGGTGCGTGGAGTGGAGGCCCGCTACGATTGCACAGCAGGGCATACGGCGCCGGGTCCTCAAAGCCGGGCAGATCTCGTTCAACGGCGGCCGCTCCGCGATCGACTGCACGGTGCGGAGCTTGTCTGAGGAAAGCGCCAGCTTGAAGATTGTCACGTCTGCTGGAATACCGGAGACATTCAAGCTTCTGATTGAGAGCGATGGCTTCTCACGGCTCTGCCGGATCGAAGCAAAAGCAGACCGGGATTTAGAGGTTGCGTTCGTTTGATCCAGCTCATTGGTCCTTTCACAGGAAGCCGCTACCCGAGTGCTCCTTGAAGCCGATCGCTCGGCGGATGTATCCAACGACCATTCGAGGGTTTCGGTGCCCTGATTGATCCATGATGCGGGCGAGATCCGCGCCCCGCTCAGCCGCAGCGCGTTCTTCTACACCTGCTTGTCCGACGACATTCGTGGATGCGACTTGCCCGCTATTCGGAGGGCCAATGTCGAAGCCTCTCGGCCGACTGGGTGTGGTTTGGGGTCCGGAAGCGGTCGGTCAAGCAGATTGGGTTCGAAGTACTCGGGCGGCTTCGTGAATGCTTCTTGGATATCGCTGATTGCCCAGTCGACCGCCTTACGAGCTTCTGGATCCGTCATCCAATCTCGGTCGCCGAAGCGCGCCTCTATGATCTTGAGCGCTGCCGCCAAGGTCGTCAGCAGCAACACTGAACTCTGACTGCCAAACAGCTCGGCGAGGAGGCCCCTGGCCTCGAAGGACCGCTCCAACCTTCGCGAAATTTCAGCATTGAGGCTCAGGTCGCTGATGGTCGCAGCTTCCTCAAGCTGAGCGCGAAGTCGCTCCGGGATCCGGAGCGTCACGTTCACCCGATCTGCCGGAGCTCGCGCCACAGCCCTGTCCTCTTTCGACCTGCAAGCCCTTTGCTAGCTGAGTTGTCCTGACAGCACAAACGACGTCATGGCGTCACGGTTGACGCCACTTAAACTTGGCGTCATAAATGACGTCAGTAGGGTCCTGCAGGCACTCAAACTGTCCAAGAGCGGCCAACGATGTCGACGCGCAAAGCCGATCTCCGTCTTCCGCTCCGCACGCCGGCTTACGTGTCGCGTGAGGTCGGTTCGGCTGAGATCTGTGTCTCGCCCGGAACGTGGGATGACTGGGTGTCGAAGGGCATCCTTCCCGAACCTGTACCAGGTCCGCCGAACAGCACGCCGCGCTGGAGGTGGTCCGATGTGGACGCGAAGCTCGCTGGGCTCCGGCAAAGCGAGGAACGCTCGCTGCCGTTTAGCCAAGGCGGGAGTGATCCCTACGTGATCGCGGCTGGGAAGCTTCAACATGCCGGGAAGAAGGGCAGGGGGCGCGACGGTAGCGTTGCCGCCTGAGGTGCAGGTCGTCCGTTCCAAGGGGAAGACCTACTACTACTGGGCGCCACATCGCGGCACGAAGCAGGCCGGGCCACGAGCTCGATTGCCCGATGATCCTCGGTCGGCCGCTTTCTGGGCCGCAATCGCCCACCTTGGCGGAACGAACCCATCTCTCCCTGTAGGTTCGATAGCGAGCATCGTTGCGGCCTACCGGGATAGCGAGGATTTCCGGGACAACACGGTGAGCACGCGTAAGAGCTACGCCGTGCACTTGAACCGCTTCGCTGATCCTGAGGCGTGGGGGCTCCTTCCGGCAAAGGGATTGACGCCTCTCGCCGTTCAGACGGCTCGGGATGCGCTGAAAGACACCCCTTACATGGCGAACCAGATGCTGGCGGTCGGCCGCACGGTCTGGAACTGGGCCATCCCGCTGGGCCTCCTAGGAGCAACCTCGGCCAATCCGTTCGAGAAGGTCAAAGACCTACGGAAGCCAGATCGTGGACATGTCCCGTGGCCGGACTGGGCACAGCAGTACGTGCTCGATCACGCCCAGGCCGACGTCGTGCGGTTCGTTCGGCTCGGGATCATGACCGGCCAGCGTGAGAGTGACCTCGTGCGCTTCGGCCCGGTCCACCGTGAGAAGAACGGCCTCTGGTGCCGACCGCAGAAGACAAGCCGGACACGCCGAGCATTCTTCATTCCGCTGAGCGTGACGGAGGCTCTGGAACTGGACCGGTGGGCGGCAACGCCAATGACTTTCACCAACTCCCGATGGCTGGCTCCGATCAGCAGGCACCGCGCTGACCTCTACCTCTATACGCCCAGGGCACAGCACTACACGCCAGACCGCATCAGAGCGCGTTGGACCCGCTGGCTTGAGACGCCTGCAGGCACCCTGCTGCGGGGCCGTTGGCGCAGCTGGCTGGGCGAGCAGGTGAAGCGGTACGGCTGGGAGATCGACCCGGAGGAGGCGAGGGGGCCTACGCTGCACGGCCTAAGAGGGACAGCTGTGGTGCTTCGAAGGCGCGCCGGCTACGAGGCCCAGGCCATATCGAACGACATCGGCATGAGCCTACCGATGGTCATGCACTACACCCGCTTCATGGATCAAATGGACGCAGCCGAAGCGAACCGGAAGCGGTTCGAAGTCCTAGACGGAGGCGCCTGAAAGTTTTTCAAGCAGGCTAGGTCGTCTTCGGAATTGCTGGGATTTTTTGGGAAAGCCTGAAAACCAAAAGCGAATAAGTTCAACAGGTTAGCAACGTAATCCGTTGTTCTACCGTTAAACTATCCCCCACCAAGGCCCCCGCGCGGCGGACGAGCCTGGAGCCCGCGTGCGACGGCCTATGCGGCCCCTGCGGCGCGGGAGGGCACGCAATAGGCTGAATGCAGGCGGCGGTCAACCGCATCGGAAACGGCCGCGCGTTGCCCTGCTCGGCCGGTGAACGGGGGCTTGCGCGCGCTGCCTGACGGGCTCAGCGACGTTTCCTGAGATGGAAGAGTGCCCATAGGACGCTCGCTCGCTATGTACGCTCCTCGAGGACGATCGAGAGGGGAGACAGGATGAACCCGGTCGCCATCGCCGTGATGCTGAGCATCGCCGCCGGCTTCCTCGGACTCGTGGGCTATGCCCTGCATGCGGGGCCACCCTGGCTGCTCGCGGTCCTCGCCCTTCTCGTCATCGCCGGCTTCCTGCGCTGGGGCCGCCTCGGCTGATGTGGTGGCGACACGCGGCATTAACGGGGCCAGGACAATATGTCGGCCTCCGTGAGTGAACGCTCCCATGCTGCGCCGATTTTCCTCGACGACCCACAAAGGATCCGCAGCCAGGCACGACGAGACGGAGGATCTGATCCTCGGGATCCGGCGGCTCGTGCGTCACAGCGGCTACGAGCGCGACAAGATCGTGAGCGCCTTGCTCAAGCAGTACCTTCCCAACATCGGAGGGACGGCCTGGGCTGGCGAGGCCTCCCTGCGCCGGGACCTCAAGGCTGCGCGCCTCGACGCGAGGACCATCGCCTATCTCACCGCGAGCGCCGGAGGTGAGTTGCAGATGGCCCACGAGCGCAGCGTCGGTTGACGTTCGATGCAGAGCCGCGGGGCGTCGGACGAACTTTCAGAGTTGACGGAGGCCGGACCAGTCCGTATATCCCTGCTCATCGGCGCCGGACGCGAGAGCGGATCGGCCGCCGGGACATCTCCTGAGCAGTTCGGACGGTGAGATCCGGCGGAAGCCGGACGCACCCTTGTTTTGTCTCAGGATATGGGTGTTCTAGCAGGTCTTCGGCGGTGCCATAAAATCTTCGGCACCGCAGCAAGAGCTGGGTTGACACGGAAACGGCGGGGTTCTAAACGGCCCCAGCGCTGAGACGGACTGCCAGACGGTGGTTGCGGTATCAGGGTTCTCCCTAGCAGGCAAGTGGATGATGGGGCTTCTGCCCATAGCCTCCTTTGCTCGGTTCGGGAAAGCTTCTCCCTCGGGGGAGCGCTCTTTGACAAGTTCATCTGAGGAAGAGAAGCGTGGACGGCGCGTGTCCTTGCGGATCTGGCTTTGTGCTGGATCGTGAGTGGATACAAGCTG
>NZ_JAVDVV010000047.1:0-16539 GCF_031457035.1 Methylobacterium sp. BE186
TGCCCGAAGATCGCGACGACACGCCCCGGATAAGGCGAGAAGATCGGTGTCGCCCTGTACTCGTCGACGCTGATCTTCCCTTCGGTGACAATCTCTTCATAGAAGAAACTGTGCTCCACACTCGCCGTCGTGAGCGTTGCGAGTTGCCGCTCCGTGAGCGCGAAGTCCCGCCGAGAAGGCTGAACGAGGGCCGCGGGCGCGGCGATCAGTGCCGTCGACGGGGCCGCTGTCGCTCCGGTCGAGCGCTGATACCAGACTGTCCCGCCCACACCGGCTAGGAGCACCAAGACGATCAGGACCTGGAGCCAGGGCTTCAGGACAATGGGTCTGCCGTTCCGGCCATGCGCATCGCTCATCGGCGTCGCACCCATAGAAAAGCGCTCGATCGCTTGGGCCAGCATCGATCGCTTCCCAACACTAACGCACAGAAGGCAAATCTGCTTCAAAATGCCCAGAGTTCATCACCAAGTCCGTACAGGCGTCGAGGTAAGAAACGCTCTTGGCAGAAACTGTCGGTGGGCTTCGCGATCACCAGCGGCTTAGTTCGGTTCAGCAGTTCACGGGATCTCGCGATGCGTTTGCGTGAGGGCTTAATCAGCCAGGCTGTTGAATAGCGTGTCCACCGCCTCAGTCGATGCGCCGATCGGCCCTGGATCATGAAGCATCCCTGGCGGAGCGCAGCGAGATTGCCGTTCGCGTAGTTGCTCGTATCGTGACCCTGATGGGCGGTCGCGAGTACGGCTCGTGTCATGAGGGCTGGCTAGATCAGCCAACCTTGCAGACAGGTGGCAAGCTCAACGCTCGCTTCTGAGCATTTTTGCCTATGACGGCTGGCATGCCGGCGGCGCATCGTCGAGATAAGCAATGAATGCAAAGGCATAATTTCTAGTCTAATACCATTTTTTGCAGCTTGTTTGCCTTAGGGTAAATATTGTACGTATAATATCTGATTTGTACTGATATTTTTTGGGACTGCATGTGGCTTCTGATGAATAGATAGCAGTGTAGATGCGAACACCCTCAGAGTGTGCTGGGTGCCGCAGATGTCATCGTGCGAGTTGCTGGCGTGCTCCGGATTGAAGCGCGGGCAGTGACCCAGAGGCTTTGCCTGTGCGAGCGGCAGAGATCAGCCTCGAGCGGTGACGCTGAAGACACACTCGGAAGCAGGAGGCTTAACAACGCCGCCAATCGCACATTCCAGCATGACGGCCGGGTGCTCAGTGGACCTCCCCTCTGAGCAAAACATGGAGGTCAGGCCGTGCGAAACATTACCATGATCATCGGCGCACTTGCGCTGGCCACCGCCGCGTTCTGGTCGGTGATTCTGACTAGCCCACCGACTTCACATGCGGCGATGGTCTCCCCTCCTGCCCAAGGAGAGACCTCGACAGCTGACCATTGCGTCCCGTTCAGCGTATGCCCGTAGGGGAATGAAGGGGCATTTTGCAACGACACAGGTCATTGATTGGGATCGACGGCTGTTCTCAGTCGTCATCCCCCTCTGCCGGCAGCTTCAGCGGGTTCCACTGCGACTCGCTGAACACGCGTCGAGGATCACGTCGAGACCGCGATCGAGGCGCAGGACGGCACGACGCTCAAGCTCAAGGCAAAGCCGGAACAGCTCGACGCCCTGGCCGGCGGCCTAGGAGGCATCCTCGACGCAGACGATAGCGAAGCGGCCTGACGCGTCCGCCCGAGCAACCCGCTGGCCTCCGAGCGTTCGGCGTGTTGCTCGGAGAGCGAATCAGCGATGCGATTAGTCTGGCCGAGGGCTCGGCCCAAAATGCCGATTCGTCAGAGGCGCGGCTCGAATCCGTCAGCCATCGGCCGAGGGGGACACGCTTCTGGACGGGCGGAGTGCGACCGCGCGTTGGACGAGCCCCGCAAGCGAGTCCGCTGCCCCCTGAATGCATAGAAACAGGACCGGCGTCACGTACAGGGTGAGCATCTGCGACAGGAGCAACCCCCCGACAACCGCGATCCCGAGGGGCTGGCGCATCTCTGGACTGGCACCGAAGCCGTAGGCCAGCGGCAGGGCACCGACGATGGCGACGAGGCTCGTCATAACGATCGGCCGGAAACGCTGCAGGGAAGCTTCCCGGATGGCTGCGGCGGGTGCCTCACCCGCCTGGAGGCGCGTCAGGGCGACGTCGACCACCATGATCGCGTTCTTCTTTACGACACCGATCAGCAGCAGGATCCCGATCATGCCCGTCAGGTCGAGGCTCAGCCCGGCCCAGGCGAGGGCGAGCAGCGCGCCGCAGGCGGCCGCCGGCAGCCCCGCCAGGATCGTCAGGGGATGGGACAGGCTCTCGTAGAGAACGCCCAGGATCACGTAGACCGCGAGCAGGGCCGCGAGAACGAGCAGTCCCTGGCTGCCGGCGCTCTCCTGGAAGGTGCGGGCGGTGCCGAGGAAGGTGACCGTCACGGAGGCGGGCAGCTCGGCTTCCGCACGGAGCGCCTCGATGCGTGAGACGGCCTCACCGAGGGAGACGCCCCGCGCCAGGTCAAACGAGACGGTGACACCGGGAAAGAGCCCGATCTGGTTGACGGACTGGAGGCCGAGGCCGGGCTCAGCCCGCGCGAAGGCCGAGAGCGGCACGAGCGCACCGCCGGCCGCGCGCAGACGGATCGCGTCGAGGTCCGCGGGTTGGCCGTTTCGCGAGCTCGCGAACTCGATGAGGACTGGGTGGATGTCCGAGCCCGTCTGGATTGTCGCGACCTGGCGCGGCCCGAAGCCGAGATTGAGCGCGGAGCGGAGCTGATCGGTCCCGATGCCGAGGAGGCGGGCCTTGTCGCGGTCGATCCGAAGGGTGACCTGAGGGACAGCGTCTCGCAGGTCTGTAGTGACGCCGACGAAGTGCGGATCCCGGCTCATCGCCGCGGCAAGGTGGTTCGACCAGCGGCCGATCTCCTCGAGGTCCGGCCCCTGCACGGCAAACTGGTACTGGCTGCGCCCCTGCCGACCGCCGCGCAGAGTCTGGTAGGGCGTCACGAGGCTCGCGATGCCGGGGATGGCGTCTAGGCTTCGTCGCAGGTCCGCCAGGACGGTGTCGAGGCCCGCGCGCTCCGGCCTCGGCTTCAGCTCCACGAAGACGCGCGCCTGGTTCACGCCCCCACCATTGCCCGCCGGCCCTCCGATGCTGGAGACCACGTGGGCGACGTAGGGCGCGGCGCGCAGCACCGCATCCACTCGTGCCTGGAGGGCGGCCATCGCCGGGAAGGCGATGTCGGGCCGCGCCTCGGTCGAGACCGTGACGAGACTCAGATCCTCCTGCGGGAAGAACCCCCGCGGGATCGTCCGCGCCAGCGCGCCTGTCCCGCCGAGGGTCGCGAGGAACAGGAGGACGACAAGAGCCCGGTGACGCAGCGACCAATCCAGGCTCCGGCCGTAGAGCGCGAGCACCCGCGCGAAGGCGCGCCGCGCTCCGGTGTCCCGTGGTTGAGCACAGCCGGGTAGCAGGCCGGCAAGCGCCGGCGTCAGGGTCAGCGAGATGAGGGCCGACAGCGCCAGCGCGACGCAGACGGTGACGGCAAATTCGTGGAAGATCCGCCCCACGATCCCGTCCATGAACAGGACGGGGATGAAGGCCGCGATCAGTGACACGGTCACCGAGACGATGGTGAAGCCCATCTCGCGAGCTCCGCGCAACGCCGCCTCAACCGGGCGAAGGCCGGACTCGCGGTGATGCTGGAAACCCTCCAGCATGACGATCGCATCATCAACCACGAGCCCGACCGAGAGGGTGAGCGCCAGCAGCGTGATCGCATTGAGCGAGTACCCGAGGAGCAGCATCGCCCCGAAGGTCCCGGCGACCGACAGCGGCACGGTGAGGCCCGCGATCAGGGTGGTGCCGAGCCCGCCGCCGAAGAGATGGATCACCAGAACCACGAGCACGCTCGTGGCGACGAGCGTCGTCAGCACGTCGGCGACGCCCTCGCGGATCCCGACCGAATGGTCGGTAACGATGGTGAGGGCGGCTTCACTGCCGAGGTCGGCCCAGAGCCGCGGCAGCATCCGCCGCACCGCGTCCGAGACCGCAACTGCGCTTGAGCCCGCCTCGCGATGGACGGCGAGGACGACGGCCGGCTCGCCATCGAGCCAGCTCCCCGACTGGTCGTCCTCTACCGAATCCAAAACGCTGGCCACCTCGCCGAGGCGCAAGGGCCGGCCGGCCCGTGTCGCCACGATCAGGTCCCGGAAGCCGGCGGCGTCCTCGAACTGGGTGGCTGCGCTCAGCGCCGCCCGACGCTCGCCGTCGATCAGGGTGCCGACGGCCGTCTGGGCGTTTGCGGCGCGGATTGCCTGCTCGACGGCGTCCGGGCCGAGGTCACGGCCGAGCAGCGCCCGTGGATCGAGGCGGACGCGTACGGCCCGTTTCTGGCTCCCGTGCAGCACGGCCTGCCCGACGCCCGGCACCCCGGTCAAGGCAGGCAACAGGATGGTTCGAGCCATGCCGTCGAGCCGGGCTAGAGGCAGGCTCCGGCTCGTCAGCGCGACGAGGAGGACGGGCGCATCAGCCGGATTGAACTTTCGGTAGGTCGGCGCGGTCGGCATCTCCGCCGGCAGGTGGCGCTGGGCCCGCGCCAGCGCCGCCTGAACATCCGCGGCGGCTTCGCCAATGTCGCGATGGAGCGCGAATTCCAGAGTAATGGCACTGGTGCCGGTGGTGTTCGCCGCGCTCATCGTCTGCAGGGATGGGATCGCCGCGAACTCGCGGATAAGCGGGGTGGCGACCGCGCCCGCCATCGTCTCCGGGCTCGCGCCGGGAAGCTGTGCCGAGACGAGGATGACGGGGAAGTCCACGCGGGGCAGTGCCGCGACCGGTAGGAGACGGTAGGAAAGGGCACCCGCGCAGAGGAGCGCAAGCCCTAGCAGGATGGCGGCGACGGGGCGCCGGACGAAAGGGGCCGCGATGTTCATGGCAGAGCCTGGGCACCGGCCGAAGCGATGGCGCGGCTCTCCACTGCGACCGACGCGCCCTCGAATAGGCGCGCCTGTCCCTCCACGACGACGCGCTCGCCCGAGCCGAGGCCGGAGCGGATCACAGCGCGTCCCTCCACCGTCTCGGCGGGCTCGACCGGGCGCCGCGCCGCCGTGCCGTCCGGTCGGACGACGAACACGGCCGTCCCGGCCCGGTCCTGCACGAGGGCGGCGAGGGGCACCGTCACGGCGTCCGAGCCCGCATCGAGCGTGAGGCTCAGGCGCGCATACTGGCCCGGCCAGAGCGCTCCGTCCGCATTCGGCACGCGGGCCTTGACGAGGATCGTGCCGGTCGCTGAATCCACCGCGGAATCGATGAACCGGACCCGGCCCGTCGCCGCTGGGCGATCGGCGTTGCCGAGGAAGACCGCTATGGCGGGGCGCTCGCCGGGTGCCGACATTGCCGCGCGCAGGGCATCGAGGTCGCGCTCCGGGAGCGTGAGGCTTACCTGGAGCGGGCTCATCGGCGTGATGGTGAGGAGCGCCGCGGTCGGGCCTTCCGCCGGTCCGACGAGATCACCGCGGGCATTGCGCACGACGCCAACGCGGCCAGCGATCGGCGCCCGCACCACGGTATAGCCGAGCTTGATCCGCGAGGCCCGGAGCGTTGCCTCGGCGGCGGCGACGGTGGCTGCGGCGGCCCGTGTTTCCGCGGTGAGCTGGTCCACCTGCACCTGAGTCGCGACACTCCGGGCCCGCAATTCGAGGGCCCGGCCGAGGTCCGCCTCCAGACGCGCGAGCGTCGCGCGATCCTTCGCGAGCGCCGCTTCGTCACGGGCGACGACGGCGCGGATCTCGCTGTCGTCGATCCGGAACAGGATGTCGCCCTCCGCGACCGCGCTGCCGTCCTCCACGAGGCGCTCGACGATCTCGCCCTCGATCCGCGCCCTGACCCTGACCGTCGAGACGGGCTCGACCCAGCCCACGACGATCCGGGTGAGCGGTACGCGCTCCACGCGGGCGAACTCGGCGCGCACCGGGATTTCCGGCCCGCGTTTCTGCAATCCGGTGGCTGCGCTCGCCGGCGGGTCGCCGCGAGCGGCGAAGGCTTCCATGCGGGTGGGCAGCCGGCTGCCGTGAAGAAAGGCGCCGCCAGCCAGGACGGCGGCCCCGAGCGAGGCGGCAAGGCGCACCGGTTGCATCGTCGTCGCTCCCAGAGCCGTCAGAGAGAAGGCGCGCGACCGGGGGCGCGCGCGAGACCGAGGGCGGTCCAGATCTCCGCGAGCGCCCGCACCAAGGCCGCGATTTGCGCGTCTGTGTGCAGCGGGGTCGGGGTGATGCGCAGCCGCTCCTGACCCCGCGGCACGGTCGGATAGTTGATCGGCTGGATGTAGATCCCGTGCCGGTCAAGAAGCCGGTCGGCCGCTGCCTTGCAGGCGGCCGCGTCGCGCACGAGGAGCGGCACGATGTGCGTTCCCTTGTCGAGGACCGGAAGGCCCTCTGCGGCGAGAGCCTCCTTCACTGCCGCCACTTGGCGGCGCTGGGCCGAGCGCTCCGCGTCCGAGCCCTTGAGGTGGCGGATCGATGCGCAGGCTGCCGCCGCGGTCGCGGGCGGCAGGGCCGTGGTGAAAATGAAGCCGGGTGCGCAGCTCCGAATCGCGTCGACGATGGGGATGCTCGCCGCGATGTAGCCGCCGACCACGCCGTACGCCTTCGCTAGCGTTCCCTCGAGGATGTCGATGAGACCGGACACGCCCTGCGCCTCGGCGATGCCGGCGCCGCGGGCTCCGTACATCCCGACCGCATGCACCTCGTCGAGATAGGTCATTGCTCCGTAGCGGCGGGCGAGCCGGGTGATCGCGGCGACAGGCGCGACGTCGCCGTCCATCGAGTAGACGCTCTCGAAGATCACAATCTTCGGCCGGTCCTGCGCGGCGCTCAGGATCGACTCGAGATCCGCGAGGTCGTTGTGGCGGAAGATCGCCTTCTCGCAGCCGGACTGGCGGATGCCCTCGATGATCGAGTTGTGGTTGTCCGCGTCCGAGATCATCAGGCAGCCAGGGATCAGCCGCCCGATCGTCGCGAGGCTTGCCTGGTTCGAGACGTAGCCCGAGCTGAAGACGAGGGCCGCCTCCTTGCCGTGCAGATCAGCGAGTTCCGCCTCAAGGGTCACGACGGGGTGGCTGTTGCCCGAGATGTTTCGGGTTCCGCCCGCACCGGCGCCGCTGCGTTGCGCCGCCGAGATCAGCGCCTCGACCACCGCTGGATGCTGGCCCATTCCCAGATAGTCATTCGAGCACCACACCGTGACGGGTCGTACCCCGCCAGGTGCATGCCAGATCGCCTCCGGGAAATGGCCGGCGACCCGCTCGATGTCCACGAAGACCCGGTAGCGGCTCTCCGCGTGGAGTCGGTCGAGTGCCCGGGTGAAATAGGCTCCGTAGGCGAGCGTATCGCGGTCGGACGGTGCCTCGGCGTGCCGCGGCGCCGTCAGCGGCAGGCCCGGCAGGATGTGGGTGGGCGACAGCTCCTCCATCAGGGTCGCCGAGTCGACCCACTTGCCCTCGAAGCGCCGCGCGGTCTGCCAGCCGGTCCGCGCGCAATAGAGCAGGAAGGATTGCCGCTCGGCATCGGGCCAAGCCGTCTCGGCAATGGGCAGAGGTTTCGCGCACTGGCCCGAGCAATTCATGATTCGCCCCATCTGTTGGAGCAGTTTTTAGGATTTATAAACTGAGATCAATTGGGCTGAGCGGCTAATGCATTCGGATCACTAATGCATTAATCCGGATTAGTACAGGTATTAGGTTCAACTTGCCGTGGCTCTTCTTGTATTCGCTGCTCCGGCTGCGCAAGCAGGATCGCGGTGCGGACCGCGCCGCATTTCAGATGATCCGCCGAGTCGGTTCTTAAGACGGTCAGTGCGGCCCAAGCATGTGCTCGGGACGCGGCGGCGAGATTCAGGCTCTAGCCCCATCCGAACACGAGGAGTGTGGTCAGTTGCGCCCCATGTCAGCTCTGTGACAGGGCGCAGACGACCCAGGTAGGCTCACTGGGAGCGTCGACGCCGACGTCAGCCGAATTTATCACGGCAACACAGGAGCCGATGACGTTGACAATCCCTAAATCGGTCCACAGCAATGACCGCTGCAGAGATGCTGCTCCGCTCGCTTGTGTGACGAGAATGGGCGCTATTCGGACGGTCCGCTTCCCGGCGGGTTGCTGACCTCATCTGCTGGCCCGGAACCGGCCTTGCAGGCGAAAGGACGAGGGGCAGGCGAAGGACGCGCGGTTCCAACAGTGAGCCCGGTGCAGGGCTTTCCGGCCCGGGTGGGGACGGCTCCCCTCGGCGACGACCGTCGAGGCCGTCGCCAAGAGATGATCTGCGGCAGAGCGGCCACGGCTCGGGGAGGCCGGCCACGAGAACAGAGTGTCTGCGCCGGCTGCCACCTCGCTGCTCAGCGACTACTCGGCTGCAATCCGATAGGCGTTATCCTGATCGAGTTCGACTGGCGCGGCCTCGCGCACAACCTCCACCAAGTGCGTGATCGCGTGTACGGGCTGGCGAGCGGAAGGAGCCGCCTTGCGGCGGAGAATGGGCCTCTCAGCCAGAGCGATGTCCTTGTCGATCCGCGTTGCCTTGTCCTCCCGCAGCTCGCGCTTGGCTCTGCGAAGCTGCTTGGCGACCTTCTCCAGAGCGGACCGGAATGCGGCATAAGCGTCCTTGAGCTGCGCCTCCCCGCTCATCGTCTTCAGCGTACCGACCTGGATGGTGACTGTGCATTTGTACAGCGGACCTTCCCGGTTGAAGTGGACCGAGCTGGACTCGAGGCGACCGAAATACTTGCGCACAGTCTGAAGAATGCTCGCCCTCGCGTATCGAGGAAGCACGTCGCCCAAATCGACATTCGAGCTCTGAACAAGAATGGATCGAGCTGCATTCTCAAGCATCAAATCCTCCTCGACATGCCAGGTTGGTCAGGAAAGACAAACTGATGAGCGGTCGCCGATGAGATCACACGTGTGACAGCCCAGGCTCTACATTGCACCGGGCGCCTGCCACTGCGGATTCTCAGCCGAATCCAACGTTAAACTTGGCTGGTTTTGAGATCGCTGGTGTTTCAGGTCAATGACTCCAGCGTTGCCGACACGCGTCCTCTGCAGACATGGTCATTCGCCGATCTGTCCCATGAGTGGGCGCAAGTGGTGCCTGCCCGATGACGAAGAGAGACGTTCCGCGATGACCGCCTCGCCTAGGCGGCAAGCGCTTCCACATCCTGCAGCAAGACCGAAGCAGCCGCGGCCGGCGCGAACGGCTTGGGCCGCCACGTCTCGCCGAGGCGCAACAGGGCGACCTTGACCTCATCGAGGCGGGAGGGCTCGCCCTCGATCATGCCTTCCCCGGCCGCGATCTCTTTCAGGTACTCGTCCCAGGCCCAACGCCGGAGGATCTCGCGCTTGCACCCTCGCATCAGGCGCGGATGATCGAGCACGTCTGCGGGTCTGCGGAAGACGGCAGCCGGGTTGACGAAGGCACGCTCGAGATCCGGCAGCTGCGCTCGCTGCACAGCGTGACAACCCTCCTCATCGGATTTGCGGACTGCAGCGCCTAACCCGCGCCCGAACGCAGCCCGAGGGCGTCGAGTCCATTGCCACGGTGGGACCTGCTTCAACGGAGCGATCGGCACAGGATCTGCCTCGACGATGTCGTCGAGACTCTGGCGCTCTGCGTAGGCCACCGCCTGCGCTCGCGTGGCAAAGGTGAGTTGCACCTGCGTTGCGAGCGTGTCGTCACCGCCGGTCCAACCCATCAGGTCGTCGAGTTCGGGTGGGGTGCGCCGCTCGAAGCTCGGGATCCAATCGTCCCCATGCGCGCTCCACGCCGTCTCGACGGGCCGCTTGCGGCGCCTGATGCGCGCGTGGGCACCGGCGAGCTCGTGCGCCGGATTGACCTCCGAAAGCGGGCGATCGTGTCCGATGCCCATCATCTGTTCCTGCACGATGGTCTCCCGATCCAGCGTTGTGATTACGATCCGAAGGCGCCGAGATGCGCGGCGGCCTGCACGCCGAAGCTGGCTGCGAACGAGAGCAGCGCCGCGTCCCAGGCCGTCAGGTGCGGGCTGTCGATAGGCGGCTCGGCCCGCGCGATCGCGAGGCCGAGCCAGACGAAGCCTGCCAGGGACAGCAGGGCAGCGAGGCTGGCCGGCATGCTTGGCATCGGCAGGACCAAGGCTAAACCCAGGCAGAGTGCGACCGAGATGAGCCAATCCGTGAACAGTGCCAGGTTCGCGTCAAGCGACGACCTGACACGGTGAATGCGACGGCGCCACTCCGACCGCCTGCGCCCATCCTTGAGGTGGACAATTGCCATCGCTGCCTCCCACGTCAGTTCAGCACCTGCACGCCTGATGTGCCGCTCCGCGGCGTCCGCCGCGTGAGCACGCGCGGGAAGAGGCGGCTCCGTTTCGGGGCGCCACGATCCGGCGCCGTGTCGGTCGCACCCGTCGCCGCGGTCCCGTCCAGCGCCTGCAGGGCGGCCAACACCTCGTGGAGCGGCACAGGCTCGGCCCGGCAGCCGGACAGGCAGCGCAGGGTCGGGCTGGATTCGACCGCCCGGGCGTCGGAGGCCCAGGACGCCAGGATCGCGCGCTTCTCGGCGCGTGACAGGTGTGGGTAGGTCAGCACCTCGCGCGGGTGACGGAACACGTCGCCCGGCGCGACGAAAGCCTCGAATGGCTCGACGGCCGACGCCCTGAGCGTCGCGGCGGCCATCGGCCCGAGGCGCTCGATGGTTGTCTCGAACTGCTGCATGGGAACCCTCCTCCTGTGAGCAAAGGCTGGGGCGGCCGGCGCCACTGGCTGGTCCCGCCGGCCGCCATGTCATGCGTTCGGTCGTTCCGGTCGCTCCCTGATCGAGGCAGGCGCCCGGTCAGTGAGCCGTCGCCGGCGGCGTGCCGCCGTTGATCGCGATGCGCCGCCCACGCTCCGGCGCCTTGGCCGAGCGCGGGAGCGTCACGCTGAGCACGCCATTCCGGAACGACGCCTCGACACTGTCCTCCTCCACCGCGAACGGGAGGGCCAGGACACGCTCGAAGCGGCCGTAGGAGCGCTCCGTGTAGCCGCGCTCCTTGTCCGTTGTCTCGGCCCGCTTCTCGCCCCGCAGAGTCAGGACCCCGTCGTCGATCGTGAGCTCGACATCCTTCTCCTCGAGGCCGGGCAATTCGGCCGAGACGCGCAGACCCTGCTCGGTCTCGACCATCTCGACGCTCGGCCAGCCGAGACCGCGCGTCGCGAGACCGGGCAGACCGCCTCCGAGGCCCGAGAAGACGTCGTCGAACAGGCGATTCATCTCGCGGTGAAGCGTCAGGAAGGGGCTCACGGGCTCGTCCCGCATCCGGCTCGGCAGGGGAGCATGCGTGCTGCGGCCCCAGGGAATCAGATCTCTCACACTCATGGCTCTCGTCTCCATCAGCATGGTTGAGGGCAAACGGGCTCCCGCGCGGGTCCGTGAACCCGCGTGAGAGCGTCACTCGATTCCAGGCGTTTGACCTCAGGCGGCCTTCGCGTCGCCCTCGATCTGCGCACGCGCATTGTCCTGCCCGACGGCGGCCTGATCACCCCTGATGGCGATGCGGCGGGGCTTGAGCGCCTCCGGCACCTCGCGCTTGAGCTCGACCGTGAGGAGGCCGTTCTCTAGGGAGGCGCCCGTGACCTTCACATGCTCGGCCAAATTGAAGGACTGGCGGAAGGTGCGGGCGGCGATTCCGCGGTGCAGGTACTGGTGCTCGCCGTCCTGTCCCGTCCTCTGGCCGGCGACCAACAGCGCCGTGTCGTGCTGGGTGATCTCGATATCGTCGGCCGTGAACCCGGCGACCGCCATGGTGATGCGGTACTCGTCCTCGGCGACCTTCTCGATGTTGTAGGGCGGCCAGGCGGCGGAGGGCTCGACTCGCTCGGCCTGGGTCAGGAGATCGAACAGCCGGTCGAAGCCGACCGACGAGCGAAACAGGGGCGCAACGTCGTAGGTTCTCATAACCACATCCTCCGATGAGCAACGTGACTACAAGGGACGCCGGACACCGTGTGGCCGGCGCCCATGTCCGCGAGCCAATTTCGGGCCTCGCACGCGCGTAACGCGCAGCGCCGAATGCGGTTCCAGGGCTGTGTGAAAAATCGCAGTACCCGATGCCATCTTGCTGAAACCGGGCCCGCTGACGGAGGCAGAGCGCATCGAGATGGAGCGGCACGCCGAGCGCGGCCAGCGAATCCTGGAGAGGGGCACGTCGCCGATCGTGCACCTCGCCGCCGAGATCGCCGGCACCCACCGCGAGCGCTGGGATTGTACAGAGTATCCGCACGGCCTCGGCGGGGAGGCGATCGCGCTGTCCGGCTGGAGCGTTGCGGTGGCCGACGTGTTCGACGCGCTCACGACCGAGCGCCCCTGTAAGGAGGCGTGGGCGCCGGAGACGGCACGTGCTTTCCTGGCGGAGAAAGCCGGTACCCACTTCGACGTGAAGGTTATCGAGGCCTTCCTGAGCCGCTGGCCAGATGTCGTTGCCCAGGGGGCAGTCGTATCGACTGGAGAAACATAGATTAACTCTCGCTGGAGCCACACGAATACGCCGGCCAGCGCGCAATCGTTAACTGCCATCCTTCTATCATCAGCCGTAAAGGGATCAGAAACCAGGCCGGCAGTCGATACATCATGGTGCTGCGTCGCATTTCGTATAGGCGGTGTCGCTGTCAGGCCGCCGTACAGCGCGCACGCAGCGCCGGGGAGCAGTTCCGGAGAAATCGGCGCGATCGGTCGCCGTCATCTTTGGGCTCAGCGCCACCGTGCTGCTCGGCATGGCGGGTGGCGCCGCAGACTACGCCTGCATCGTCCATCGTCGCAGCCAACTGCAGGTCGCCGTCGACGCCGGCACTCTCGCGGGCGGCAATGCGCTGAAGCTCGCAGCCTCTAACCCAGCCAGCATCGTCGGCCTGACCGAGTAGACGATCCAGGATGCAGTATCGAGTGCGCGCTGCCCTTAAAGAGAACCCGCCCCGTAGAGGGCGGGTTCGAAGCCAGCACGCGCATTGACTCAGGCGGCACGAACGCTCTCGAGGAAACGTGCGACCTGGGCGCCGAGATAGTCCGACTGGCGCGAGAGCTCGGATGCCGAGGTCAGCACTTGAGAGGCGGCCTCACCGGTCTGCTCAGCCGCATCCGCTACACTTGCGATGTTGCTCGTGACCTCACCCGTGCCGGCAGCAGCCTGCGAGACATTGCGCACGATCTCCTGCGTCGCTGCGCCTTGCTCCTCGACAGCCGCGGCGATGTTCGTCGCCACGCCGCTGATCTCCTGAATGCGCTGCGTGATCGCGCCGATGGCTGCTACCGCCTGGCTCGTCGAGCCCTGGATGCGGGAGATCTGACCGGAGATCTCGTCGGTGGCCCTGGCGGTCTGCGTCGCGAGTTCCTTCACCTCGGCGGCAACCACCGCGAAGCCTCGGCCCGCTGCTCCGGCCCGTGCCGCCTCAATGGTGGCATTCAGCGCGAGCAGGTTCGTCTGCCCCGCGATCGCGGTGATGAGGTTCACGACGTCGCCGATCTTGGACACCGCCCCATTCAGCTCCTGCACGAGGGAGGCCGTCTGTGCCGCCTCGTTCACGGCGGCCTGTGCAAGATAAGCCGAGCCATTGGCCTGCCGGCCGATCTCCTGCACGGAGGAGCCGAGTTCCTCGGCGGCAGCCGCCACCGTCCCGACGTTGGATGCAGCCACCTCGGCCGCGCCCGCGACAGCCGTGGAACGGCTGGCCGTCGCGGCGGCCGTGCCGGACATGCTCCGGGCCGTGGCCTGCAATTGAGTGGCAGCCGACGTGACCATGCCGACGATGCCACCCACCGCTGTCTCGAACTGGTCGGCCATCTCACGCATCGCCGCCCTGCGCTGTGCCTCGGCGCCGGCACGCGCGAGGGCGGTTTCCTCCTCCAGCTTGCGGGTGCGGATCAGGTTGTCCTTGAATACCTGCACCGCTGCGAACATCGCACCGATCTCGTCGCCGCGCTTCCGAGCATCAAGGCTCACGGACACATCCCCGGCTGCGAGCCGGCCAGCATCATCGGCAAGCCGCAGGAGGGGCTTCGAGAGGCTCTGCGCGAGCCACACTGCCGCGCCCGCACCGAGCAAGCATATGATTCCGGCGATGCCAAGAATCATCCAGATCTGTGCCGTGAGGGCCGCCCCGGCCTCGGAGATCTGAGACTTGGCTTCGGTTCCAGCGAGCGCCACGGCCTCGTCGAGGCTCTTCCGCAGACGCGTGCTGTGGCGGGCCATCAACTCGACCGTCGGGATCTCGACCGCTGTGCGGATACCAAGAAGGATCTCCGCATCACTCCGCCATCGCTTCGCCTCGTCCTCCGCCTGTCCCGCCAGTTCGCGGATCCGCTTGGAGACAGCAGCGGCCTCGAGGCGCGCGATGCTGGAGGTGACGTCGCCGGCAGCGGTAGCGAACTCGGCGGCGATCGACTTGGGGTCGATGAAGTCCGTCATGGCGAGAACCCGGGCGATCAGCTTCTCGCCGGCCTCGAAACGGTCCCGCGCCGCGCGGCTCGCCTCGTCGGCATCGATCGTCTGCCCCGCGAGCGAGGCGAGCTGCGTGAAGGCCGTGTGGCTGCGCAGGGCAGTCATTGCTGCGAGAGCGCCAGCGAGCACCACGAAGGCAAGCAGGGGTAGCAGGATCTTGGTTCTGATCGACATGCGTAAGTCCACAGCAATCGAGAAGCCGCCTTGTGACAGCGGCCTTGCCTTCCTTCACGGAAAACGAGCGCGTCAGTTCGGCAGGTTCGGCAAGGCCGTCTCTGTCTTGTCGGCCGTGAGCGACTTCAGGAACTCGACGAGGTCCGCGTGCTCCGCCTTGCTCAGAGCGAGCGGCTGCATGAGCGCCGATCTCGAGGGTCTGTCGATGCCGCCAGTCTCGTAGAAGGTGAGGATCGCATCGAGATCGGCGAACTGGCCCGCATGACCGAACGGTGCGCGGTACGTCAGGTTGCGCAGTCCCGGTGTCTTGAAAGCGAATTTCGCTTTCGGGTCATCCGGATCGAACTTGGCGCGGCCGATGTCCTTCGTGGGAATCCCGATGTCGTGAAATTTGTTGTCGGTGAAGTTCCAGCCCGTATGACACCCCGAACAGCCGGCCTTGCCGTCGAAGAGGGCAAAGCCGCGCTGAGCGGCGGGTGAGATGGCGTTCGTATCGCCCTCGACCCAGCGATCGAACGGCGCCCATCCCGACACTACCGTGCGCTCGTAGGTGGCGATTGCCGTCAGAAGGTTGTCCTGTGTGACCCCATCCCGAGGAAACAGCTTGCCGAACCAAGCTTTGTATTCGGGTATTCCCTTCAGCCGCGCCACGATCTCCGGAAACTTTCCGTCCATCTCCACATCGGCCGTGATGGGCCCTTGAGCCTGGGTCTCGAGGTCCGGCGCCCTCCCATCCCAGAACAGGACGGGCAGCCAAGCCGCGTTCAGCACGGTCGGTGCCTTGCGCGGCAGCGGCTTGTTGGTCGCACCGATCGCGCCGGGCACGGGCACTTCGAAGCCGAAGGAGGGATTGTGGCAGCTGGCGCAGCTCATGTGCTGCATGCCGCTCAGACGCGGATCGAAGAACAGCATCTTGCCCAGCGTGGCCATCTGCGGCGAGTACGGGGCATTCGCAGGGAAGGGGATCGTCGTCGGCCGCCGATACTGTGCCTTGTGCCTGTCCAGCGCGTCCTCTGCAGCCGGCACGGACGTGAGAGTGGCACCCAGCATCAGAGCTGATGCTAGGGATTTCGATTTCCACGACATGAGAAGCCGATCGAAAGTTCGCGCACAAGGAAGTTCGCATTGCGGGTGCGATTAGAAATATTGGTTTGCAAGGCTTAAATAACGGTGAATAACGCCCTTAACGCAGGTTAATCGCAAGCATCCGTGAGTCCGATTTGCTTCCACATTCCGACATGCAAGGCCGCGAATTCGTGACATAAGGCACACGAGTTGTGGGGCAGCTCTGCGAAATCATGCGAGCGAGAGCATGATCATGGGCATGACCCGCGCGTTGCTCAGCGTTTTCCGGATACGCTTCAGGGCTGCTTGGCGCATCGGCTGCTCATCCTCGACAGCACCACACAGGTCAGCGCGAGCGTGTCGTGAGGGCCCAGCCCCAGAAAGCCCGTCTCCGAAACGACCGCCCCCTCAGTCCGGCCCGTGAACCGCTCGGCAGACGACGGCGCCGGCTCCGGCAGTTCGGCCAAGCCCAATCGGAGCGAGCGCCGGGCGGCGGCACGGTCACTGAGAGGACCGAGAACCTGCTGATCGAGGACGCTGACATCGCGCTCTTCAAGACGGTCGGCTAGGGCCTCCGTCTTTTCGAGCGTAGGGCGTAGGCTCGTTGCATGGGATTATTGACCTTCAGCATCAACATCACCCTGGACGGCTGCGTCGACCACCAGGAAGGAATCGCTGACGACGAGACGCACGCGTTCTTCACCCGCCTCATGGGCGAGGGCGGGGCGATGCTGTGGGGCCGCATCACTTACGAGATGATGGAAAGCTTCTGGCCAGCGGTCGCTCGCGGCGCCGTGGAGGCACCGCCGG
>NZ_JAVDVV010000048.1:0-15076 GCF_031457035.1 Methylobacterium sp. BE186
TCGTAATCGTAGAGCTTGCCGAGATCGACGCCCTCCTCACCGAGATCGGTGGTGTAGGTGTTGAAGTTCTCGGACTTGAGCATCAGCTCGATGCTCTGCGCCGTGGCGCTGTCGTCCTCGATCAGAAGTACCCGCATCGTCGGTCCCCAGCCCAGCGCGGCCGTCTCAGCGTCCGGACGCGTCCCCGCCAAACGCCCGCCACCGGCCTGTGGACGGACGCTCCCTCGTCATTGACGTGAAACGCTATGCGTTAATCGTTAACAAACCCTGATTCCGGCTTGCAAGCACTCGTTGAGTGGGCGCGATTCCCGGATCGTGAACCCGTTGACGGTCTGTTCTCATTCATACCGTCGCGAGCCTCACTCGCCACCTTCGCGGTCCTCGCCAAGTGCTTGAGTTGAAACGAGTCCCGGTGGCCTGTGGCTCGCATGCCACGCCCGCCTCACTTGTCGGAACGATTCGAAGGTCCGAACCGCACCGCCGCATGACTGGACCCGCTGTCAGCGCGATGGGGCCAGTGTTAAGGAGGGAGGTAAACGAAACGTTGAAAGAGGCCCGATGGCGGACGATCTTCACCGCCCGGTGATCGTGCCGCTCGGCTCGGCACGCGCGGCGCTTGAGCGCGTCGAATCCCTTGAAACCTACGGTCGCGTCGTGGCGATTCGCGGGCTCCTCGTGGAGGTGGCCGGCCCGGTCGCGGCCATGCGGCTCGGCGGCCGACTCGACATCGAGGGCGCGGGCCGCGCCGGGCTCGTCCCCTGCGAGATCATCGGCTTCCAGGGGGACCGGGCGCTCGCCATGCCCTTCGGCACCCTGGAGGGCGTGCGCCGGGGCTGCCCGGCCTATGTCCGCGACGAGGCGGCGGGCGCCATCCGCCCGTCCCCGGCCTGGCTCGGCCGCGTCATCGACGCCCTGGGGCGGCCGGTCGACGGGCTCGGGCCGCTCCCCGCCGGCCCCGCGATCTATCCGCTGCGGGCCGATCCGCCCCCCGCCCATGCGCGGCGCCGGGTCGGGCAGCCGCTGGATCTCGGGATCCGCTGCATCAACACCTTCCTGACGATGTGCGCCGGCCAGCGCATGGGCATCTTCGCGGGCTCGGGCGTCGGCAAGTCGGTGCTGCTCTCGATGCTCGCCCGCTACACGGCGGCCGACGTGGCGGTGATCGGCCTCGTCGGCGAACGCGGGCGCGAGGTTCAGGAATTCCTGCAGGACGATCTCGGGCCGGCGGGCCTCGCCCGCTCGGTCGTCGTGGTCGCGACCTCCGACGAGCCGGCCCTGATGCGCCGGAACGCGGCCTACGTGACCCTGAGCGTCGCCGAGCATTTCCGCGACCAGGGCGCGCGGGTGCTCTGCATGATCGATTCGATCACCCGCTTCGCCATGGCCCAGCGCGATATCGGCCTCGCGGCCGGCGAGCCGCCGACCGCCAAGGGCTACACGCCGACCGTGTTCAGCGAGTTGCCGCGGCTCCTCGAACGGGCCGGCCCCGGGGTGGGGGAGGGGACGATCTCGGCCCTCTTCACCGTTCTGGTGGAGGGCGACGACCACAACGAGCCGGTGGCCGACGCGGTGCGCGGCATCCTCGACGGGCACATCGTCATGGAGCGGGCGATCGCCGAGCGGGGGCGCTACCCCGCGATCAACGTGCTGCGCTCGGTCTCGCGCACGATGCCCCGCTCCTGCGACCCCGCCTACCTGCCGGTCGTGCGGCGCGCCCGCCGGGTGCTCTCGACCTACGCCGACATGGAGGAGCTGATCCGCCTCGGCGCCTACCGCGCCGGCTCCTCGCAGGAGGTGGACGAGGCGGTGGCGCTCATGCCCGATCTTGAGGCTTTTCTGGGGCAGGGTAAGGAAGAAGCAACCTCCATCGGCGAGGGTTACGAACGGCTCGCACAGATCGTGGGGAGCCCCGGGTAACTCCGTCGGCGCGTTCGCCCGGGCGGGGCCTGAGCGTTGCGTGGAGTGAGCGTTCCCATGAAATCGCGTGACACGCTGATCCGGCTGCGTCGGTTCCAGGTCGACGAGAAGCGTCGCCGCGTGACGCAGATCGAGATGATGATGGCCGATTTCCTGCGCATGGCGGCCGAGCTCGACCGCGAGGTCGCGCAGGAGGAGGGCCGCGCCGGCATCTCGGACCCCGCCCATTTCGCCTACCCGACCTATGCCCGCGCCGCCGCCGGCCGCCGGGACAACATGCGCCAGTCGGCCGCCGCCCTCGAGGACCAGCTCGCCGAGGCCAAGGCCGAGCTCGGCGAGGCGTTCGAGGACCTGAAGAAGGTCGAGATCCTGGAAGACCGCGAGCGCAGCGCCGAGCGGGCCGCGGAAGCTCAGCGCGACCAGGCCGCGATGGACGGGATCGGCTTGGCCCGCGCGCGCGCCTGAGTGCGCGCCGAGCCCGCGCCCGAGAACCGCGCCCGGCCCTGCCCGCGGGCGCCACCGCACGCGGCACGAAACCGTCATGATCCGGTGACATCACGGCCCGCGTGGCCGTGGCGTCCTGCTTGCGATGCGCGCATTCCTGGCGCATCAGGAGGCCGTCCTCGCGAGGGTGTGTCCGGATTCCATGAAGAAGATCAGCGAATTCATCTGGCCGATCATCGGCCTCGGCGCGCTCGTCGTCTCCGGATATCTGCTCTACCGCGAGCTGCAGGGCCTCTCCCTGGCCGATGTCGAGGAGAGCCTGAAGGCGATCCCCGCCCACCGCTTCCTCCTCGCCGCGCTCTCGACGCTCGTCGCCTACGCCGCGCTCGCCTGGTACGACCGGATCGCGCTGCTGCATCTCGGCGTGCGCCACATCTCGTGGCTCTTCGTTTCGGTCTGCTCGTTCACGACCTACGCCCTCTCGCACAATATCGGCGCCTCGGTCTTCTCCGGCGCCGTCGTGCGCTACCGGGCCTACACGGCCAAGGGCCTCTCGGCCGCGCAGGTGGCGGTGCTCGTGGCGCTCTGCTCCTTCACCTTCGGACTCGGCACGATCCTGCTCGGGGGCGTCACGCTGACGCTGAAGCCCGACCTGCTGACCCGCCTCGAAGGCCACCTGCCGGGCGTACTGACCAACCCGACCACCGCCTTCGTCCTCGGCCTCGCGCTCCTCGGCGCGGTCGGCCTCTACGTCGTCGGCTCGCTGCTGCACCTGAAGCCGCTGCACATCCGCTCGTTCAAGCTCGAATATCCGCGCCCGAACATCATGGGCCGCCAGCTCCTGGCCGCGCCCCTGGAGCTCCTGGGTGCGGCGGGCATCATCTACTTCGCGCTGCCGGAGGCCGGTAACCCGGGCTTCCTCGTGGTGCTGGCCGTCTTCCTCGCCTCCTTCTCGGCGGCGCTGGTCTCGCACGCGCCGGGCGGGCTGGGCGTGTTCGAGCTGATCTTCGTGCTGGCCATGCCGGAAGTTGCACGCCCGCAGGTGATCGCGGCCCTGCTCGTCTTCCGGATCTTCTACTTCTGGCTGCCGTTCCTGCTCTCGGTCATCGTGGTCGTCCTCTACGAGCGCTCGCGCCTCGCCGAAGCCTTCAAGCGGCGCGGCCCCCCTGCGGGCGCGGCACCGCCCGAGCCGCCCCTCGTCGCCCCCGGCCTCGATTCCCACAAGATCGAGCACCGGCTGGAGAAGAAGGCGGTCTGACCGGGAGGCCGCGCATGGGAGCACCGCTCGACGCCGACCGCCTCCGCGAAGCCTTCGAATGTCTGGGTGCCGACCTCGCGGCACGCGGGGTCTTCGTCGAACTGGCGGTCTACGGCGGCGGCGCGATCATGCTGCAATTCGCGTGGCGGCGCTCGACGGAGGACGTCGATGCCGTGGTGCGCGAGGGCTTCGACGAGGCGTCGCTGGCGCCCTCCGTGGCGCGCGTGGCCGAGCGGATCAGCCTCGGGCCCGATTGGCTGAACAACGCCGTCGGCATGTTCACGCCGCTCGACGAGCCGGATGCGCTTTTCGCCCTGTCGGGGACCTACCCGGCCGCCGGCCCTCCGGGACTGCGGACGTTCCTCGCCAAGCCGCACTATCTCCTGGCGATGAAGCTGCAGGCGCTCCAGAATCTCGATCGCGGGGAGCGCGATCTGGGCGATGCCCGCGCACTCGCCCTTCATCTCGGCCTGACCCGGATCGAGGAGCTCGAACGGCTCTACCTCTCGATCTATGGCGAGGACCCGCCGAGCGAGGCCCGGTTGCGCTTCGCGTCCGTCCTTCGTGGGGCCGAGCCATGAGGCCTGAGCCATGAGGCCGGCCACCCTGCGCGAGGTCGCGGAGCGCACCCGCGGCGACGGCGACTGGGATCACCACACCCGCGAGTTCCTCGACACCTTCTACGCCGCCGACGGCGACACGGCGCGTCAGGCCGCGATGATCCGCGACGAGCCGGACCTCCTCGGCCTGGAGCCGGCCGACGCCTTCATCGGCGGCGTCGGCGAGCATCTCGCCCGGCGCTGGGGCCTGCCGATCCCGGGATGGGTCCGCCACGAGGCGCGCTATCTGAAGACCGCCCTGTTCATCCCGAACGAGCGGAACCTGCGCGGCTACCTGATCTGCGTGAGCCCGGTCTCGTTCCGGGCCCGGCTCATCTTCACAGGGCCGGACCCGCTGCAGCGCGCCCGCTTCCCCTATCACCGCGGCGTCATCAGGATGCCGATGGACTACCCGCCCCGGCGCGACTGAGCCTCACACCGAGCCGACCGTGCGCAGCCGCGCCCGCGGGTGGATCTCGGCCTGGCTCATCACCGGCGTCTCCCGGCGGAAGCGCTCGATGATCGAGCGCACGAAGGGCCGGGACTGAACGGAGGTCACGAGGACCGGCATCTCGCCCATGCGGGCGGCGGTCTCGAAGCGGTCGCGCACCGTCGTGACGAACTCGGACAGTTTCGAGGGCTGCATCGCGAGGTAGCGCTCGTCGCGCTCGCCGACGATGGAGTCGAGGAAGGCCTGCTCCCAGGCCGGCGACAGGGTGATGATCGGCAGCATCCCGTCCGGGCCCTGGTACTGGGCGCAGATCTGGCGGCCGAGGCGGGCGCGCACGTGCTCGACGATGTCGCGCGGGTTCTTCACGGAGCCCGCCACCTCCGCGATCCCCTCGACGATGGTGCCGAGATCGCGGATCGAGACCCGCTCCGAAAGCAGGAACTGCAGCACCCGCTGGATCCCCGTCGTCGCGATCTGGCCCGGCACCACCTCCTTGAGGAGGTCGGTATGCTCCTTCGGCAGCTCCTTCAGGAGCTTCTGCACCTCGACATGGTTCAGGAGCTCCGAGACATGCGCCTTGATGATCTCGGTGAGGTGGGTCGAGACGACGGTCGCGGCATCGACCACGGTGTAGCCCTTGAGCTGGGCTTGGTCGCGCAAGCTGGCGTCGATCCAGGTGGCGGGCAGCCCGAAGGTCGGCTCCAGCATGTGCTGGCCCGGCAGCTGGACCTGCCCGCCCATCGGGTCCATCGCCATGAACTGGCCGGGGTAGATCTGCCCGGTGCCGGCCTCGATCTCCTTGACGCGGATCATGTAGGCGTTGGCGTCGAGCTGGACGTTGTCGAGGATGCGCACGGAAGGCATCACGAAGCCGAGCTCGGCCGCGAGCTGGCGCCGCAGAGCCTTGATCTGGTCGGTCAGCCGGTCCTGGCCCTCGCCGTTGACGAGGGCGAGGAGGGCGTAGCCCATCTCGAGCTTGAGGTCGTCGAGCTTGAGGAGGTCGGTGACCGTCTCCTCCTGCGCGGCGGCCGCCCCGGCCGGGTCGGCCGGCGTCCCGTCGGCGGAGAGGGGAGGCGCCTCGCGGTTCGTCTTGGCGATCTTCCAGGCGGCGTAGCCCGACGCGCCGGCCAGCAGCAGGAAGGGCAGCATCGGCATGCCGGGCATGAGCGCGATCAGGACCATCACGCCCGCCGACATGCCGAGCGCCTTCGGGTAGTTGGCGAGCTGCTTGCCGAGTGCCTTGTCGGCGGAGCCCTTCACGCCCGCCTTCGAGACGAGGATGCCCGCGGCCGTCGAGACGATCAGCGCCGGCACCTGGCTCGCGAGCCCGTCGCCGATGGTCAGCAGCGTGTAGGTCTTGGCCGCCGTGCCGAAATCGAGCCCCTGCTGCGCGACGCCGATGATGATCCCGCCGATCACGTTGATGAAGGTGATGAGGAGCGCCGCGATCGCGTCGCCGCGCACGAATTTCGAGGCGCCGTCCATGGCGCCGAAGAAGGAGGATTCCTCCTCGAGCGCCGAGCGCCGCGCCTTGGCGGTCTTCTCGTCGATCAGCCCCGCCGAGAGGTCGGCGTCGATCGCCATCTGCTTGCCGGGCATCGCGTCGAGGGTGAAGCGGGCGGCGACCTCCGCGATGCGGCCCGAGCCCTTCGTGATCACGACGAAGTTCACGATGATCAGGATCGCGAAGACGATGATCCCGATGACGAAATTGCCCCCCATCACGAAGTTGCCGAACGCCTCGATGACGTGGCCGGCGGCCGCCGTGCCCTCGTGGCCGTGGCCGAGGATGAGCCGCGTCGAGGCGAGGTTGAGCGCCAGCCGCAGCATCGTCGCCATCAGCAGCAGCGTCGGGAAGACCGTGAACTCGAGCGGGTTGTCGATGAACAGGCCCGTCATCATGATCAGCACGGACAGGATGATCGAGACGGCGAGCAGGAGGTCGAGCAGGATCGCGGGCAGCGGGAAGATGAGCACCGTGAGGATGCCCATCACGGCGGTCGCGAAGAACAGGTCGGTGCGCTTCGTCAGCGCCTGCAGGCTCGCCCGGTCGGGAAGCTGGAAGCCGCCGAGCGCCGGGGCGCCGCCCCCCGTGCCCGCAGCGGTTACCGTCTCGCTCATGGGTGGAAGCCTCGAACCCGAACCCGTCGCCAACCGGCAAGAATTGCCGGGTTCATGGTTAGCGCCGCGTTAACCCGCCCCGCTCGCGGCCGCTCAAGCTGGAACCAAGGCTGGGCCGGCCGCTTGAACCGTCACGATCGGAAGACCCCCGCTCCTGAGGTTCGCCCATGCGCACGTCCCTTGTCCTCGCCGCCCTCCTCGCCCTCGGCGGGGCGGGTGCCGCCGGCGCTCAGACCGCCCCGGCCCCCGACCGGCCCGCGACGACGGGAACGGCCCACGGCGCGGTCGGCGAAAAGCTCGAGCCGGGGGCCAACAGCTTCACCGAGGGTCAGGTGAAGGAGCGCTTCTCGAAGATGGGCTTCGGCGAGGTCACCGACCTGAAGAAGGACGATCAGGGGATCTGGCACGGCAAGGCGATGCATGCCGGCAAGCCGGTCTCCATCGGCATGGACTACAAGGGCAACGTCGCCGCCCAGTAAGCCCCACCCGCACCGGAAGGAGGTCGCCATGGCGACACGAGCCATCACCGCCCTGTTCGACGATTACGACGACGCGGCCCGCGCCGTCGACAAGCTCGAAGCCGAGGGTATCGCGCACGGCGACATCAGCATCGTCGCGAGCAACGAGGGCGACCGGCACGCCGGGCGCCTCGCGCCGGGCGCGGCGCCTTCTGCCGAGAGCGATACGGTCGACGGCGCCGGGACCGGCGCGACCCTCGGAACCGTGCTCGGCGGCGGCGCCGGCCTCCTCGCGGGGCTCGGCCTTCTGGCGATCCCCGGCGTCGGGCCGGTGGTCGCGGCGGGCTGGCTCGTGGCGACGGTGACGGGCGCCGGCGTCGGCGCGGCGACCGGCGGCCTCCTCGGGGCGCTCACGGGCGCCGGCCTCAGCGAGCACGAGGCGGAGACCTATGCCGAGGGCGTGCGGCGCGGCGGCACCCTCGTGACGGTGCGCGCGGAGGACACCCAGGTCGAGCGCGTCACCGCGATCCTCGACCGGCACGGCTCGATCGACGTGGACGAGCGGGCGCAGGACTGGAAGGCCCAGGGCTGGACGGCGCAGAATCCGCGCCCCGCGACCGAGGAGATCGGCTCGACGGCGATCGGCGCCGCGGCCTCCACGACGACCGGCCTCGACACCGAGAGCGGCCGCACCCTCTATCCCGGCGACCGCAACCGCTGAGGGCGGAGCAAGGGGGCGACGGGGTCCGTCGCGCCCCGCGCCCTCAGCTCATCTGCTTGCGGGCGAAGAGGGCCGCCGCGAACAGGACGGCGGAGCCCGCCGCGATCAGGCTGATCATGAGGAGGCGCCGGGGCTGCTGGGCCGATTCGGCGAGGACCGGCTGCACCACGAGGTTGAAGAACTCGATCTGACGGGCGGCGATGATGCGCGCCCGCTCATGCGCGGCGATGACCTTGGAGTAGTATTTCTCCGCGTCCTTGCGCTCGTTGTCGAGGGCCTCGAAGCGCGTCAGCGAGTCGGACAGGAGGCGCTTCTGCTCCGGGTCCTGGCTCGCCGATTGCCGCTCGATCCGCGCGATGTTGTCGTCGAGGTCCTTGATCTGGGTCTTCAGGTCGATGATCCGGCGCGATTCCGGCGCGAGGTCCCGCAGGGACAGGGTGAGCTGCACGGAGAGGTTGATCCGCGTCGTGCGGAGCTCCGTCAGGACCTTGAGGTTCGTCTCGTTCGTCTTCTGCGCGTCGAGCACGCCGTCCTGGTTGCGCAGGTCGCGCACGGCGAGGCGCAGGCGGGTGATCCGCTCCTCGGCGAGCTTCAGCTCGCGGGTGCTCTCGGCAAGCGCGTCGTTGCGGGCCTCGACGCTGAGCTGGTTCACCATCCGCTCGCTCTCGGCGAGGATCGCCTTGGTGATGGCGAGGGATTCCGCCGCCTCGAACGCGTTGACCGTCAGGGTCATGATGCCCGAGGTCTGCTCGATCTCGACGTCGACGCGGTTCTTCCAGTATTTCAGGAACTTCTCGATCGGCTTCTCGGCGTCGAAGCGCGAGACGAAGTCGATCTCGTCCCGGGAGAAGATCTGCCGCAGCGGGACTTTCGCCTCCACCGCCTCCACCATGGGGCGGCTGTGGATGTACGAGTAGGTGATCAGCGTGTCCTGGGCCACCATCTGGTGCATCGGCGAGCCGCTGTTGGTGCCGACCGCGTCCGGCGCCGCCTTCTCGACGCTGCCGATGGCCGGGCGGAGGGCGAAGCGCGCCTCGGTGACGTAGCGGTCCGAGGCGATGAGGCCGAAATAGAGCACCCCGACCAAGGTGGGCAGGACGAAGCAGAGCGCGAACAGAAACGGGACCCAGGGGTCGGCCTTGACGTGGCTCTGGTAGGACCGGATGCCCTTCTTGCGGTCGGCGAAGCGCGAGACCCGCGCGAGCTGCTTCAGCGATTCGGCGACGGCCTGCGAGCGGTCGGCCGGGGTCAGCGGCTGGCCCTGCGGGTTGCGGATCTCGACGCTCATCGGTCCTGACGTGTCCGTTGCCTGTGCGGCGCCTCGGCGGAGCCGGCGCGCGCTCGTCCCGGTCTGACATCCGCCCGCGGCAAAACCGTGGCCGTCCTCACGCGTTCAGGCGGTGGTACAGCTCGATCGCGTCGTTGACGTCCTCGTAGATGATCGCGCGGCCGTTCAGGAGCACGAGGCCCTGCGTGCACCACGAGCGGATCACGTCCATGCTGTGGGACACCATGATCACGTCCGCGTTCTTGCGGCGCTCGGAGAAGGCCGCCTCGCAGCGCTTCTGGAAGCGGGCGTCGCCGACCGAGGTGACCTCGTCGATGAGGTAGCAGTCGAACGGGATCGCCATGCTCATCCCGAAGGCGAGGCGCGCGTTCATGCCCGAGGAGTAGGTCCGGATCGGCACGTCGAGGTAGCTGCCGAGTTCGGCGAAATCCTCCACGTATTCGAGCACGCGCCGGGGGTCCTCGCCGTAGATGCGCGCCACGAAGATGACGTTGTCGCGGCCCGTCATCTGCGGGTGGAAGCCGCCGCCGAAGCCGAGCGGCCAGGAGACGCGCAGGCCCCGCCGGATCTTGCCGGAGCTCGGCTCCTCGGTGCCGCCGATCAGCCGCATCGTCGTCGACTTGCCGGCGCCGTTGATCCCGAGGATTCCGTAGCTGATGCCGGGCTTCAGGGTGAACGAGACCCGCTCCAGGATCGTGCGGCGGTGGCCGTCGGTCCGGTAGATCTTGGTGACGTTCTCGAAGCGGATCACGGCGTCGGGGCACTCACGGGCGGGACCTTCACGGGCGCGGCACTCACGGGGACCGGCGGCGAGCCGGGGCGTGACCCGGCCGCGCCCGTGCGCTCCCTGCGCCGTGCCCGCCGGACGCCTTGCCCCCCGAAAGCGGCGGATTTCGGACCGCGGGCGGCGCCTCTCAGGCGAGGAGCAGGCCCTGGGACGCGTCGACGTGGCGGGCGAGGTACTCGGCGCTGTTGCTGAACGCGACGAGCACGTCGGCGCGGTCCATGGCGTGGCTGTCGAGGGCGTTCGTCCAGTAGGCGACGCCGCCGGCCTCGCCGTCGCGGTGCATGACGTTGTGGTAGAGCTCCGAGACGAAGGCCGTGTTGCCGAGGCTGTCGCCGTACTTCCCCCGGAACTCGTCCGAGTGCATGAAGAAGTCGGCCACGGAGTCGAGCGCCTTGCCCTGGCGGATCTGGTCCATCCAGTAATACAGGCCGTTGGCGTCGGGGTTCCGGTCGAAGGCGGCCGAGTAGAGGCGCGAGGCGGCGTTGGCGCTGTCCTCGAGGCGGCCGACATTCTCGGCGCTGTTGCTGAACTGGATCAGCACGTCGGCCCGGTCCATCGCATGGGCGTCGAGGGTCTGGCTCCAGTATTGGAGGCCGCCCGCATCCGCCTTCCGGTCGAGGGCGTATTCGTAGAGGGCCGCCACGAAGCTCTGGCTGTCGAGGTTGCCCCCGAGGCGGCTCGTGAACTCGGCCGAGCCCATGAAGTTCTCCGCCACCCATTTCAGGGACCGGCCGTTATCGAGCTGATCGACCCAGTAACCGAGCCCGCTCGTGTCGGGGGCGCGGTCGAGGGCGGCGCCGTAGAGGCGGAAGGCGCTGCCCGCATTCGCATCGACGTCGATGGCGAGGAGGTGGTCGTCGAATTGCAGGCGCTGGATTCCGACGAGGGTGTCGACCTTGCCGTCGAGGCCGGTCAGGGTCCAGTGCCCGTCGGCCGAGCGGGCGAGCCGCCAGTCGCTCATCGCGCCGCTCTCGACGAGCGTGTTGACGCCCGCGCCCCCATCCATGAGGTTGCTGCCCGAGCCGCTGACGAAGATGTCGTTGCCGCCCTCGCCGAAGAACGCCCCGTTGCCGTGGCCCGCCACGAGGAGGTTCGCGGCGTCGTTACCGATCACCTTGACATGCCCGTCCCCGGCGATCGCCGTCTTGAACAGGCTGTCGCCGCTGATCTGGAGGCCCTTGCCGGCGATGGTGGACCACGCCCCGGCATGCAGGTCGATGACGTCGTTGCCCGTGCTCGCCGCCGCGTTGATCGCCCCGTGGTCCGTCGTGCTCCGCAGGAGGTTGCGGCCGCCGAGCCCGCCATAGGCGTCGGTGAAGACGAAGGTGTCGTCCGCGCCGCCCGAGCCGTGCAGGGACAGGCTGGCCCCCGTGAAGGTGCCCTCCGCCGCGCCGGCGCCCTCGCTGACCTTCAGGGTCCACTGCCCCGTGCCGCCCTCGCCCAGGAAGGCGTTGGAGGAGAGGGTGAAGTCGGAGAAGGCGGTGCTGCCGCCCTTGCGGTCGAGGAGGGTGCTCACCGTGCCGTTCGGCGAGACGAGCTGGATCGTGAGGTCGCCGACGCGGGCGTGGTTGCCCCTGAGGGTGATCTCGGCCGTCTCCAGCGCGATCGCCTGCGTGACGTTGAAGCTGTAGCTGATGCTCCGTGCGGCCGAGAGGGTCTGGGTCCCCGTCGCGGAGACGTCGACGCTGACCTCGTTCGCCGAGGTGCTCTGGGCCGTCCAGGTCTGGGCGAGGCGAACCGCCGCCCTCGCGTCGACGACGCCGAAGCCGGTGTCGTTCGAGAACGTCATGCCGCCGCCGTTCCAGTGGGTGGCGCCGTTCGTGAGCGTGCCGAGGCCCGCGGGCTGCTCGGCCGTCATCGCGAGGATGGTCCGGACGTCGCGCCAGCCGAGATGCGAATTGGCTTCGAGCATGAGCGCGACGACGCCGGTGACCTGCGGCGTGGCCGCCGAGGTGCCCCCGAACGTGTCCGTCACGTCGGTCGCGGAATAGCCCGAACTGCCGGCGAGGTCGGTGGTGGTGATGGCGCGGGCGCCGCCGCTCGAGGGTGCCGAGACGAGGAGCGAGGCGCCCGGATTCGAGTAGAAGGCGACCTTGCCCTCCGAGGTCACGGCGCCGACCGTGACGACGTGGCGGTCGTTGCTGAAGTTCGACAGGTTCGTGTCGCTGCCGGCCGCGCGGCTGTTGCCGCCGGCCACGACCTGCACCGTGCCGAGGCCGCCCCGGCCCGCCTCGGCCGCGTTCGCGATCGCCGAGAAGAACGGCGTCCAGATGCCGGAGAGGCGGTCGACGTAGAGCGAGGCGTCCCAGCCCCAGGAATTGTTGGTCACGGCGAAGCTCGCGGCATTGGCCATCACCTTGGCGACGGTGGCGTTCGACACGCCGACCACCTGGAAGGCCGTCGTCGCCGCGTTGTAGGCGACGCCGAGCGGCGCGGTCGCGGAGGGCTTGGCGCCGATGATGCCGGTGACCGCGGCGGCGTGCTTGGCCCCGTCGTCGAAGATGCCGATCGAGACGCCCCGGCCCGTCACGTAGGCCCAGGCATCGACCGCATCGATCCCCGGTGCGGCGCGGCTCCCGCTCTGCAGGTGCCAGAGGGCGCTGGACGCTGCCGCGACGCCGGGGGCGGTTTCGAGGGAGAGTTGGCGCGCAAGTTTGCCGAGGGACGCGGTGGACATCGATCTGCTCCGGAAATCGTCGGATCAGATGGCGCCCGATTTGAGTACTTCAGGTTTAGAATTGTAGTTAAACGATCCAAAAATTCGCGCAGCACAGCGTATTCGCGTTGCAAAGGTTCGTTAACTACGATGATTGCGACGTATCGAGATCGTTAACTCTGCGGTATTCGCGAAGGAATGCTGTTCGATTGCTTCGAGTATCGCTCGCAGAGACGAAGAAGATCGCGCGATGCAGCCGGGTTCCGGGGCGAATGCCTTCCCGGCCGCGGGGAGCCTGCGGACCTACAGAACCCAGGTGGCGACGAGGCAGGCGGTGGCCGCGAAGGTGACGGCGGTGGTGGCCCAGCCGAGGGCGTTCGTCAGGCGGCCGTTGACCCGATCCCCCATCATCCCGCGGTCGTTGGTCATCAGCATCATCAGGAGGAGCAGGGGAGGGACCGAGAAGCCCTGCACGATGCCGGACCACACCAGGGCCCGCATCGGGTTGAAGCCGAGGAGGTTGAGCAGGACCGCCAGCACCGTCACGCCCGCGATGGCGCCGTAGAACAGCTTGGCCTCGCTCGGGCGCGCGTGCAGGCTGCCCTCGCGGCCGAAACCCTGCACGAGGTCGTAGGCCGCGCCGATCGTCATGACCGGGACCGCCAGGAAGCCGACGCCGACCACGCCGAGGGCGAACAGCACCGTCGCCGCCGGCCCGGCCAGCGGCTCCAGCGCGGCGGCGGCCTGCGCCGCGCTCTCGATCTCGGTCTGGCCCGCCGCGTGGAGCGTCGCGCCGGTCGACAGGATGATGAAGTACAGGATCAGGTTCGAGAACAGCATCCCGACTAACACGTCGCGGCGCGTCTTGCGCAATTCGCCGTCGGTGGCGCCCTTGCGCTGCCGGACCGTGACGCGCCCCTGGCCGATCTCCTCCTCCACCTCCTGGTTCGACTGCCAGGTGTAGAGATAGGCCGAGAGCGAGGTGCCGATGCAGGCCACGATGATCGACAGGAACTCGGCGTCGAAGCGGATCCGCGGCACGAAGGTGCCGCGCAGGACCTCGACGGGATCGGGCCTCGCCATGACGGCCGCCGCCACGTAGGCGAACAGGGCGAGCGCCAGCCAGCGGAAGATCCGCCGCAGGAGGGCGTAGGACCCGAGGATCTGGAAGGCCAGGATGAGGGCGGCGGCCCCGCCCACGATGACGGGGACCGGGACGGGGACGAGCAGGTTCAGCGCCGCCCCGATGCCGCCGAGGTTGGCCGCGGCCTCGATGACGTTGCCGGTGAAGGCCCCGATCACGATGGGCCAGAGCACCCAGCGCGGGTAGCGGTCGCGCACGGCCGCGAACAGGCCCTTGCCGTAGACCTGCCCGAGCTTGGCCGAGACGTAGACGACCACGTACATCATCGGCAGGACGACGGGCGCGATCCAGAGGAAGGCGAGGCCGAACTTGGCGCCTGCGCTCGCATAGGTGCCGATCGCGGAGGGGTCGTCGTCGGCCGCCCCCGTGATCACGCCGGTGCCGAGGGCGCGCAGCAGGCCGGGCTTGCGCTCTCCGGTTCGCGCCCGGCGCTCGGCGAGGGGTTTGGGCAGGGGCTGGTCCATGAGGCCTCGTCGCGGGGAGCGGGTGGAGGACCAACCGGCCCCGGCGCCGGGCCGTTCAGCGGAAATCGGGCCGCGTGCCGTCCCGCGTCCTCGCCCGGCCGCGCCGGAGCATGAGCCAGCCGCCGGCCAGCATGAGGGCGCCCCAGGCGAGGAAGCCGAGGTCCCAGGCGATCCACTGCTCGCGCGGCACCGTCTCGTTGACGTGATGCAGGCCGAGCAGGTGGTGGTCGATCGTGCCCTCGACGAGGTTGAAGATCCCGAAGCCCATCAGCACCCCGCCCGGCAGGAGCAGGCCGGACCAGCGGATGTGGCGCGTCCGCGCGTGGCGCCAGAGGACGGCGAGGCCGGCCAGGACGAAGACGTAGGTGCTGGCGTGGAAGAGGCCGTCCCAGAAGGTGTTCACCTTCAGGTTCTCGACGCTGTCGGCGGGATAGCCCGCGCTGGTCAGCATGTGGTGCCACTGCAGGATCTGGTGCAGCACGATCCCGTCGAAGAAGCCGCCGAGACCGAGCCCGAACAGGATGGCGGCGGGGACCGGGAAGCCCGAGGCGTGGGTGCTGCCGACGTCCAACGCGATCCTCCGGACAGGGGCGGGCTTGCGTCTCGCCCCGAGGATCTACCCCGCGCCGCCCCGGTTGGATCCCGTGCCGTCCGGCTTGATCGCGATCTACGCGGGCGGGGCTCGAGACGAGATCGCGGTCCAGGCCGGTGATCACCCGGAACGGCAAGCCCCGGACCGATCGTCGGATCGGCCCGGGGCTTGCGTCC
>NZ_JAVDVV010000049.1:0-14455 GCF_031457035.1 Methylobacterium sp. BE186
CGTCCTTCCCAGGCGGGCCCTGCTCCCCCGGCTCGCCGTCGCGACCGTCCTTGCCCGGCTCGCCCGGCCGGCCATCGACGCCATCGCGGCCGTCGACACCGTCCTTCCCGGGCGGACCTTGCTCCCCCGGCTCGCCGTCGCGGCCCGGAACTCCCTGCGCTCCGTCTTTCCCATCCGCGCCATCGCGGCCGTCGGCGCCGTCCTTCCCAGGTGGGCCTTGCTCCCCCGGCTCGCCGTCGCGGCCCGGAGCCCCCTGCGCTCCGTCCTTCCCGTCCACGCCATCGCGGCCGTCGGCACCGTCCCTCCCTGGCGGACCTTGCTCCCCTGGCTCGCCGTCGCGGCCGTCGCGGCCAACAACATGGCCGACCTCGATCTCAGCGCCGTCGGTGAGCCGAAGGGTCAGCACGCCTGCTCCGCTCAGCCGAGCGCCAGCCACGCCGACGCCGGGCGCACCATCGGCACCGCGCTCGCCCGGCTCGCCGCGCCTAGGCTCGCGCTTCTCCAGAGCATCGATGCGGGCCAGAAGAGGCCCCGTTGCGTGCTCGACGTGACGCTTGACCGCTTCCACGATCTCGCGTCCGAACGCCTCGCCATCAAACATCAGCGAAGGCCCTTCCAGATGGCGACGAGAGCCTTCCCGGCTTCCTGGCCGATGTTCTCGTTGGCCGCCTCTGCCGCTGCCATATCGGCCTCGCTCTGAAGCCGCTGGTCGGCCTTCGACGAGAGAGAGAACGGATCGTCCTGGGCGTCGCGCTTGGCGAGCGCGGCCAGGCTGAAGTTCTGCTGCTGCAGGTAGACGGCGTTGCCGCCCTCCGTCGGCGGCAGCCCAAGCTTCGCCCGGCCCTCGTCCGGCTTCACGAGGCCGCCACGAACGCCCTCCGACCACGTCTTGACCTGCGTGGCCGTGTCCATTCGCAGGAGCGTGTCGAGGTCGAACTCCGTGCCGTAGGGCTGCGGCAGCGCCAGCCCCTCGTCCAGGGCGAGCTCGATGCTCTCGATGTGGATCTGCAGGCACTGCGCGTAATACTGCGCGTCGAGCGCCTCGACGTTGTTATAGGCCGGTGGCTGCCCGACGCCGACCTTGTAGGCCGGCACGCCGAACACGGAGCAGACCGTCTCGGCCGTCCACTTCAGCTGCTCGAGAAGCTGGGCGTCGGCCGCCTTCACGGCCATGGGCTCGTACTTGAGGCCGTCGCCCAGCACCGCGACCTTGCCGACGTTCGCGCCCGTGTAGTTCCTGTCCCAGTGGTCCTTCAGGCGCTTGGCCGTCTCCTCCGAGATCGCGCCTGGCGCCGTGAGGATGCCGCCCGGGTTCGAGCCGTTGCCGAAGAACTGGGCGCTGTTGTTCTGAATGCGGATGCCTTGAACGGCGGCGAGGCCGCAGGCGTAGATCGGCGAGGTGCCGACGAGGGGGTGATAGATCGTGTTCCAGCGATCGTGGATGATCTCGCTGGCCGGGACCGGCACGGCCGCATCGAGGTCGTTGACGCCAGCAAGGTCGTCGCGGGTGAGCTGGTAGAACACGCTGCCGTCCGGCGCGACGAGTGCCGTCACGCGGTTCGGATCCAGGACATAGAGGGCCACCACCACGCCGCGGCCATCCCGCTCCTTCAGGGCGTAGGTGTTGCCGTGGACGAGCTTCGACTCCATCCAGTTGGTGAAGAACTGGATCCGGTTCTGGAAGCGGTTCGGCTTGCGCAGCACGGGCGAGAATGCAGGGTTTGCCGTCTCTCTCCAGATGCCGTTCTGGTCGACCTCGACGAGGCGCAGGCGCATCTTGGCGATGTCGGACGCGATGAGCGAGACGCAGCGAAACACGGCGCTGTAGGTCAGCACCGTGTCGAGCCGCACCTCGACATTCTGCTGCCACGCCCCGGCACAGGCCTCCCGGATGATCCCCCACCAGCCGCCGCGCCTATCGACGCTGGCGAGGCTCGGGGCCGCCTTCTCGCGCGTGACCGTCAGGCCGAAGATGCGCAAGATCAATCCTCGGCGCGCAGGTCGCGGCGCTGGTAGCTGCCGCCCTTCGGCTCCGTCGCCGCAGCAATCTTCTCGCGCAGCTTGGCGGCGCCCCAACGGCCGTCCGCGGCATCGCCGATCGTCGCCTCGTACTCGGCGCGCAGCTGCTCGATCTCAGCGGCCTTGGTCTCTTCCTCCGGGTCGGCCTGCGGCGCAGGGTCGACCTGCGGGGGCGGGCCGGACTTGCCAATCGCCTGCAGCACGCGGGCATCCCGCCGCGAGGCCTGGAAGGTGTCGCCCGGCTTGAGAATGCGCCCGCCGTATCTCATCGCCTTGGTCGCGATCTGATCAACTTTCATCGCCGCACCTCCAGAGCGTCGCCGGAATCCGGCCGAGCTCGGAGGCCCGGCCGGTTGTCATCGCGCCTCAGGGCGTCTCGGGCTCGTCGCCCCAGGCGATGCCGGTGAGGTACTGAACCGCGCTGTCGCGGCGGCGCATCCAGTTGAGCGTGCGCTCCGCCCGGAAGGCGACGCTGTTCGTCTGGAACATCGACACCACGCTGGCCGCCGTCGGGGTGAGGCTGTCCATCGTCGGGGCGTCGTCCATCTGCAGCGACGCCTCGCGGCTCATGTCGACCGCGATCCCGCCGTCATCGGCCATGTAGATGTCCGAGGCGTTGAGCATCGCGACGACGCCGGCCGGCACGTACTCGGAGGTCACCACCGGGATGCCCCGCAGCGTGCCGCCGTTCATCGTGATGTTCGGGAATTCGGCCTGGCCGAGCGCGTTGACCATCAGCGACAGCGACAGGGCCATGATAGAGCGCATCACCAGCACACCCGAGGTCGGGGCGTTGTTCGCCGTGATGAACGGGCTCATCAGAGCCTTGAGGTCGGCGCGGACCGCGTCGGCATCGTTGCCCGAGGAAGGGATCCCGGTGATCCCGTTCGTGATCGAGGCCGGCGACACTCCGGCCGCGGCTGCCTTGGCCGGGTTGATGAAGTCGATGTCGAGGCGAGCACTCAGCGCCGCCGCGAGCTGATCGCGCAGGATCGTCTCGGCCGAGGGATTGCTGTCGCGCAAGGTCTCCTCGGTCACGACCGCGATGTTCGCGACCTTCAGGGGTTCCAGGGTCTTGCGCTCGAAGTCGAACTTCGTCAGCGGCTTGGCCTTGCCCTCTCCGACCCAGTAGCCGTCGCCGCCGGAGGTCTGGCCGATCAGAGCCACCCGGAACGGCACGCGGCGAAGGGCCGGGATGCCGTTCGCGCCGAACTTGCCCATGATGGTCATAGGCCGCAGGAACTCGACGAAGTCCGCGAAGACGGAGGTCTCGTCGCCGGCCAGGGCGCCCGCCCAGGTGGCATTGCTGGTGGAGCCGGCGGCCACCGCCGCCTTCAGCACGTTCACGATGCCCTGATCGTCGCCGTACTGCTCCTTGGCGATGTCGGCCGCTGCGGCTCGGTTGCCCTGCGCGAGGCCGAGGCAGCGCACGACGCGTGCGAACCGCATGCCGGGCGGCAGATTGTGGCCCTTCACCTCGACCCGGACGCCGGAGCGGACCTGCGAGCCGGTCTCCGCATCCTTCACACCCTCGACGGGCTTGGCCGCGGCACGGTTCGTCTTCTCCAGGGCAACCAGGCGGCCGAGATGTGCGTCGATCGACTTCACCTCCGCGGCGAGGCCGTCGTACTCTTCGGTCTGCTCGGCATCCAGAGTGACGCCTTCCTCGGCGGCGTGGTTCATGAGTTCCGACATGCGCGCGGCCTTGGCCTGGCGCGCAGCCTCGAAGGCCTGGATCTGTTCGGCGATGGTCTTGGGCATGATGCGAGCCCCTTTCGGCTTGCTGATGGTGGTTTGGGGGCCCGGAGCGCCGGGGATGGCAGGCCGATCGGACGCCCTCGGCTCTTTGCCGGACGCGGCGAGCAGGGGGCGGTCGATCGACTTGATCAGGGAAATCTTGGCGTCGGCGTTGGCCGGCACGGTCACGAGGCTGAGTTCCAGCACCTCGGTCTGCAGGTAGCGGATGCCGCCGTCCCGCATGATCTCGTAGCCGTCGGCGAGCGTGCGGAAGCCGATCGACACGGCGCGGACGAGACCGGCCTTGACCTCGCCCCAGGCGGTATCGACGCGATCCTTGAGGGGGCCCGGCTCCTCGATCCTGGGGAGCGCAGCCTCGAACGTGATGCCGTCCTTGGTGGGACGGTCGAACTTGACGGTTCCGACGGGCCGGTCGCTGTCGTGCTGGTGCAGCAGCGGCATCGGGTTCTGGAACGTCACGCCCAGCGGCTCGACCACGTCGCCGACCCGGTCCGGGTTCGGCGTGGTCGCGACGCCGCGGATGATGCGCTGCTCGTCCTCGACCGCTTTCACGGTCAGGAGCGAATAGGCTCGGTTCATAGGGGGTCTCCAGGCGGGGCCTAGACGAAGATCAGCTGGTACTCGGGAGCCCGGGCCGGCTCAGGGTTCAGGCTCATCGGCACGACGGCGTCGAAGAGGGCCATGGCCGGGTCGATCTTGGCGTCGCCCGCGTTCTGCTTGGTCGCGCGGATCGCGGTCGCGGTCGGCTCGATCTTCAGGTTCGACACCGCCCAGGCCATGAGACCGGAGCCGGAGTGGCGGAGCGTGCCGTTCGCCAGCTTCCGCTCGGCCGTCTTGATGGCGTTCATCATGCCGTAGCCCTGGGGCACGCCGACGACGAGCTTGTCCTCTTGGGTCACCTCGATCTCGGCCAGCGCCTCGATGAACTCGCCGAGGCCGGCCGGGTCGACGCCGACGCAGGCGAGCAGGCCCGCGTCCTTCACCTGTTCGACGATCTCGATGATGGCGGCGATGTCGCCGAGCTCGTCGGCGACGATGGTCAGCTCGCCCGCGACCTCGAAGTCGCGCAGCTGCGAGGCGATCGACTTCCGACGCTCGAGCACGCCGGCATGGCACCAAGCATGAGTCCATGCGAGCCAGTCGCGGGTGCCCTTCTCGCGACCCAGCGCGCACAGGCCGAAGAGGTCGTCGAGACCGCCGCCGTCGATGCCGATGCAGACGACCTCAGATCGCTCAATCAGGCTGTCGAGCGTGAGGCCGGCCTCGACCCGCCCCTGCCAGAACTCGGCACCGGCCCACCGGTCAGATCGCAGCGCGAGCCCGATCTCGACGTTGAGGTGTTGCGTCGCCCAGCGCCGGAGCTCCTGCTCGCCAGCCTGCTCGGCCGCCTGGAAGTCCGGGATCAGCCGCTCGACCGTGATGGACTTGCCGGCGTTCGGCGTGACCATCGACCAGTTCGCCCGGTCCTTCCAGTCGGCGTCGGCCGGCATCTCGTAGAGCACGGGCAGGAGTGGCGCCGTGGTCAGCACGCCGTCGCGGACCGCCCTCGCCTTCTGCAGCTCGGCCCGGAACACGCCCGAGGGCGGGCGCTCGGACTGCGTCGTGATCGTCAGCAGGAAAGCTTCCGGCTGAGAGATCATGCCGCCGCGCAGCTGCCCGATGACCCGATCCGCATCCTTGGCCTCGGCGATGACGTGTAGCTCGTCGAGCAGCACGCCGGTCGGCTTCGAGCCCACCACGATCTTCGGGTCGAACGACTTCACCTTCAGGAAGGCTCCGGTCGGCCGGTAGGTGATCTTCTTCAGGTGCTCCTGAACGTGGAACTTGAGGGCGAGGACGGGATCGGCCTCGATCATGCCGACCGCCTGCCGAAACGCGAGGTCGGCCACCTCCTGGGTCGGCGCCACGATCAGGAATTCAGCCCGGGGCCGCCGGTTGACCAGCATGGCGGTCACCATGATGGCCGCGCCGCCTGTCGTCTTCGAGTTCTTCTTCGGCACCAGCACGAAGAACTCCCGCAGGTGTCGGACCTTGGCCTCCGGGTCGTAGGAGCCGAACAGCGCGCCGACGAGATCGCGCATCCAGTCGCCGGCCGCGATCCGCATCTCCGGCTTGCCCGCCACGTCCGGCAGTCGCAGCCGATTGAAGATCGCGACGCCGCGGTCGGCCTCGGATCGGACCAGCGGCAGATCCGGGATCAGCGAGCGCCCCGAACGGATGCGAGCCTGCCAGTCTCGGCAGGTGCAAGACCATGCCGTCACTGCAGCAGGCCGTCCCAGCTCTCATCACCGGAAGACTTCCCGGCCGGCAGCTTCGATGCGCCGTCGCCGGACTCGTCGGACGGTGCCGTGCCCGACTTGAACATGCCGAGGTGCCGGCCGATGTCGACGAGCGCCGCGCGCTTGTCGGCGAGCTTCACTTTCAGGGCGCCGTCCTTGGTCTGCGAGATCTCGGTGATCGCCGCCGCGGTGTCGTCGTCGATGTCGGCGCTGTTGCGCAGAACGACCTCGTTGCCGACCTTCAGGATCGGCTCGCCCTCCTCATTCTCGCCGATCTCCTCGACGTTCGAGCGCCAGGACAGCGCCTTGCGGATGTCCGAGAACCCGAGCTTGGCGAGTTCCGTCACTACGCGCTCGGGCGTCACTCCGGTGCGCTTGGAGATCTCCCGGCGCTCGCGACCGATGGCAGCAGACACCTTAGCGTGCTTCAACAGGCGCGACCCCTCGACCTCAGCGGAACGGGGGCTGTAGCCGGCGCGGATGGCCGCCTGCTTCGCGTTCAAGTCGACGAGATACTCGCGGACGAAACGGGCCTGCTTGTCGGTAAGGTCTGTCATGGATTGAAAAATTTCTGACCGGCGCGGCTGCTGATGGCCTGAAGCCCCACGACGCCGGCGCCTTAGCAAAAAACTGCGGATGGGACCCTGTGCGGTTGCCCGCCCCTGCGGCCCCGGCCTTTCACGCACCCCCCGGGGGTCACCGGAGCCCGAGCTGGGCTGCCTTGGCCTGCGCTGTCACGATCGCGTGGCGGCCTGCGCCGCGGGCCAGCAGGACGCTTCGTTAGAGCGAAAGGCGCGCCCTCCGAAGGCTGACGCAATCCACCAAGCTAGGGAAATGGAAAGCATCTTTCCAAGAGCGAACATCGTTAACCTTTTGCTGAAGCGTTATGCCACAGACTACCTATCGTTAAACGCGGTGCGCCTCAGATGCTCGTGTATGTGATTGCTTCCTGGGCCGGCGCATTGCTGACAGCCGTCGGGCTTTGGGGCCATGGCGTTGTCATCGCGCTTGTTGCCGCACCGTTCGGTGGTAGCGCACTTGCGGTTTGCGTCGCTGGCCTGCTCTACCTTCTTCACACGCCACAGAACCCGCATAAGCCGACCCTGCACATTGCGCACGCGTTGAGCCACGCACGCCGCTGAGGTTCGCTAAGTCCTCACTCCCTACGCACCACACCGTCCGAGGCGTAGAGGCTACTTGAGCCCGAGTCGCCGCGCGCGGGCGGCCGCGGTCTTGCGGGTGTGGCAGGAGCCGCAGAGGACCTGCAGGTTGGCCTTGTCGAGCGGGGCTCCGCCATCTTTCCGCTCGACGATGTGGTCGACGAACACGCGACCGCCCGTTCGTCCGCAGGCTGGGGCCTCGCATCGTCTGCCCCGCTCCTGGATCACCTCGTCCCTGAGCGTTGTCCAGGCCACCGAGGTGTAGAAGCTCTCGGCCGTCTTCGGTGGGGGCTTCGCCGTCCGAGTGTCCAGCGGGAGAAGGCGCGGCCCGATGGTGGTGAGGTGGGGCAAGAGTGCTTCCAGGAAAGCGTGCGGGCTGAGGCATAGATTCAGGATCCTGCCGCTAAGAAAGTCAGGGCCCTAACCACCCGTATAGGTTTTGACCTTCTAGCACTACCTGGGCACCATCCCTGATTATGCGGTAGATTCAACGACTTGCAGAATTCATTCGTTTACGCTAAGTCCTTGATCACCAACGCCCTTTCTCGAAGTCTGCCCACGTAGTGCTAGGGTCCCTACGCCCATCCGGATCGGTGCGCCTGTTGCTCTGCCCGAGCCGTGCATCATGAGTGCCCACCAATCAGCAGCAACACGACGACAGCGACAATCAGGAGAGTCACAAGACTGTAGCTCTCCTCACGGGCAGCCCTGCTGCCGATGAAGCGCCCGCCACTCAGGATGATCGCGATGAGGATCACCAGCAGGAGAGCGGTGAGCGACATCGACTCGCAACTCAATCCTCCGACGTGGCAGGTCCGTAGAGCTTCGTAATGCCGCGGCGGTAATCGGCGAGGGTCATCTGATCAATCGCCTTGCCGGCGGATCTTCGCACACGTTGCATCAAGTCCAGGCTGTGAGGCTTGCCGCTCGCGAAGAAATGGCCGTCGTCGGTCCAGTAGTGGCAGGCGTCCATGCCTTCGATGCGGCCCTCCCAGCGATGGGAGCGGCCGCCTGCCACCGTGACAGGGCCAGCGGTGTGGCCGTCGCGTGTGCGATAGGAATGGCCAGCCTGCAGCTTCATCCTGAATCAGGTGTAGACTGCGACGAGCCCAAACAAGAGCGTGCGGCAAAGGCGCGATCTGGCGCCTCGTAAGTTAGCCCTCGTTCTCGCCCGGCGTCACGCGAACCATCTCCCGCATCACCGCGCCCGGCACGTCGATCCCACCGAGCGCCCAGATCTCCCAGGCGCAGATGGAGAGGACGAGGAGGTCGGAGAGATGGGGCTGGGCCAAGGGCACCAGGCTCACTACCCATTTTCGGTCCGCAACCGTGTTCGTCGATGCCTCAATCGGCAAGAAACATGATAGATCAACTTGAGCAAGCCCGCGATGTCGTTCGATCGAGTGCGCAAAATGTCGGTATTCACACACCTCAAGGCTAAGCTGCAGTGGCTAATGTCCGGCACTCACGCTGACAGGAAGAGCCGCAAACTGGCTGACGACGTGGAGGAAGGCCGATCAATGGGCCAAATGGTCTACTACAGGCGAAATTTCGAAGAAGATTACAACGCGGCTTCCGCGATGCTCAAAGAGCGGATGAACAGCAGGTATCCCAACAGCTTCCACGCTCGCCTCGGTAGCGGCGGCAACAACGCTTACGACCATGGCGACGTGCGATCCGGTACTGTCGACACTGTCTCCACGGCGATAGCTCAGGCTCTGCGCGACGGCGCTACCGTTCAGGAGGCTGCAGAAGCTGGTGCTGCTAGCATCGGCCTCCGATGAGTGGGGCGAGGCGCAGCGGAGCTGGCTTGGAGTGGGGTCGAACATGGCGCCTCTGGGCAACGGGCCGCTCCCCTACAACGGCCTCGAAAAGGTCTACGGCCTGTTAGCCCTTGAGCCAGTCGAGAGCGGCGGCGAGGGCCAGAACGCCGATGAAGCTTGAGGCGGTCTTCTCGTAGCGCGTGGCGATGGCACGCCATTCCTTAAGCCGGGCCCAGAGCCGTTCGACCTGATGGCGGTTGTTGTAGATCCAGGTGGGGCACGCGACGGGAGCCTCGTTGCCCTTTGCCGGGATCGCGGGGCGGGCTCCTAAGTTCCAGATATGCTCGCGGAAGGCATGGCTGGCGTATCCTCGGTCAGCCACCACCCACCTCGGCACGCCTGGCAGCTGATCGAGCAGCGGGATGGCATGGGGCAGTTCGTGTGCCTGGCCGGGAGCCAGGATGAAGGCGACGGCTCGGCCGAGCCCATCGGCGATCACGCAAGCCTTGCTGCCAAAGCCGCCGCGCGAGCGGCCCAATGCCTCGCGCCTGTCCCGCTCAGCTTGTGTGCCCCCTTTCGGCGGGCTCCCGCCGCCTTCTGGTGTGCGCGGATGCTGGTGCCGTCGAGGAACGTCATCCCGAGTTGCACCCCGGTCTTCTGGGCAAGCCGTAGCAGGCGTTCCCAGGCACCAAGGCGCGCCCAACGGATGAAGGTCTGAGCTGCGCGTGCCCATGGACCCAGTTCGGCCGGGATAGCGCGCCACTTGGCCCCGTTCTGATGCCGCCACAGGATGGCAGAGAGCGTGCGGCGCAAATCCCGAGGCGGCGTCTTGCCCTTCGGGCGGCACGCCTCAATCAGCGGCTCTAGCCTCATCCATTCCGCGTCCGTCAGCATCGCCCCTCCCACTCAGGAGGGGCAAAACGCCCGCGCCCTCAACCGGTTCAAGGTCGAACAGGCCGTAGTCTCGCCGAACCTAAGAGGAGAATTCGGCATGGACTGGAGCGACTGTAAGCACAATCCGCAGGCTTACGGGCTTGCGGCCGCGGCTCTCACAGTGGCGCTGATCAAAATCCTTGCGGCGAAGGGTATGCTTTCGCAAACCGAGGCGCGAGAAATCGTCTCTTCAGCACAGCGCGAGTTGGAGCGGTCACAGGCGAGCCACGTGGAAGCCGCGAAGAAGATCGTCGAGACAGAGATCTTGCCGGATTTCCCGGGCCGCTAGGTGCGCCGGGCAGATTCTGGTCAAAGAAGCCGGCTCAGCTCGGGGTCTACATGCCATCCTCGGAGCCGCCCGCCTAACCTATGCTCGGCATCAAGTGCGGGCGTGAGGCCCGGGTATCGAAGGAGGAGCGGATGGAGCCCATCGACTACGACGAGATCGTCACCGTCATCTGGAATGAAGGCGCCACCACGTCATCCGAAGACACTGCAGCGTCGAGCGGCAAGCGGGATTGCAGTTTGAAGGATGCCGTCCTGATGATCATGGACGAGTGGCGAGGTTCGCCGAGGCGATTGGTCAACATCATCCTCCGTGATGCCAAGCCACCGATCACGGCCTACGATGACGTCAGGGCAATCTACGAACGCGATGACTTCCCCGCAGACTGATATGAAAAGCCCCGCAGCGATCGGATCGCTCGGGGCACATCTCTAGATTGGGGAGGAAACGGCAGGGCCTCCGGCAGCCTCACAACCCGTCCTCGCGCTCGACCCGTGCATATTCTTCGTCGATCGAACGCGGGCGGGATGATAGAGGCTTCCTACCGAGCGTCAAGCCCTCACGCGGCGAGCTGCACAGCCGCGAAGTCGAGTTCGATCGGCGTGCTGCGCCCGAAGATGCTGATCTCGGCCAGCATGCGGCGCTGGGCTTCGTCGGCCCCGACTACGATGCCCTGGAACGATGCGAACGGGCCGGTAGTGACACGTACCAACGAGCCCGGCCCGTAGGTCGACGGCGTCTCGCCTGCCTGCTCCGCGGCAAGCCGCGCTTCCTCGGCCTTCTGCGCGAGATGCGCCCGGTAGCTCGTCGCCTCAGCGTCCTTTCGCTCCTGATCGGCCCAGGCGCTCAGCACGGCCGCGTCTCTCGGCCCGAGGTGCAGCGCGCAGGTCTTCGCCTCCTCGGTCATCGTGCGGCCCAGGATCGCGATGAGGCCGTGCCGATTGCGCGGCTCGAGGTCGCGCTCGGCCATCAGGTCGAGATGCTCGGGCCTCAGGCCACCGACGGCGCCGACGAACAGGTAGCTCCGCAGCAGCGGCGTCTGGATCTCCTGACGCGGCAGCCTAACCTCGCCCCGGCGGCGCTCCCGCCAGGAGGTGGCGCAGGGCACGTAGGCCATGAGCGGCGCGAGTCCCCGGGCTTGGAGCGCGTCCTTCTCGCGGCGAAGGCTCACGGCCGCCCGACGCTCGCCTTGCGGTACGGTCGTGCAGACGTACCAGCGCAAGCCCACCTCGCCGACGTCCGGCACCACGTTCCGCTCGTCGGAGGGGATCGGGATCTCGGTCGGCAGCACGGCATCGTGCTGCGGGGTAGCGCGGGCGCGGAAGCGCCCCTGCTGGATGGATCTGGGCATCACGGCGGCCTCTCTCGGGGTCGCCGCGGTCACGGTCGGGATACGCAGGCGCGATCATACTCGGCGATCGCCGGCAAGGGCCGTCCGACCCTTTTTACCCTTCTTACCGCGGGGTCCTAGAGAGAGAGGGTCTGAAGCCCTAGAAAAAGAGAAATGGAGAGATACGATAGTATAAAGGGTAAAAAGTATTTTTTCTTTTCATTATATAGAGTTAGCGCCGTTTCCTCGCCTCCGCAAAAAGGGTTTTTACGGAGGGTAAAAAGGTCGGGCGCGGGCTTCTTGCGGAACCGTAAAAAGGGTTCTTGCGGTCGGCCCGGCGGGGTAAAAAGGTCGGGCGCGACGGGCCCCATGCGGAGGCCCCGCGAGGCCCACTGCCGCCTTGGCCGAGCATCAGAGGCGGTGCTAGGCTTCCTGCATGATCGAGCCGGACCAGACCGCCCACATCGTCAAAGTGAGTTGGCAGGACGAGGGCACGACAGCCGGTCGGCAGACGATGTTCTACGCCGCCCTCACCGAAAGTCCGGAAGAGGCAGTTGAACTGGTCCGACAGGCCGTGAAGGCCGACGCCGAGGTCGAACTCACCGAGGCTCGGCTCTCTCAGGACACGGCTCAGGCGATCGACCTGCTTCCTGGGTTCGCGAGAGCTTTGTGAGTAGGGACGAGTCGGTGGGCCACGCCACCTCCAAGCTTTCGGCTTGATGCGCCATCACTCCTCAGAGCCGCGCCCGGGCGCTGCCCAGCGTCATCTTCATCGAGGAGAATGGCGAGGGACCGGGGTGCGGTTGAGGAAGGCGGAAGTCGACAAAGTTTGAAAGGAGGATCAGCATGAAAGACGTCTGCGCGATATGGGGAACACCTGCCGAGCAATCACCCGTCCTTGGCGATTATGACACCTACGATTCTCCGAGGGCGGGCGGAAGATATCGTGTCGCTAGATCGCTGTTGAAAGAAGCGCGCTGGCATAACAAGACAGCCGAAGATTGCGAGAAACTTACCAAGTGGATAGCCGAGCAGCACAGTAGCGGGGAAACCGAGCCTCTGATTTCAGGCTATGTCTTCGAGCAGTTGTAGCCTGGCGCCCACTGACTCGCTCGGCCACGCACTCACAGAGCACCTGAAGGCGAAGGGGTATCTAAAGTGAGCACAGCTACATTCAACCCATCCGCGGGCTGTGTACCGGCTGAGGACAGGCTGGCGCTGAAATGTGAGGTTCACTGGACTGACCTCGATGCGACGCAAGCAAGCCTGCATGTGAGCGCGCAGACTCCGTGTATTGAAGGCGAGGCCGGATCACAGACGAATGAGCGGGCGATCGCGGCGGCGAAGCTAGCCGCGAGCCGCTTCGCGGGCTCACGATAGGCGCTGCCGAAGCAATTTCCGAAACAACAAACAAGGGAGGAATGTCGTGGACCTTTCACGAGTGGAGCGCTTGACGCTCAGCAACCAGTTCCGGATATTGGCGAAGCTGGAGCCGGGACAGGCAAAGACATGTGAGTTGAACGCTGAGATCCTTGAGCGCGGTTATAAGGCTCTCTACGCAGATATATTTGAGAACATATGGGATGAGACAGACTCAGAGACATACAGAGAAGTTGCGGACACTCTAGATCTCTACCGAGCTTTCGAGGCCCACAAGCGCAAAGGCGGGAACATTCCCGAAAGCTACTACGCTGAATTCCGAGGATTCGACGGGAATCACGAGTGCGATCATTATTCCATCTGCGCGTTCATGCGACGTGAGCAGGGGAAGTGGGCCGAGCTCGCGGATCACCCCGACAACTCGCATGGGCCCACCGTGAGCACTTATCGGCAGATGGTGCGAGAGTGGGACCGGTTAGGCCGCGAGTTTGACCTAAGCAGCGAGCAGGTCGCCTCGATCATGGCTGCTGCAACGCGCTGACTCTCAACGCTCCGCGATTGAGCCTCGCAGCCTCACAGCTCGCGGGGCTCTTCGTCCGGGCTGCATCACGGCCAACACCTGGCCGGGTTCGCAGGCGTCGCGAGTATCAAGTCGCTCACGGCATCAAGAGCGTGAAAGCCTTTAAGTGCTCGGCAACGTCAAGATCAGCAGGACAGACATGTTCCCGAGGATCTGTTAAAACACTCGCTATTTCGACAGCAAACTCTGTTATTGCGCTTTTTCTTAATGCGTTTTTGCTCACTTCTGCGTCTTCCGGGACTAGCTCTATATTACAATGCTCAGCAAGTCCGTCTTCTGGCCAGTGGATTACTCTCACAGAGAAGCTGCCGAAGTCGCATGCATAGAGAGCAGATAGCAAGATTTCGTAGAAGCCTCTGTAGTGGCTAGTCTCATCAGGACGAACTAACGGCCGCTGAAGCTTCTCAGCTTTCTTAGTGTTTCCGACGTCGGCAACCTTGCAGCCAAAGCAATGAACTTCAGCATCGCTCGGCAGTAGAGCTCGAGCACCTACTGAGATTAGGAGGCCGTTGCGGCCGTCACTCATCTTGTCGATCTGCGGAACGGCGACCTGCTCTACCATCAGAGCGCCGTCTACAAACGCTCTAGGAAAGATCACGCATCGTGCAATCCGTTGATCCGCGCCAAGCTGGCCTAGGCCGCCGATGCCTTCCACTGCTTCCCGCCTAGAGCGTTTTCCACGATCCCTGAGTCGGCGTGGCGGGGTGAGCGTTGATCCCTGAGGGTTCGTCAGGGAGATCGCCATGGCCCGTGCCTACAGCCACGATCTGCGTGTTCGCGTCCTGGACGCGGTGGGCGCGGGTCTGTCCCGCCGGGCCGCGGCCCGGCGCTATCGGGTCGGCGTCGCCACCGTGATCCGCTGGGCCGTGCAAGCGACGACGACAGGAGAGACGCGGGCTCAGCGTCAGGGCCGCCCACCCGGCTCCAAGCTCGACGCGCACGAAGCCTTCCTGCTCGCCCTCACCGA
>NZ_JAVDVV010000050.1:0-14071 GCF_031457035.1 Methylobacterium sp. BE186
GGCGGCGATCGCGGAGGGCGACGGCGAGGCCGCGGCCCGCCGGATGCGCGCCCACATGCTCAACGCCGCGAGCGCGCTCGGGCGCTACGTCGCCGGGCACAGGGGGGTTAGAGTCGTCAGCGGTCAGGTAGCGACGGCCAAGTCGCCCTCGTAGCCTGCTGCTGCGGGATAGTTGCGGCACTCCTGCGAAGTGAAACGGGTGTAAGCCCTCTATATTGCGGCCCAGAGATCTGAGATCGTCGGGCTGCCGCACTGCGCAACACCGCCCTGAGCTTCGTGAAGGCCTACTCGATCGGGTTGAGATAAGGGCTGTAGGACGGGAGGTACTGATCGTCGGTCCTCCGCGTCCTGCGGCACCCTACCCAGTCTGAGCCCGGATACCGTCCGCTTGCCCGCAGCCTGAGCCCCAAAGCGGACAGGCAGGTATCGGCCAGCTTCCGTGATCTGAGTCTGCGAGATCAGGAACCCAGAAGCGGACGCTGAAGGTCAGCCGCGATGTGATGGCCGCTCAAATCACGAAGTACGAGGTGCCCGATAGACCAGCGCATCGCTGCGAAGGGCGAGGGTGGCGTCGCGAGGGGCTGAAGGTCCCGCAGAAGCACCGGTCACGCAGGCGCCTGTGGCTCAACGACGGCTCGGGCAAACGGCTGCGGCCGCAGCATCGCAACCACGTCTGGAGCTTCGATTTCGTGCAGGCGCAGACCCATGATGCCGGACGCGACGATCCAGTTCTGGTTCGTGGACGAGTGCGAGGCGACCCTGTTCCGCCTGCGCTGGGGTTAACATAGGACATATTCTCGCCAAGGTTGGCGGCGATCTGCCGACCCGTATTCCAAATAACAAAATCTAACGACAAATAAAAGGGAATGCAAACCTAAGAATTTTATCAAGGAATGATTTGTAATAATGGCTACAGCTACTCCCACCGGCCTTGAGTCGTACTTCCTGTCCCTCGTCAATCAGACCCGCGCCAGCGCCGGCAAGACTGCGCTCAGCTTTGATGGCGAGCTTCTGAACGCCGCTGATTCCCACAGTCAGTGGATGGACCAGACCGACACATTTTCCCACACGGGCGTGAACGGCTCCTCGGCCGGTGATCGCGAGACCAGCGCCGGTTACGGCTGGACATCGTGGGGTGAGAACATTGCCTGGGTCACCGACACCCTCAACGAAGCGACCGTCCAGCAGTTGCACCAGAATCTGGTCAACTCGCCCGGTCACTACGCGAACATCGTCGGTAATTTCTCAGAGGTCGGCATTGGTCTCCAGCAGGGCACGCTCAACGGCCGCAGCGTCGTGTTCGTGACCCAGGATTTCGGCGCCCCGAACGCCACCGAGCGGGCCGAGGCGAACGACGTGGGGGGCTCCCTCGTCACGCCGACGCCTGCTCCGGTTCCGACCCCAACGCCGGCGCCAGCTCCGACACCGGTTTCGACCGCCCCCACCCCGGACGTGTGGAAGACGCTCGTCGGGACCAGCGCAGCCGAAACCCTCAAGGGCGGCGCGGGCAACGACACGATCAACGGCAACGGCGGCTACGACACCCTGTTCGGTGGGGCCGGCAAGGACACGTTTGTGTTCGACACGGTCAAGGAAGCCCACGGCCAGACGGTCGCGGACTTCGCGCACGGGACGGACAAGCTGGATCTGCACCTGATCGACGCCAACACCCGCACCTCGGGCGACCAGGGCTTCACCTTCATCGGTGACCAGGGCTTTCACCACAAGGCGGGCGAGCTCCGGGAGTACGATTCCGGCGGCCACACCTACCTCGTGGGAGACGTGAACGGCGACGCCTACGCAGACTTCGCGATCAAGGCGTCAGGCCTGCACAGCTTCACGGCTGGGGATTTCATCCTCTAAGGACGAGATTCCGCGCCTCGGGGTGGCTTAGCGCTAGAAGCGCTTGACTACTTCGAGGTGCGCGACTGCGGGAACTTGGGCGAGCCCAGGCAGTAGGCAAGGGCGACCGTAAGGATCAGGCTCGGGCCAATCGCACGCACCCGCGCGATCAAGGCCACCTCGCGGTCGACCGCGGCGCCCCCTTTCCCGCGGCCGCAAATGCAACGCATGCTCGCTGGATCTCGGCGTGGTGCGTTTACCGCCTTGGTGCAGACGTTCGGAGCTGAACCGCGGAAGGCCCGACAGGGGTCACTTTAAGGCATCTACCTGTGCAGCGCTGAATGTTCGCTTCCCCATACCTGTAGCCCCGCACGACACGAGGCCGGGGACCATCACCCCCTGCCCTACCGTCCCGATACCGATACCGGCGCTTTGGCAGCCGCCCCATGAGTGCGCCGCTTGAGCGCCAGAGGACGAACTTCGTCCGCCGCTCATCACAACGCCACGCCGCGCGACTACCTGACCGCACACATCAGGCAATTCTCGCAAAATCGAGCAGGGCCAAGTGTTTGAAACTTGGGCACACTCAACCCAATCCTTCTGCTCACATGCCGGCTACTTTGCCACCAACGACCTGTAGCTGAGCCCCCCAGCAGAAAGCGCCTTCTTCCGCGGGTTCGTCGATGATGAACACGCACCCGAATGGCCGAGACGCGCCACAAGGAGCCGCGACCGGATGTTGCCGGAGGAAGCGGCACCGTTCGCTGAACGGAAGCTGCGCGTCGGCTTCAGAGCGGGTTCAACGCGGTCAGACGAGACTGCGTGCATCCTCGAACCTCAAAGGTTGTCCGATGAAGCTCCGCGTCACAGGTCTAGTCGTCGCCGCCCTCGTGCTCCTCCCCGGCGCGGCGTCCGCACAGAGGTACGAGCATGGACCCCGGCACCACCATCATGACGACAGGGACCACCACCGCCACCATGGCCATAGCTACGAGTATAACTATGGCCACGAACGCCGCCACCATCACGGCTACGACCGCCTCGTCCACTCCAACCGGGGCCACCACCATCACCGTCACGGGTACTGACCCACCGCGGGGGAACGCCGGGAAGGTCCAATTGGTCCCGGTGGTTGCGCGCCCTTGACCTTCCTACCGTGGGAAGGAGCACCGTGTCGTGCATCGACCTTCCGCACGACCCAGAAAACTGGCATCGTCGCTTCGTGACGTTCTGGCTCGCCCTCCGGCGGCTGCTCCCGCTTCTGGCGGTCCTCAGCCTCGCCTTGACGCCGGTGACCGCCTCCGCGGCTGCCGCGGGCATGCACGCGTCCATGACTGCGCAGGCGCACGGCTCGCACGGGGCGATGCCCGCCATGGACCACGCAGCCATGGACAGAGGCGGTATGGACATGGACGACATGCCCTGCTGCCCGCCGGACAAGCCGGACTGCACCAATGCGGGTTGCCCGTTGATGGCGCTCTGCCTCGCCAGCGTCGCCTCGCTCCTGCCGAGCGCGATCCTCGTTCCGGCGCCCGTCGCGACGCATGCGGCGCCGTCCGGGCCTCACGCCACGTCCTTCGCCAGCCTGCACGGACCACCGCTACCAGAGCCTCCCCGAACCTGAACCCGATGCCGCCGGCGCGTGCGCCGGCACGGTGACGCGCGCCCGCGCGTGGCCATCCATCGCGTTCAGGAGACAAAACCCGTGACCAAGAACCCCTTCGCGCGCGCCGTGCCGGCCGCGCTGCTCGGCGCCGCCCTGTCGGCGTCGGCGTTTGCCCTGCCCGCCCTGGCGGACGTCAAGGACTACCGCTTCGAGCTCGTGCAGCAGGAAGCGAAGGTCGGCGAGGCCATCATCGCCGTCCGGCTCGTCGACCAGCGGAGCGGCAAGCCCGTGCCCGACGCCGTAGTCTTCGCCAAGCGCCTCGACATGGCCCCCGACGCGATGGAGGAGATGGCCACGAAGGTCGAGCAGGTCCCCTCGACCGAGCCCGGCGTCTACCGCTTCAAGGCCAAGCTCTCGATGCAGGGCCGCTGGCGCCTCTCGCTGGCCGCCAAGGTCCAGGGCGAGACCGGCACGGTCGAGGACAAGCTGGTCCTTCAGGCCGCGAAATGACCCGCCCGGCATGGATCGCCGGGACCCTCGCCGCGCTCGCGGCGGGGGGGCTCGGCTATTGGACGGGACGGCAGGACGGCCCCGTTCCGGCCTTCGTCGAGTGGGCGAGGTCCGGGTACGTGCCGGCGCTCGTGGAGCGGGCCCGCCACGGCGTCGCCCGCCTGCTGTCCGCTGCGCAGGCGCCAGCCCTGCCCAAGCCCGCGATCGGACCGGTGGTCTACTACCGGGACCCGGACGGGAAGCCCGTCTACTCGGCGTCGCCGACGGTGACGGCGGACGGCCGGGAGTTCCGGGCGGTCCGAGCCAGCGAGGACGTGCGCTTCGACGACGGGGACGGCGAGGCCATCCCCGCCGACATGGCCGGGCACGGTACGGAGCCGGGCGAGGCGGCCAAGCCCGGCCGCGACGCCCGGCGCATCCTCTACTACCGGAACCCGATGGGCTTGGCCGACACCTCGCCGGTGCCGAAGAAGGACTCGATGGGGATGGACTACATCCCCGTCTACGCGGGCGAGGACGAGGGCGGCGTCGTGAAGATGTCGCCGGGCAAGGTGCAGCGCACGGGGGTGCGGACCGAGGTCGCGGAGCGCCGCGTCCTGTCGGTGCCGGTGCGGGCGCCGGGCAGCGTCGAGGAGGACGAGCGCCGCATCTCCGTCATCGCCATGCGCACGGACGCCTTCATCGAGAAGGTCGAGCCGGTGACGACGGGCGACCACGTCCACAAGGGTCAGCCGCTGCTGCGCCTGTTCGCGCCCGAGATCAACGCGGTCGCGGCCCAGTACCTGACCTCCATCGGCTACGAGGGCGGCCGGCGGCGCCTGGAGAACCTCGCCATCCCGCCCGAGGTCATCGACGAGATCGAGCGCACCCATAGGGTGCCGCCCTCCATCACCTGGTCCTCGCCGCGGGACGGCGTCGTGGTCGAGCGAAACGTCTCGGACGGGATGAAGGCCAAGTCCGGCGACGTTCTGTTCCGCATCGTCGACCACACGCGCGTCTGGGTGCTGGCCGACGTGCCGGAGCGCGACCTCGCCGGGGTGGCGGAGGGGCAGAAGGCGACGGTGCGGGTCCGGGCCTTTCCCGACCGGACCTTCTCCGGGACCGTGACGCGGATCTACCCGCACCTGATGGCGGAGACCCGGACCGCCCGGCTGCGCATCGAGTTACCCAACCCCGACGGGGCGCTGCGCCCGTCGATGTACGCCGACGTCGAGATCGCGACGGGCGACGGCAAGCCGGTGGTGGCGGTACCGGACGACGCCGTCATCGACACGGGCGAACGCCAGGTCGTGCTACTCGACCGCGGCGAGGGGCGCTTCGAGCCTACGGCAGTGAAGGTCGGCCTCCGCGGCCGGGGCTACGTCGAGATCCGCGAGGGCGTGTCGGCCGGCGACCGGGTGGTCACCGCGGCGAACTTCCTGATCGACGCCGAGAGCAACCTGAAGGCGGCGCTGCAGGGCATGACCGCGCCCAAGGATGACCGGCAGACGGCGAACGCGGGAGGTGCTCCGTGATCGCGCGCCTCATCGGCTGGTCGGCCCGCAACCTCGTCCTGGTGCTGATCGGGACCGTGTTCGCGGTCGCGAGCGGCGTCCTGGCGCTGCGGACCCTGCCGCTCGACGCCATCCCGGACCTCTCGGACGTGCAGGCCATCGTCTACACCGAGTACCCGGGCCAGGCCCCGCAAGTCGTCGAGGATCAGGTCACCTACCCGCTGACCACCGCCATGCTGACGGTGCCGAAGGCAAAGGTGGTGCGTGGCTTCTCGTTCTTCGGGGTGTCGTTCGTCTATGTCATCTTCGAGGACGGCACCGACCCGTACTGGGGCCGCTCCCGCGTGCTGGAGTACCTCAGCGGCGCGGCGAGCCGCCTGCCGGCCGGAGTGACGCCGACGCTTGGCCCCGACGCGACGGGCGTGGGCTGGGTCTACCAATACGTCGTCGTCGCCAAGGAGAGGTCGCTCGCCGAGCTTCGCTCGCTGCAGGACTGGGTCGTCCGCTTCGGGGCCTCGCGGGCCGAGGGCGTGGCCGAGGTGGCCGGCGTCGGCGGCTTCGTCAAGCAGTACAACGTCGTCGCCGACCCGAACCGCCTGCGCGCGCAGGGCATCTCGCTCAACAAGCTCCGGGACGCCATCCGCGCGAGCAACGCCGATGTCGGCGGCCGCACGGTCGAGCTCTCGGAATTCGAGTTCATGGTACGCGGCCGCGGCTACATCCGGACCGTCGCCGACATCGAGAACATCGTGCTGAAGACCTCAGGCGGCACGCCGCTGCGGGTCCGGGACGTCGCCCGGGTCGAGGTCGGCCCGGACGAGCGGCGCGGCATCACCGAGATGAACGGCACGGGCGAGGTCGCCGGCGGCATCGTTTTGCAGCGCTTCGGCGCGAACGCGCTCACCGTCATCGAAGGCGTGAAGGCGAAGCTCGCGGAGGTCGCCAAAAGCCTGCCCGCCGGCACCGAGATCCTGCCGGTCTACGACCGCTCGCAGCTCATCGACGCGGCCATCGAGACCCTGCGGCACACGCTGGTCGAGGAGAGCGTCGTCGTCTCTCTCGTCTGCATCGTCTTCCTGCTGCACGTGCGCAGCGCGCTGGTGGCCATCCTGATGCTGCCGGTCGGCATCCTGATGGCCTTCGCCGGCATGAAGGCGCTCGGCATCGGCGCCAACATCATGAGCCTGGGCGGCATCGCCATCGCGGTCGGTGCCATGGTCGACGCGGCCATCGTCATGATCGAGAACGCCCACAAGCACCTGGAGCGGGCGCCGCCGGACAAACCGCGGGTCGAGGTCCTGGTCGAGGCGGCAAGCGAGGTCGGGCCCTCGCTGTTCTTCTCGCTCCTCGTGATCACGGTGAGCTTCCTGCCAATCTTCACCCTGGAGAGCCAGGAGGGCCGGCTGTTCGGACCGCTCGCTTACACCAAGACTTTCGCGATGGCGGCGGCGGCCCTGCTCTCGGTGACGCTGGTCCCGGCGCTGATGGTGCTGTTCGTGCGCGGGCGGATCGTCCCCGAGCACCGCAACCCGCTGAACCGGCTCCTCATCTGGGTCTACCGACCGCTTATCGCCGGCGTGCTGCGGGCCCGGGGGCTCACCATTCTGCTCGCCGTGGGCGTGCTGGCCGCAACCGCATGGCCGGCCCGGCAGCTCGGCTCAGAGTTCATGCCGGAGCTCGACGAGGGTACCCTGCTCTACATGCCGACAACCCTGCCGGGCATCTCGGTGACCAAGGCGGGCGAACTCCTCGCTACTCAGGACCGCATCATCAAGAGCTTCCCCGAGGTGACCTCCGTCTACGGCAAGGCGGGCCGCGCCAACACGGCGACCGACCCGGCCCCGATGGAGATGTTCGAGACGGTCATCGCGTTGAAGCCGAGAGCGGATTGGCGTCCGGGCGTGACGCTCGCGAGCCTCAAAGCCGAGATGGACGCGGCCCTGCAGTTCCCGGGCGTGTCGAATGCCTGGACGCAGCCGATCCGCGCCCGCATCGACATGCTCTCGACCGGCATCCGCACGCCGGTGGGCGTAAAGGTGCTGGGCAGCGACCTCCGGGAGATGGAGGGGGTCGCCCGTCAGGTCGAGGCCGTCGTCCGAAACGTGCCGGGCACATCGAGCGCCTACGCCGAGCGGGTCATCGGCGGCTACTTCCTCGACATCGCGCCCGACCGCGAGGCGCTTGGGCGCTACGGCCTCATGGTCGGCGACGTGCAGGATGTGGTCGCGACCGCCCTCGGTGGGCAAAGCGTGACGAACACGGTCGAGGGCCGCGAGCGCTACACCGTCAACGTCCGCTACCCGCGGGCCTTCCGCTCGGACCCGCGAGCCATCGCGAACGAGGTCCAAGTCCCGCTGCCGACAGGCGGCACGGTGCCGCTCGGCGAGGTGGCGAAGGTCGAACTCACGCGCGGGCCGACCTCGATCCGCACCGAGAACGGGCAGCTCGCGGTCTACTTGTTCATCGACATCGCCGGACGGGACCTGGGCGGCTACGTGGCCGAGGCGCGCAAGGCGGTGGCTGACGCCGTGAAGCTGCCGCTGGGCACGAGCCTGCAGTGGAGTGGGCAGTACGAATATCTGGAGCGGGCGGAGGCGCGGCTGAAGATCGTGGTGCCGCTCACTCTGCTCGTCGTCTTCCTGCTCCTCTATCTGAACTTCCGGCGCCTGACCGAGACGCTCATCGTCATGCTGTCGCTTCCCTTCGCCCTGGTCGGGGGCGTCTGGCTGATGTGGTGGCTCGGCTTCAACCTGTCGGTCGCGGTGGCGGTTGGCTTCATCGCGCTCGCCGGGGTGGCCGCCGAGACCGGCGTGATCATGCTGGTCTACCTCGACCACGCGCTGGACGAGGTTCGCGCCGAGTGCGGGCGCGAGGGGCGCCCGATCACGCGCGAGGACCTGCGCCGAGCCATCATGGTCGGCGCGGTCGAGCGGGTGCGGCCCAAGATGATGACGGTCGTCGCCATCATGGCGGGCCTTCTGCCCATCCTCTGGAGCACCGGCTCGGGCTCCGAAGTCATGCAGCGCATCGCGGTGCCGATGATCGGCGGGATGATGTCCTCGACGGTGCTGACGCTGGTCGTGATCCCGGCAGTCTACGCCCTGGTGAAGGGCCGCGGGTTGCCTTCGGCGGACAAGGTCGCCCGCGAGGCGACAGACGGAAACGTGAGGCTGCCGCAGGCGGCCGAGTGAGGTCGAACGGGAGATGACGATGAGGAGCGATATGATGCCGTCCCGGCGTGCCGTGCTCGCGGGCTTGGCGGCGGGGCTGGCGCTCGGACGGGGTGCCCTGGCAGAGGGATTGCCCACGGTCGCGGTGACCAAGGACCCGACCTGCGGCTGCTGCGAGAAGTGGGTCGCGCACCTGCGCGAAGCCGACTTCGCCGTCACGGTGACCGAGGGCCCGGTCAACCCGGTGAAGGTGCGCCTCGGCGTGCCGCGGGACCTCGCCTCCTGTCACACCGCCCAGGTCGGCGGCTACGCGATCGAAGGGCACGTGCCGGCCGGGGCGATCAGGCGGCTTCTGGCCGAGAAGCCCCAGAGTACGGGGCTGGCGGTCCCCGGCATGCCGGCCGGCTCGCCAGGCATGGAGGTCGACGGCATGGAGCCGGCCACCTACGACGTCGTCCTGTTCGGGCCGGAGGGCCGGACCACCTTCGCGCGCTATCGAGGCGGCGAACCGGTCTGACCGAATCTCGCCTAGTCACCCGACAGGACGGACCTTTCGGGCTTCACATGCAGGGGCCTCTCGTCAGGAACGTCTCGACGTCCAGCGGACGCGTGCTTCGGCCAGCCTTCGCATCGTGGTTGCGGCCAGGGCATCGGGCGCCTCGTCGGGGATGGGGAACACCGAGCTCGCGTTGATCTCGCAGAGCACGTGGGTGTCCTCGCCGGCAGTATCCTTCGGCCCCAGCAGGAAGTCGGCGTCCCAGACGACCGGCAGGTCGTCCGGCTTCAACCCGAGAAGAGCCGTCATCTGCGGGATCCAGTCCGCTTCCATCAGACCGCGAAGACGCTGGAAGCGCTCGTCGTCCGGCCCCGAATAGAGGCGCGGCGGCGCCCTCCCGTGCTCGGGCGGCGCGAGGGCCGTGACATACTGGGCACCGAAGCCCACGACGCGCGTGCCGCTGACGTAGCAGCGGACCATCCCCTCCAGATGGCGCGCCTGGAAGGGCTGGTCGACGAGGGTGCCGCCCGCCGCGAAGTCGGAGGCGCGCTCGGCCAGGAACGCGTCGAGTGGCACGGTGCGCAGGCTCCTGTCCCGCGCCTCCTGCACAAAGACGTCCGCGCCCGTCCCGCGCTCGACCTTCCACACCCCGATGCCGCCGTTGCCGCGGCTCCGCTTCAACACCCGCGGCTCCTTGAACACGCGGCTAGGGAATTCGGCCGCGAGGGCTGCATGGCTCCGGTAGAGGTATGTCTCCGATCCCCAGCCCATCTCCCGGGTCCGGTACAGCACCTCCTTGGTGCCCATCCGGTCGATGACGTCGGGATGTGCGCTGACGAGGATGCCAGCCTCCGCGACCTCCCGCAGCACCGCGTCCAGGGCAGCACGGCCCGCGCCGGTCTCCTCCGTCACCGGGTTCACCCAGACCAGCACCGCGTCCATCACCATGAGTTGGGCCCGGAGGAGGTCTGCCTGCCCTTCGACCCAGACGGCGGGCTCGGCGGCGATGCCGTGCCGCCCCAGGGCGGCGAACACCACCACGAACCGGCTGCTCTCGGGGCGTGCCTCGACCCGCGCCTGCGCATCGCCTCGCCAGACGACGGCAACCTTGAAGGGAGGAGAGCTCGGGCCGTGCATCCGCGTCAGCCTTTCGCGACCTTCACTTGGTCGAGCGCCTCGCGCAGGCCCTTGGCCAGCTTAGCCGCGTCGTCATTCGCCCAGAAGTGCCTTCGGCCAGCATGTATGCCGGGGTGAGCGCCAGCGCCCCAGCAAGACGGCTCCCGTTCCTCGCCGCCGATCCCGACGAGATGCCGCCGCCGTGCGAGTATCTCATGATTGGTCTTCGGCGTCGTGGGCGACATGCGCCGTGGATCGCTCAGGCGAAGCGGATGCCGGAGTGCTTCGCCTTGTGGTCGGGCTCGACGTGGATGCTCACGACGGCAGCTTCGACGGCTGCGCGGAGTGCCGCCTCGAGCCGGTCGCAGATCTCATGGGCCTGCTCGACGGTCATCGCGCCAGTGACCTGACCGGCTGGCTTTGGACCGAGCTGATTGCGAGGATCAGCCAGGACTTGCGGCCAAGTCAGGCCGGCAGCTATGCGCCCATTATGGTCGTTCGAAATATCCGAGCGGCCTCCACAAAGCGGACATCGAAAAGCTCAAGCGGGGGTAAGGCTAGCGTCAATTGTTTGACCTCCAGCTCTGTCAGCTAGCCCGTCGTCGGCAGCGAGAAGTGTGCTGGCGTCGGCGTGCACCCGCTGCCCAGATGCGATCCAGCCTGACGTACAGCAGGGTCGTCCGCTGCCGTCTATGATAGACGAAGCCGGAAATGCGCTGGTCATCCAGCGTTGAGCACGTCCATGGAGAGTTGCAGTGGCGCGTCTGGACCTCGGCACGAAGCGAATTTGCCCGACGACGGGCAAGAAGTTCTACGACCTCAACAAGAGCCCCGTGATCTCGCCCTACTCGGGTGAGGTCGTCCCGACCTCCGTGTCAACGTCCTTCGCCAGGGGAGGCACGCCCGTGGTGGCGCGCAAAGAGGCGCCGGTCGACGATGAGGAGGAGACGGACGGGCCAGAACTCGTGTCGCTGGATGAAGTCGAAGCCGAGGAGGCCGACAAAGATACGGACACCGATGCTGAGGGCGATGACGCCCTGGAGGTCGATGACGATGGCGACAGGGTCGAAGACGACACCCTCGTGGTCGACGAGGATGACGAGGACACCAGCGACCTGATCGAGGTCAACGACGACGATGACGACCAGTAGCCGCGCTCAAGCTCATCGCCGGAGCATCCGAACACCAATCTCGAAAGCGGTCTCGGCGTCCGGTTGATCGGTTCGCAGGGCGCGCCATGAACAGGGCCGATCGCACCGCTATGCGACGCGACGGCTCCTTGGCCTCGGCGTTGATCATGGTCGCGGGCGCGGAGGCGTGAGCTGCTACGATCGCGGCCAGATCGAGGATGTGGTCTGACCCGATCGGATGAGCCTGGGTAGTCGGTTCAGCGAGGTAGACGTCGACGGCAGCGCCGACGGGCTCGATCGCGATGCGCTCGGTGGTCACGAGATCCGAGTGCGTAGCATCGTCAGACATCCGCGACGTTCTACACCCTGCGCTGCAAGCTGCAACAACGTGACATTGAGGACCGGACCATCATCAAGGAACCTCGTGAACGAGGCGGTCACCGCCTAACGCAACCACGAACTAACGCTGCTCTCGCGCAGGGGCGGTCATGCGGTCCGTGTACAACCTGTTGTTCAGTCTTGGAGATCGAGGCGCTCGCCAAGCCCGCGGGGATCCTGTGCCGCCACAACACCGGCACGGCGTGCGGGATCTACCTTGAGCGCCCGGAGGCATGCGCCCGCTGGCACTGCCTGTGGCGAAAGATCGGGGCCCTGCCCGACGAACTCAGGCCGGATCGGTCGGGCGTGGTGTTCTCGCTGGAGAGCCGGCCACCTATCGCAGAGGCGCCCGACGAGGCCTGCATTGTTGGTCGCGCCGTGGACGGAGTGCATGCCTTCGACCGATGGGAGGTGGCCGAGGCGTTCGCCATGTTCGTTCGCGAGGGGTCGTTGCCGGTGTGGAAGGCATCGGACCGAGATGCCACCATGTTGAACCGGGCCCCGAAGACCCCAGCGCGGCGCCATCGAAGGCCAGCGGTGCCGAGGAGGCCACCGAATTCACCGGGGTGAGCCGATGCTCAACTTGGATCGCGTAGATGACGGCAGGCCGATCCGGCCAGCCGAAGCGGCCTGACGAGAACTCGCTGCTACCCCGTCGAAGGAAAGCTCAGGCGCTCTTCAAGTTGGCGGCGCTTTCCTTGCCGCTGCGCCGGTCGGCCTCGACGTCGTAGGAGATCTTTTGCCCCTCGATGAGGTTGCGCATCCCAGCGCGCTCGACGGCGGAGATATGGACGAAGACGTCCTTGCCGCCGTCGTCGGGCTGGATGAAGCCGAAGCCCTTGGTCTCGTTGAACCACTTCACGGTGCCGGTAGCCATAGCGGTAACCTTGTCGCCGGCTCGCCAACGCGGCGTGCCGTGAGGGGCGAAACGGCCGTGTCGGCCGACCGTTCCATGCGTTGCACGGACCGGATAGTGCCTATTGGGCGATCTCAAGAACCTTGACAGCTCTTCCCGCGTTCGCTCCGGCAGTCCAGTCATCTGGGCTATCTTCGCGGCTCATGGAGGCGCAGGATGCCAGCATCGGCGGCTAGAGTGCGTCAAGCTACAGCGGCTTGGGGCTAGTGTTTTCGACTGTAGCGGACAGGCGCGTGAATGGCAGACGTCGTGAGCTTCCCAGCCGGCCGCCAATCCTCCTGTGCGAACTCGCCATACCGAGCATACCGGTTCGCGCCAGATGGTAGCGTCAGGTCGACCATCCCGATCGAGGCCGCCACCGACGCGGACGCTGCGGAACGTGCTCTCTACCTGAGCGACGGAGACCGCGTCGAACTCTGGTCGCGTGCACGCTTCGTAGCCCACGTGGGACCATTGGACGGCCCGGTCGCGACCTCGATCACCCTGCTTGAAGACGAGCCGACCCCTGATCCGTGAGCGCGGCTCTTCGCCTGTGACGCTCATCTAAAAGTGAGATCTCGGCTACTGAGAAGAAGCGCGGCAACCGATCGGCTGCATGTCGCCTGCTAAGGATTGCAGCTACCGGCCCGTGGCTGACGCATGGTCGCACGGCCCCTAACGGCAGGGTGTCTACATCCGAGACACAGCAGGCTTTCTGCCCCATTCGAACCTTCGTCACCAGCGGTTCAAATGTTCGCTTAGGGTCCTTCAGGGCATCTACCTGTGCTGCGCTGGACGTCCGCCTCCCATATCTTCTGCCCCGAAGCAGACAGGCCGCAAACAGCCACCTTCGGTCATCCGAGGCGAGGAGGCCCAACAACCCGGAAACAGACTTCCCTACGCCTGGATGTGTGAGAACCGGCGGTTTCGCCGAACTCAGAAGTTGGCGGCTGCGAAAGGCAGCAGCGGGCATAGGGTCGAGCCCCAGCCCCGCTTCACAGGTGTCGGCGAGCCGACCAAGCCTCCAACTAGATGCACAGCCGTGGCGAAATCCCAGCAAGCCGATAGCGGCAGCAATCTGCAAAGCTGTACGTCGTTACGTCAGCTGTCACGTCTGCTGCAGAAGGGGAGGCCGGAGCGGGGCCGTTTCGCCCCCAAACCCTTGAAATAATTGGTGGGCGCACTAGGGTTCGAACCTAGGACCCGCTGATTAAGAGTTCTCGCAGGCAGCGGGTAAGATCGCCTACCTCAGGGGCCGATACCCTGCCAACCAACGGAAATTACTCGCTTTTATCCGCTGAACCCGCTAACCTTGGCCTTGCGAGCGGATCCGAACGGGCCCGAGCGAACCTGCAGAAAACCTTATTTCGCCGGAGCCCAGGTCCGAACAAATGGTGAACAAGAGCCCACTCAAGCTGACTCGCGCCTCGATCGA
>NZ_JAVDVV010000051.1:0-13441 GCF_031457035.1 Methylobacterium sp. BE186
AGCGCGTCAGGGATGTGCGGTGCTTTCCGTCGTGCCATCGGGGACCTCCTTCGGGTCCACTATGGCCGCCCAACACGAAATTCCTGACAGTCCCGCCCTGTGCCCCTGCCCCTCCTCTGCCTCCCGCTCCCCCGTCCCCGCTGGAGGGATGTCAAGCCAGCTGCCCTACTCTTCCCCTGGATCGTCCCGCCTACGACAGCTAACTCCAACCAGCCACCACGCAACTGCACGACGGCCTCAGTGAACCTCAGCAGCTTGGCCGGCTTCATCCTGCTGGCCTCTTTGCCTCGAGGAGTCCACCCTGACCCAAACCACCCTCACCTCGCCCCCCATCCTTGATCGCGCCCGCGGTGCCCTCCTCGGCCTCGCAGTGGGCGACGCGCTCGGCAGCACGCTGGAGTTCGTCGAGCGCGACACTCAACCGCCGCATTCCGAAATGATGGGCGGCGGCCCCTTCGACCTCGCATCCGGCCAGTGGACCGACGACACCAGCATGACGTTGGCGCTCGCCAACAGCCTCATCAGCTGCCAGGGCTTCGACCCGCACGACCTTGCCACCCGCTTCGTCCATTGGTGGCAACAAGGGCAATATTCCTGCACTGGCACATGTTTCGACATCGGTCTGACCACCCGGGAGGCGCTCGCCCGCTTCATCAGCACCGGTGAGCCCTACGCCGGCTCCACTCACCCGCGCACTGCCGGCAACGGCAGCCTCATGCGCCTCGCGCCCGTCGCGCTCTTCGCCCTTCATGACGCCGATCAGGCTGACCAACTCGCGCGCGATCAGAGCCGCATCACCCATGCCGCTCCACAAGTTGTCGATGCCTGCGCGTACTTCGTGCAGCTCCTGCGCGAAGCCATCCTCGGCCATCCCGGCGTTCTCCGTCCCCGCACCTGGTCCGGCGACCCTGCCATCGCGGCGATCGCTGCCGGCTCCTGGTGCCAGAAGTCGCGCGACCAAATCCGTTCATCCGGCTACATCATCCACACGCTCGAAGCCGCACTATGGGCCGTCGGCACCACCTCCAACTTCGAGGACGCGCTCATCCTGGCCGTGAACCTCGGCAGCGATGCTGACACGGTCGGTGCCGTTACCGGCCAACTCGCCGGCGCCGTAGAGGGCGCCGCCGCCATTCCCGAGCGCTGGCTTCATCCCCTCGCTTGGCGCAGCGAGATTTCTGAGGCGGCGGAGCGGCTTCTCAACGACTCTCAAAGAGGCAGCGGCTGACCCCTCGTGAACGTTTGGAACGTCCGCTTCCCGGAAGTTCGATGCGGTCTGGCTGAACGACTAGAATTGGCCGAAGGCGGAACGGCGGCTTTCGGGCGAGCCACTGAGCTAAGCGGCCATCTCTATTCTGCCCGCTTCGTTCCTGGCCAACCCTCGTGAGCGACGGTCCAACAGGGTCTGAAACGTCAACGCGTCCGCCGTTCCAGAATGCCGGACGACGTATGCGGAACGAGGTACGTCGGCGCGTGGCATGGTCCACTTGGGCAAGCCCTATCGGAACGGCTGAAGCTTGAGGTAGGCCTGAAACAGCGCCCGCTAGAACCGGCAGGGATCAACCCGGGTGACGATCCGCTTCGTGCTGCGGCAGATCCGGCAGCGCCCCACCTGGCGCGTGAACTGTCCCGGATCAGTCAGAGTGTTCTCTGACAACCGCTTGGTAGCGCCCTGTTCGATCAAGCAGGGCACGCAAAAACTGCAAGAATAAGAGGACCCCGTTCTTTTCTCAGCCGGCCAGTCATTCATCCGGGGTCGGTCCAGCACCTTCGAGGTTCAAGCGCCTGCGCGGCGCCGGCAGGACATGAGCGACATCGACAACCCCTTCACCAACGAGCAGCTCACCGAACTGGCGCTGATGCAGGCGGAGAACACGGCGCAGACCGGAAAGGCGCTTGCCGCGACGGCACATCAGGCCATCGCCGGATTGGTGATGAACGCGCTTCTGCTGCACGAGCTGGAGCGTCTCGGCCTCGTGGACCACGACGCCGTGATGACGGAGGCGGTTCAGCGTGCCCGGTCCATCCAACCGCCGGAGGTGGGCGCCAGCGTCGCCCAGGTCATCAAGACCATCTTCGACGGGGAGCCGCCCGCCGCGCACGCGGATCTCACTGTCATCAACGGTGGCCCAAGGGACGCAGAGCACTGACGCCGCAGCCCGAGTGCCTCGTCCGAGCGCGAGGGCCATCAGCTCGCCAGCCGCGAGACATCACACTGTATTTTTGCAGACAAAGTGAAGGTCGGCCGCGCGCAAAGAATGAATTCTCCTGCCCCATTTGATCAAGCACGGGTTGCTGCGTAGGATCATCTTTCGGGGGAAGGACGTTTGTATGCCCTCCTCTGCCGGACTACGCACGAACGGCAGCCCGAACGGGGCGGCCGCGGACGGAAGGTCTGACGGGGCTGAGAAGGCGCCCTCTGTCGGCTTCATCCATCCCGATGTCGTGCGGGCGATCCGCGCCGTCCTGGTGGAACTCGGTGCCGACCTTGACGGCCTCATCGCTGAGGCGGGCCTCGATCCCCGCCTTTCCGACGCCAGCAGCAAGCCCGTTCCGTTCACGGCAATCGGACGCCTGATCGCTCTGGCCGCCGACCGCTCGCGCTGCCCCTATCTCGGACTGCTGGTCGGGCAGCGAACCACCCTGGCTTCGTTCGGCCTCCTCGGCGTGTTGCTGCGCAACTGCGCCTCGGTGGGTGACGCCCTGCGGGCCCTGGAAGCTCATGCCTGCGTGCGAGACCGTGGGGCCGTGATCGGCCTCGGTGTCCACGCCGACATCGCCGTCCTCAGCTATGCCCCGCATGAGCCCGAGGTAGAGGGCGCTGTCCTGCATCTGGAGCGGGCACTCGCCACGGTGACCAACATTCTGCGCGGGCTGTGCGGGCCTCACTGGGCGCCGCTGGAGGTGCTGCTGCCGCGCTCGGCGCCACGCGACACGGAACCATACACCGGCTTCTTCAAGGGACCTGTCCGCTTCGATCAGGAAACGGCCGCCCTGGTGCTCCCGGCCGCGCTCTTGGAGCAGCCGATTGCGGGGGCGGATCCGGCGCTGCGCCAAAGGGTGGAGGATCACATCTGCCACCTCGAGGCGGATCAGACCTCCACGCTGACGGACAAGCTTCGCGAGTACCTCCAGACCGCCGTGACCCGGCACCGCTGCAAGGCCGAGCGTGTGGCGCGCCTGAGGCTGGTGAACCGCCGCACGATGAGCCGCCGCCTGAGGGCCGAGGGCAAGAGCTTCAGGCAGCTGGCCAACGAGGCGCAGTTCCGCGTGGCCAAGCAACTGCTCGCCGACACCATCATGAGCTTGGCGCAGATCTCCGACTGCCTCGACTTCTCCGAGCCCGCTGCGTTCACGCATGCCTTCCGCCGCTGGTCGGGCATGACGCCCAGCGCCTGGCGGCAGGCGAACCAGCCGGAGACGACGCGCCACTGATACCAAGCCGATCATCGCCCCTGCGGGAGGAGGACCAGCGGATGCAGCGGCACGTTCGTGCCTGGGCCTGCGCCCTCGTGATGCTCGCCGGAGAGACGAGCGCGCAGGAGGTCCGCACGCCTCTCCTGGACCGGGCGGATGCGCGCATGCAGATCGGCGCCGCCTCGCTGGTGCCGACGCTCCGCGGCCGCTGGCTCTATGCTGATCACAAGCTCGTCGTCGGCCGCGTGCAGGATGTGCGGGTCTCGGCCGACGGCACCACGCTCGTAGCCGTGGTGGCCCGCAGGCGCTGGCTCGGAGGCGGGGAGATCGGCATCCCAGTCCCTCTCCTGCGGCAGGCGGACAACGAACTGACCGTCAGCGGCACCCGCGAGACCATTGAGGCGATTCCGACCCTCAAGCCGTAAGAGAAGAGATTTACTCCCCATCGTGGAAGCATCGGATGCGCGACGCTTGTCTTCATCTGTACGGACAAGCTTTCGCCTCAGTAGGATTGTTGCATGGCACAGCCATGACCGAGACGCCTGCCTTCGAGATCCGGATCACGACCAGCGAGACTGGCAGCATCCTGCGTGCACCGACCGAGCGGGAGGTGGCCACGAAGGCAGAGACCCTGATCCGCCGGGTTCATGCACGCGGCGAGCTGGTCGGCTTCAGCATCCTGGGACCAAGCGCGGCCGGCATTGGACGGCTCAAGGCCTACCTCGAGGATATGCTGATCGAGGTTGCACAACTGAGCATCTAAGCGCGTTCGCCCGTCGAGGCGATGCTGCTGCACCTCGCAGCTAAGCGGGAAGACGCTCCATAACGGCCAGTCAGCGAACCGCTTCACGGCTTAGGTCTGCTTGAGCGCATACCCAAGCCGAACGAACGCGGGCGCGGCTCTGCGGGCAAAAAAGGTACCCGGCTTGCCGTCCTGATACTCGCCATGGCTCTATGCGGAAGCCTTGGGATGCTCAGGTGAGAGCCAAGCAGGAGCGGACATGCAGTTCACAGTCGAGTTTTTCAGGATCAGGCAAGGTGATGACGCCCACGCCGTGCTAGACCGTATTTCTCAGGATCTCGCGACGTTGGAGGACGCGAAAGTGAGGGCCCAATCCCTGTTCGAGACCTTGGACATGCCTCAGACGCCAGATGGCGTGCGGATCTTGGACGAGGCTGGCACCGAGGTCTTCATCTGGAAGCCGGGCGACCATTGATGCTGCCCTGAGAAGGCCGCAAGCGCCGTGCCCTCTGATATGGATGACGAGGTCGCCCGGCTCGCCCGGCAGCTGCAGGAGAGCGGCCTCTCCTGCCTGTCTGCGCGAGAGCAGAAGGTCATCTTGCACATCGCCAAGCGCCTGCATGTGGCTCAGGACGTCAATGCGGCCGTTGCGGAGCAGCAGACGTTCGGCGAGCGCTTGGCGGACCGGGTAGCACAGCTTGGAGGCTCATGGGCCTTCATCATGGTGTTCACAGGCATGCTCCTCGCATGGGTCGTCGTGAACACCGTGGTGCTGGCGCGCGCCGGCGGCGGGTTCGATCCCTACCCCTACATCTTCCTCAACCTGATCCTGTCGATGGTCGCCGCCCTGCAGGCGCCCGTGATCCTCATGTCCCAGAACCGGCAAGCCGCCCGGGACCGTGTGGCTGCCAGCCTGGACTATGAAATCAACCTGAAGGCAGAGGTTGAGATCATGTCGCTGCATGACAAGCTGGATCGCATTCGCCTTGAGCACCTCGAAGGCATGCTGTCCGAGCAGACGCAGAAAATCGAGGAATTGCATAAGCTGATGCGAGCGATCTCAGGAGATCGCGCAGCCCGCGGCGCACCGTGAAACACCTGTCCCCGTGATGCGCCTTATGCGACATCCACGCGGCCTCGTGGATGCGAGATGGGGCATCATTTGAGCTTGCCGCCTGCCGCGACGAGGCACAGCCTCGCCGAACGTGAGGGCATGTCTTTCGTGGCTGCCGCTGAACCGGAAGCTGGAGGAACCGAGCTATGGCTGAGACGGCCACGTCATCGGCTCCGAGCCACCCTCTCATCGAGAGCGACCACATCGAGGGGACCGCTGTTTTCGATGCAGACGGAAAACGGGTCGGGACCATCAAGCGCCTCGTGATCGAGAAGATCAGCGGCCAAGTCGTCTATGCCGTCACCTCGTTCGGTGGCTTCCTGGGCGCGGGTTCCGAGACCCATACGGTTCCCTGGGAACAGCTGCATTACGACCCCAAGCTCCACGGCTACCACGCGACCATCACGGCGGAGCATCTGCGCCAAGCACCTGAGTTCTCGCGTAGTGACGAGGCATTGCTGTCTGGGCACGAGAGGCAGCAACTCAGCGACTTCTATGCGGAACCCATGCCCTAAGGATCGCCTCGTGCTCTGTCCCACAATACCGCTCACGCGAGGCGGCGGGCTTCATAACGCTCATTCCACGAGGCTCTTCGCAGGTTGGCTTTATGTAGCGTCCCCAAGGCCACTCAGACCAGACGTCACGAGTTGCACGAGCAGCGGTGCGATCTCATCGAGATCGACGCAGTAGTCCGGATGGTCATCCTGGAGAGCATGGACCGGGGATCCGTTGGCCCCGTCTTCCGGTCAGTCACCGAGGACCGCTTCTTCCACTTCGCGACGGTCTTCGGGTTGACGCCGTAACGGGCCGCCAGCGCCCTCAGGCTCGCTTGACTATGCTGTATCGCTCGACGGACTGCCGCTGTCGTCGTGGCGCTCCCGTGCTGAACCTGGCCCATAGCGCGTCCTTCCACTCTCGTGAGAAAACTGCACCATCAAACCCTGGGATCAAACATCTAGGTGCCCCCTCGCTCCCGCACGTAGTGTCCCCGATCGCGTCATGTGAGACCGCCTCTCGCGCGCGTGCGTGCTGATCCCATATGACCGCTCACCGTCGTTCAAGGATCCGGCTTGAACCCGACAGGGAGCAGCGTTCCGTAATCCGTGGTCAGCGCCGCGAGCCTGCCTCGGTTCTCCAGAGCCTTGACATGGTGATGACGTGCTTGGGGCGCATGGCATTGGCCATGGTGGTCGCCGCAGCGGCCTCTAGGATCGAAGCCGCGTAGGCGAATTCGCGGGCACACGCCTCATCAAGCACGATCCCTTTGATCCAAGTCTCCGCCAACGCTTGCACCTGCTCGCGCATCGTCTGTTCTTCTTGGTAGAGGGACGTTGCTACTACCCGGCAGGTTCCCGCTGGGCGTTGGGGGCGAAACGAGGTGGAAGTGCTTGCGGTCGCCTGTGACCGCTTCCATCAGCCCATCGATCGCATCCACAATCTCACTCACGGCCTTGTAGACGGGCGAGTGGATCGGAGATCATTGAAGGACGCGAGCGACCTCAACTAGCCAATCAGGCTGCACCTAGCCAGGTGGTCGACAAGCTGACAGTCGCTGTGAGCACGACCTCATCGCTCGCATCGCGCACCGTCGCACCAAGGCGGCTGTGCATGTGTTCGAGCGGACGTTCCCTCGCCACGTCGCAGAGCAGCCTCAGCGCGTACTCTCTCACCGCGTCCGGACCCACACACTCCTGCCCGCGGGTGTCGCGCGACGAGAACTTGCTGTTTTGAAGGTCGAAGAAGTAGCGTGCCATGTCGCTCTCCGCAGGTCATCGGCGGGAGCATACGCATCTCTCAGCGGCTGATTGCCAGGGCTCGGATCAGCGGTGAGCCACCTTAGGCCCTGCTCAGCCACATAGCCACCCACTTCGTCGGAGCAGGATGTCATCCTCAAGCCTCTCGGCTTCGGCGCAGAAGGTGCAGGTAGTTCGGATTGAAGTGGGCGAAAGCCTGCAGACGGGCAACATCCGGAACCGTGAGCACGCCCTTGGCCAGAACGATCAAACCGTCCGTGCGCAGCTGCTGCAGGGTGCGGTTCATATGAACGGCGGAGATTCCCAGCGCGTCAGCCAGTTCGTTTTGCGTCAGCGGAAGAGGAAAGCTGTTTGGTGCCGCAAGTCCGACAGCCTGGAGGCGCACCAGCAGTTCGCAGAAGAGGTGGGCTGTCTGCGCTTCTGAGGAGCGCTGGCCCATGCCGGTGAGCCATTCCCGCAGGATGCCCTCATCGACCAGCGTCGCCCACCACAAGGCGCGGGTGATGCGGGGATGGTTCAGGGTCAGATCGGCGATGCTCTCGCTTGAGATCGCCACCATCGTGCAAGGGCTCAGGGTGCAGATGCTGTGATCCATGAAGCCGAGGATGGCGACGTGCAGATCGCAGAAATCGCCCGGGATCAGGAAGGCCAGGATCTGGCGCTTGCCGTCCGGCAGGACCTTGTAGCGGGAGGCCAGTCCGCTCATGACGAGGTGGACCACCTCCGGCCGCTCGCCTTCACGAATGAGGTCCTGCCGTGCCTCGACCTCCCGTGTTCGAGCGCACAATATTTCCAGCGTACCTCTGTCCGCATCGGAGAGAACGGCACCGCGTTCGAGTTTCATGATCAGCGGATTTGACGCTGGCCAAAGTGGTGGTGAGCCGTGGGCGAACTCGGACATCCAGCAGCTAGATAGTCAAACGAAGCGAGGGTCAAATCGCCAGTCGGGCGCTCATGTGAGCCTGCAGAGCCCAGCCGCGCCTCTTGTCCAATGTTGAAGGCACGCCGCGCCTCATCAAGGTCATGCAGTTCGTCCGACGTCAAACCAGACACTCTCCAGGACATTGGAGCGCCAGTCTGCACGGGTTGGGGCCAACTGGACGATGTGCATGATGGCTTCATCGAGCGCATCGAGCCCACCAGTCGCATAGATGTCCTCCCCGAGCCGGTGCAACCCTGCCCAATGAGCTGTATCGACCGAGTTGACGAAATGGCAGCTGAAGTCCGGACCTAGTTTCGTTCTCCCGGGCTCCTTCCAGGTGGTGAGGATCCCGCCGGCGCTCACAGCACTGAAGATGGAACCCGCGGCTTCGCCATCTGCGATGGTGTTCAGCAACGCGTCGGTTGCGTCTTCAGCTAAGGCTGCCCGAGCGCGTCGCAGGACTGCGTGTTCCAAGTTGCCCGCCATGTTCGATCCTTATGCGAGCTGATGAGCAAGCTCTTCATCCTGGCGCGAGCGCGTTGCTGCATCGAGACCGCGTGCCGAGCACCATGCGGCGAAGGCACGCTGGCGCGCCTCGTAAGCTGAGCGCAGAGCGCTGCCCGGCTCACCCTGCCCGCTTTGTTTGTTATCGTGGAAGTACGGGTTGCCACTGTAAAGGCCCCGAACTTCGCGCGCCCAAGCTCCATCTGCATCAGCAAACTGCTCTTCGATCAGAGCAAGACGGTCCAAACGCGCCAAGGTCGAACTCCTTCGGGAGGGGCTCGCCACTCAAGAACTCCCCAGTGACACCAGATGTTACAGTGGCAAGAGGGCCATGTGTTATTCGAGCGATGGTAATTCATAGTTATATCTTCGTGGCGCCTTGAGCTTGGCCGACTTCTCGGCCCGGTACACTCTGTTCCAGCCACAATACGCGTTCGTGCACGCAGGTCTTTGCCTACCAGCGTAAGTCCATACCCACGATGAAGTATGTTGCGCCGAGGCCAGCCAACAAGGTCGCGACAAAAGTTTTGTTGAGGCGGTCATCAAGCCACGACGTTAAGTAACCGTTTGTCATTGACGTCACCAATGGGCGGAAATATCTGCTGAATGATATGCAGTGCGGAGCGTAGATCCTCCGTCTCACGCTGATAGATTAGTTGAGTTCGTGGCCGCGAGGGGCATACATCCTGCGCAACTCTTCCGGCGAAATAGTCTGATCACCGACCTGGATCCAAGGCAGCCGCTCGTCTGATCGCGGAACGTTCATGGCATAACGAAATGCATCGCTGAAATGGGGCCAATCCTCTGTGCCCTGAGCCACGTCTACTGACTTCACTGTGAATGATGCGGCGTCGGGGATAAGTCCCTCAGGAAGCCAAATTAGAATTGCAGGGGCTTCCTGATCAAGTTCGCTGCTCATAGCTCATTCCCATCCGTGAGTTATTTAGAATTAATACTTGGGATTTTTTGGACTGAAAATAATCTGCACTTGACGAAAATATCTGATCATCGATTATATATGAAACCAATTATTATAAGAACGACATTCGAAAGTTGCCCCGAAATTTGGAACGACACACCGAGATACCGTGGGCCCAACCGTTTCCCGAGGGACAGTGTCCTTCGATGCTTTGAGATTTACTGGGCTCGGGCTTTGAGCCAACTCGTCGCCAGAGTAGACGGGCGCTACTCCATGCTGGTGCTCCTCAAGTGAGTTGGTCAGCCCATCTCGGCCTTCAAGGTCACCACGAGGCGCGACCTCTGCAGCATTCGCGGGCGTGTCACTGCCTTGCGCGAGCACGATCGGAGGAGCCAAGCTTAGCATGAGACTGGTCAAAACAGGAACGATCGTGGCGCGCATGGCGTCCTCCAGCTGTCCTTGAGCAGGCCTATCCTCACAATACGTTGATAATCCGGCTTGTTATGCGAAGAAATAATTTACTTGGACATCATATCGTGTGTCTTGGAAATAAATTCAAGGACCAGATAAAATAATAGTAATTGTATCATTTGTTATTATTTTGGTGCGGACCGACCTCAGCTTCACATGAATGCAACCGTAACGATCGGTTCGCGACGATGTTGCACGCCAAGAGGATCAAGCCTCATGATAAAGGTGCCCAGCATCGGCGCCGCATTTGGGAACGATGTTCAATGCACCATGGTTGGCACGCTTCTTAGCTGGGCTCCCGCCGACGCGGGCAGAACAATCTGCTCGTGCTTCAAAGGCCAACGCCGCCTACCTTGGGCGCTCACGAAATTGCGTTCAGCACCCCAGAATAGCTAATTTTATAGGAACAAAAATGAAGATGTAGATCTTAGTTCGGTGCTGATCGGAGAATTTAGCTGTGAAGTATTTTCTTATAACCTTTGCATTTTTCGGAATTCTGTCTGCTGCGCTTGCCCAAGCCCCGATTGGGGGCCCCCAGGGTGCGGCACAATCGCCGAACATGGCCCCGAGGCACGAAACCGTTCCGGATCGTGTCAGGGCGCGCGATCCTAGCCCTTCAGGCACTATGAACGTGCGCAGCCAGTTGGCCGATCCGCCTGAGGCTAAAGCTTCCGGGCCAACCCTTCGCGTAAGGCGGCGCGACGAAACACAGCGGCCAGCGCAGTGAAGGTGACCGCTGGCATGCGCAATAGCCGTCCGCTACTCGACGGCAGCCGGATCGACCAACTCATGGATCTTAAAACGCAGCCTCTGGCAAAGGGTGCTCCGAGCCGAACCACCGAAGCTGTTCGAGCGGTCAGGCTAACTTCGTGGGGCAGCGGGCGCGCCCGCCAGTTTGCAGCTTGCCTGGGAGGCGATCTCCTAGAAACAGTTTTGGCGGCGAGCCTATGCTTATTCCGAACCGTAAGCTGGGGTGTTCTGCAGGCGAGATGAGTGATGGATCACGAGCTTGAACGCTTTGACGTCAGACCCCGTTTCAGAAGGGGTTGGCCAGCTTGGCGGTTGAGTGAGCGGCAGGCGTCGCGGGCGTTGAGAGAGTGTCTGACGCTCACCCAGGAACCCCGATGTGGACGCCCGCCGCCCGCGCCGAGCTTTCGCGCGAGAGCCTGCCTTACGCAACCTGCCTGAGAGATGCCGAATGGGGCATCGTTGCGCCGCTCCTGCCGACCCCCGCCTCGACCGGCCGCCCATGGCGTTGGCCGCTGCGTTCCATCCTCGACGGCATCCTGTACGTGCTGCGCACCGGCTGCGCTTGGCGACATCTGCCGCTGGACTTTCCGCCCTGGTCCACGGTGCATCGTTGGTTCCTGCGGCTGTCACAGGAAGGCCTGTTCGAGCGCCTTGCCCATGCTCTCACGATAGCGGACCGCGAGCGGGTTGGGCGCGAAGCCAGCCCGACCGGCGCCATCCTCGATGCGCAGGCCGCGCGCTCGGGCGGCGTCGGTGTTGCGGGCGAGCGAGGCTACGATCCAGCCAAGCGCGTGGTGGGGAGCAAGCGCCACGCCCTGACCGACACCGACGGCCGCCTCCTCGTGGCCGCCGTCTCGCCCGCCAACCGGCACGACAGCCACGGCGGCATCGCACTGCTGCGCGCCTCGCGCGGGGTCTGGCCGTTCCTGGCCCACTGCTTTGCTGACCGCGCCTATCAGGGCGAGCGCCTCGCTTCGGCTACCGCCATCACCGTCGAGATCGTTCAGCCTGAGGAAGGTCAGAAGGGCTTTGCCGTTCAGCCCAGGCGTTGGGTGATCGAGCGGACCTTCGGCTGGATCAGTCGCCGCCGAAGGCTCGCCCGTGACCATGAGGCCACCGCCTCCTCAGCCCTCGCCTTCTTCATCTTCGCCGCCGCCATGATCCTCGTCAGGCGGCTGGCACGTGCCTTATGAAACGGGGTCTCAGAGCGGAAGACGGTGCCGTTCGCGTGATCATCGCTTGGCAGACCTTCGCACGAACCGGTGGTCTTAGCGGGTCGCACATCCTGAAAGATCAGCGTCGGTACTCTCTGCTCAACGGCACGGGCGTTAAACATCTCGGAAATGAAGTCTTCCAGGAGACAGGCAGCGGAGCAATCCTCCACCGGATCAAAAAATGACGACTGATCCGCTGGTGCATTCAGAAAGCGATAATGACGCCGCAATCCTCGCATTCGCAGCCAGATGAGACCTTCGTCAGTGCAAGGATGCATCCTTCAACCAGGGTGCTTCCGGGAACATGATCTCCTCTACGAGGAACCCGGCGCCGTCGAACGTGCCCTGCCACGCTGCCCTGCCAGCTCGAATGGTGATCCTGGACCCGCCCGCATCCTCGCCGCTGACTGCCTCCAGAAATCCTTTGAGAAGGCCAAGTTTGACCTGATGCTGAAGGTAGCTGGCTGAGTTACCGAATTTTACGGCGAGTTCGTCGAAATCGACGATCCAATCGCCCTGCTCATCTAATTCGAAGTGCATTGAAAAACCCTCCATCAGCTCGGCCGCAGATGCAGGGCTGAGAATGGCTCTATCATATCCGTGAGAAGATGTATGCTGTGGCCGGAGCCGCGCATCAGACAGCCGGCAACGTCAATGCCGTGGCGGCAGCCGCTGAGGAACTCGGTGCCACCGTCCAAGAGATCGGCCGCCAAGTGGAGCAGGCGACTGGGATGTCGGCTGCTGCCGTGCAGGCGGCGTCGCGCACCGAGCAAACGATGGCCGCTCTCCCCCAGACGGCGACCCGGATTGGAGACGTCGTCGGTCTGGTTTCGGCCATCGCGGGTCAGACCAACCTCCTCGCGCTCAACGCTACGATCGAGGCGGCGCGCGCGGGAGAGGCTGGGCGAGGGTTTGCAGTCGTTGCAGCCGAGGTGAAGGAGTTGGCGAGCCAAACGGCACGCGCGACCGATGAGATCGGCCAGCAAGTGACCGCCATCCAGGCAGCGACCAGCGGCGCCTCGCAGGCGATCCAGGACATCGCTCTGCAGATCCAGGCCATGAGTGGCGTGACCACGAACATTGCGGCCGCGATCGAGGAACAAGGGGTGACCACGCAGGAGATCGTGCGCAGCATGTCTCAGGCCTCGGCAGGTACCGCTGAGGTGACGACCAACATCGCCGAGGTCGCGCAGGAGGCGGAGGGCGCGGGACAGGCCGCTCGAGCCGTTGCATCTGCCGCCGACGGCCTCGCTGGCCAGTCCAGTGCGTTGCGTTCTGAGATGAAGCAGTTTCTCGCGAGCGTGCGTGCGGCGTAGGGCAGACGCAATCCTGACAGCAAGGGTGAGATCTGCAACGGCGAGCTCGGTGGAGATCTCACTTTGTTTTTACACTCGAGCGGACGCTGGACACCTGAAACAGCATGCTCTGCTCCTGGCGCGTAGCTGAGCAAAAAGCGTGCGAACTCCTGGCGCAACTCAGACTTATAAGCTGAGCTGGTGCAGAGTCCGCTTCGGAGAAGGCGCCGGAGTCCTCTGAACGGGGGACTGTCAGGAATTTCGTGTTGGGCGGCCATAGTGGACCCGAAGGAGGTCCCCGATGGCACGACGGAAAGCACCGCACATCCCTGACGCGCT
>NZ_JAVDVV010000052.1:0-13040 GCF_031457035.1 Methylobacterium sp. BE186
GCGCAGTTCGCCGTCATCTTCGGCGAGCGCTTCACCCGGGCCATGGCGGCCTGATGTTCAACTCGCCGCCCACACACGGAATTTCCGATAGTCCCAAGCCGACCAAGGCACCCTCGGCCCCGCTGCCAGCAGCAGCCTTAGCAAAGGTGAAGTGCGAGACGCACGAACTCAGTTCTGCGCCTCACGAGCCAGCCGCATCGCCTTCAGACGCTCGGTCTTCTCGTCGCGTGCTCGCTGCTGCTGCTCGTGCTCTGCCCTCGCTTCCTGAGCAACGCGTTGGCGGTCGGCGATCTTCGCGGCCTGGGTCTAGGCGCGAGCGACAATGTGGCTAGGGAGGTCTGACATCGGATCTCCCCCGTTCGAGAGCAGGAGACCTAGAGCGTGCGCACGAAAAAGCCCGACGCGGCGAACCGGGCGGGCTGAAGGCAAGCCATACTTCCGGCAATAGTCCTGCGCTGCGCAAGCCTGGCGGTTGCCCGGCCGCTAACGCCGCCCCCAATCGCGGTCCACTGGCTTACGTCCCCATCAGCGGGCCAACAGGCTCACCGCAGCCCTTTGCGCCTTGCTGTTTCATCAGCAGCGTCGCGCGCCAATCGCGCTGCCTTCAAGCGCGCAGTGTTCTCATCCGCTGCGCTGGCGATCTGCTCCTTCAAAGCTTCTGGCTTGGCGCGATCCTGTGTCTTGGCAAACTCCGCTTCCGCCTGCTTCCGCTCCTTGCTGTGATCGTTGGCCATCATGCCTCCTCTCGGCCTCGTGAGCGCCCTCGTCAGCCGCCTGCCTGCTCGTCATCGGTCAGTTTTGTGAACTGCCGGGCGAGAGCTTCGACTTGGCGAGCAGTCGCAACCACCCTTAGCACGTGGCCGTCGTCGGCCTCGACCGTGAGTTCATAGCCGCCAGAAACGTCCGTAATCAGCACACGGACCAGCTTCTTAGGATCGGACATAGTGTTGTCGCCGTAGAATTGTCGCCGTAGCAGGCTCGCCCACCTCGCCTTGAATGCCGCCCCACCCGGCTTACACGGCAATCGAAGTGGCGCGATTCGTGGATCTCGCCGGCCTGGATTGCCGCCCGTTCGGGATGAGGGATGCCCTACCGGGACCAAGAGTTCAGCACACCGAGCGGTTGCGCCGGAAGCCTGAACATCTGCGAACGTTGGCGTGTGAGCGTCCGACCTTCGGCGAAGCTAGCGGCCACTGCGACGGTTCCAACATGAGCACGGGTGATACGACCGGCAGCACCTCGTCCGGTGTCCGCTGATCATTCCCCTACAGCATGCAATGAGGAGGGCCGGTCATGCTGGCCCTTTTCTTTGCCTGAAGGGGTCTCAGCCACGGAGGCGGTGACGTGAGGTGCCCGCCGGCAGGAACACCAATGGATCTGCAACGGACGCTCAGCATCACAGGTGAGATGGTCGACTTGGATTGCGACGGGCGGCTGGCGCAGCAGCTCGCGGGGAAGCGACTCGCAACGCGTTAGCTTCCCACTTCCAACGGCGAAGTGACGTCTTAACCCTTCTTCTTCGCGGGCTGATCTTTCGGCGGTTCATTCGTCTTCGGCGCCGCCCACGCCTTGGCCATGGCTTTCGCGGCTTCTCTGCTCACCCTCATGACCCCGCCTCCATGGTAGCCATGAGAACCAACGGGGCGGGGCAGACATCGTTGCAGAGGCGCGTCGAGGCTGATCGACAGGGTGAACATGAAGCGCGGCCGGCGCTGGGGCGGACCGGATGGGGCGTGACCTCGGCAACTCGGCCGCGCAGGCGGTGACGTGATCCGCGGCGGTTCAATCGTCCTGATCTTCAGGTGGTGGAACGTAGAAGGTGTTGATCGCCTTCCAGAAAGCAGCGCGCTCTTCCGGAGTTCGGGAGGCTAGGGCAGCTTGGAGTTCGGCGAGCCCGGCCTGCGCCGCTTCCTCGCGCTGGTCAGCGTCCAGCAGATCAAAAACATCGGTCACCACGTTCTCCCGGGGCGTCGCACCGCCTCCGGTTAAACGCCCTCCGCTCGCGGCCCGATCCGCGCTGAATTCACCAACGCAATGCCTGCGAGCCGTGAGGCTGCGGAGCGAGTGTTCATCTTGGGCACGAAACAGAAGCGGCCCCGCCGATGTCATGAACGGGGAGGAAGGCCGGCGAGGCCGCGCTGGAGAGCGCCGTCCAGCGTGCCGATGATGGCTGGTCGGACGGCCGCCGCCTTCACGCAGTTGAAGCGCGGCAAGAGAAACCCCGCGACCCGGGAGCTGCGGGGCAGTGAAGCGCGGGTGGAAGTTGGCCCCACCAGCGGCGATCAGGGGGAACTCCGCCAGCGAGGCCATGTCGGGTGTCGAAGCCGACCTTGGCAGCCTCGACTTTGCTGCAGGCCGCAGCCTTCGCAAAAGTGAAGTGCGAGGCGCACGAAAAGCGCGCCGCCGCGAGGGGTATTTTGCGCTCCTCCAATTTTGATTGGCGCGAAGGAAATCGCTAAGCCGCTTAGGGATTCCTCAGACAGCAAACAACTGGTCCTGTGCAGCGCCAGGCGGTGGCTTTGTGCCGTGCGCTATGCCTGAGCAATTTCCCTCCCCGCACTTGGAGATGCCGAACAGCCAAAGTGCCCTCAGCCCACTGAGCTTCATCGAGAACCAGAATCAACCCTCTGCCGCCCGCTCGATCGTCAAGAGCGAGATCTAGGCGAAAATTTTGCGAATTGTCCGCAAGTACAATTGTCTTTCGCTTCCGCTGGTTTGAGGATTTTCGCCTCGAATGAGGGAGGCCGTCGTGGAAGAGAGCACTTCAGCACCAGAGGCGAACCAGATTGATTGGGTAAGCAACCTCGTAGCCGCCTACGTGTCGAATAACTCGGTGCAGGCATCGGACCTGCCGGAACTCATTACCTCGGTCCATGCGGCCCTCCGCAGCTTGGACAGGCCTGCGGGAGCAGCCGAGGGACTGGTTGAAAAGCTAACCCCGGCCCAGATCCGCAAATCGATCACCCGGGATGCCTTGATCAGCTTCATCGACGGCAAGCCCTACAAGTCACTGAAGCGGCACCTGACCACCCGCGGGCTCGATCCGCACAGTTACCGTCAGCAGTACGGCCTGCCTGCGGACTACCCGATGACGGCAGCCTCCTACTCCGAGCAGCGCTCCGCTCTTGCTAAGGAGACCGGCCTCGGCCGACGCCATCAGAAGGTTGATCCGACGCCAACACCGGTTGCATCCAAAAAGCCGAAGGGCAACAGAAGCTCGCGCAAGACCGCTGGCGCCGAAACGGGTGAGTAGGCCTTCGCTCGCGGCATGGCGGCGGCCTGTAGGCTGTCGCCGCCCTCCTGCTCGTGCTGATGTCGTTCCCCGAGGTGTGAAGCATCATGCCGTTCGACGGTCCACTGCCGGTACTCACACGCAAGGTGCTCGACGCCCTGACGGCTGAGTTCGCTACGGCCGGAGCCATCGCGGTTCGAGCAGCGATACCAACCGTGAAACGGACCCAGATTGTGGCTCTAATCTGCGACGATCTGGAGAAGCGCGGGTTGGTTGAGCGCGGTGGAACGAGGCAGGTGCCGCGATGGCGGCGCGCTCAACCCCGACACGACTGAGCCCGCTACGGCGAGGGGTAGGGACGCCAGGCGGGCTCAGGTGAGAGCGGCCTTGGGAGCGCCCTCGCTGGTATGATGGCATACCACGCGCTAGACGCGAAAAGCCCCGCGAGCCGTTAGGCTGCGGGGCCAAGGGTATGGATGGGGATCGGCCCCGCCGGCAGCGATCGGGGGCGACTTCCCCCGCCAGGGCCATGCCGGGTGTCGGAACCGACCCCGCCACCTTCGATCTCACCACAACCAATGGCATTCGCAAAAGTTAGACGGGGCGGGCTGAAAAGGAGCACCATGGCTCAGCCAGCGGCCAGCGGCGGATCCAGTGCTCTGTCGCGGGGTGCGCCATCATACCCTTCCAACCAGGAAGCATGTTCCTCGCTATTGAGGGGATACGGGCATGCATCCTTCGGGCGGCCGTGAATGCGCGCCCTTGCGCCTTGCTCAATGGGATCAGCTTGAGTGTGACAGGTGTCTGCCATGGCAATAGCTCTGGCTCCCGCCCCCGCAAAGCAACTCAGTTGAAGCACGGCAGATCCAGAGCTGTGGCAGCAGTGACGGACACCGCACCGTCGACTTGATGCTTAGCGAGGTGGCCCTCAATCGACTTACCAGACTATCAGCGTGACGATCGTTGCGACCACGCACGCCTGGCGCTCAAAGTGGCACTCGGCCGGCGTCTCAGGCGCCTCCTGCAGAGTGCTGCGAGCCCGCAAACGGTCGCGCCTGACAATTGAGGGTTAGTGCTCTTTTAGGTCTGTCGCGAATTGAGCCGAGATCGTTACATCCTGCAACTGCTTCAGCAGATGAGCAAAGCGTAGCAGTAGAGGTGCGGATTTTGTGAGCGAGATCACAGTGTTCCGATCCGCGAGCGCCGATAGTCGGCGCAACGACTAATTCTCTGCTCGTCCGGGCGGCGAGGGAGCGCAGGCCAAGCGACGGGACGCGGCGATGAGCAAGATCCTATTCGAGGTTCCAAGCTACGCCTTCCATGTGCTTGTGAGCGGCCTTGAACAGCAGTTCGGTGCGGCGAGAGCCGTGGTCGATCTCGATTACGCGAGCCTGCGCCACGAGAACTACACGCTGTCCTACGCGACTGATCACGGAGACCGGGTTCTGGTGCTTCTGGACGTCACTCCCTCTTGGCAGATCCCGGAGCAGCTGCAGGCGTACCGCCGCACTTGAGGCTGCGAGCTGAAGGGCTCGGCCTCAGTCGTGGCGGACTCCCCACGGTGTAATCCGGCGTAGCTCGCGAGCCTATGCCGGCGGTCGGCGGACGCGATGCGGTTCAGAACCTCTATCGCAGGGACGAGGGCGGCAGGATCTCGTTCAGCGCGGTCCAGGAAGTGGGCTAGCACCTCCCCACGCGGTCCACAGGTGAGGCGGACGATAGCGCGGAGGGAGCAGAGTCGGGCCAAGCGCTCGGCCGGATCGAGGTCGTGAGCCCAGGGGACCAAGGCGTTTGATGACGAAACTCCGGCCTCGGTAACGCTACCCCGGTAACAGAGGTAACACGGTAACGGCCAGGAACATCACTCATCGCGGCTCCCGTCTTTGTGGGAACGGTAGGTGTTACCGCTGTTACTGCTGTTACCGGGAGTAGCGTTACCAGCCCTCCCCAGATCCGCACGGTCAGGGTGAATGTACCGACCGGTCCCGACCTTGCTCACCTCACCAGCCTTGCCCATGACGTGCAGCAACTTGCGCATGGCGCCGCTGCTGCTGTCAGTCAGCGCCGCTAGCTCGGACGGTGACATCGGCGCGTCCGCCTCCTTCAGCAGCGCCAGCACCGTCCCGCGCTCGTCGGAGCGACGAACCTCGTCAGCTGCCCCTAGGATGCGCCAGCGGCAGGTCTCGCGGTCGAACTCGACGGCAGCCTCGATCTCCTCCACGTCGCGGCCACGACCGTAGAGCGTTGCGCCGCTCCCATCGCGATCGAGGATCACCGTCGTGTCGGCGGCTCCCGACAGGCCGAGGGTACCGCTTACCTTCTCGAACGGGTCGCTGTCCGCTCCACTCTTGCGGGTGTGATGCACGATCACGATCGCGATGTTGAACTCGCCTGCGAGCCCTTGCAGACCCTTGATGGCGCCGTAGTCCGCCTCGTACAGGCTCTCGCGGTCGCCGCGCACCGGCTTAAACATCGCCAGCACGTCTACGATTACAAGGCGCGGGTTCTCGGCTTGAGTGATCCATTCGCGGATGCGCTCGATGCCGCCCTCATTGGCTCGGGGCCATTCTGTGGCGTAGGCCAGCGCGCACGGCCACTCGCCGCCGAAGGCGCCGAGCACCTTGTCGATTCGGCGCTGCAAACGCCGCTCGTTGTCCTCAAGCGCGAGGTAGAGGACATCACCCTGCTCGCACTGTGTTCCGCCGAGGCACACGGCGCCAGCGGACACAGCCAGGGCAACCTCCAGCATGAGCCAGCTCTTGCCGAGCTTGGGCCTGCCGGCGAGCAGGGTTGCGCCCTCGGCTATGTAGCCGGGGACCACGTAGCGGATCGGCGGGAAGCACTTGTGGCGCAGATCCGCGGCGTTGCCGATCCTTGAGCGAGCGTCAGGGATGAAGGCGGAGAAGGCATCGGGCTCAAATCGCCCGAGATGATCCATCTCCTCTGTGAAGGGATCGTGCCTCATGACAGCCCCCTTGCGAGCTGCTGAGTCTCACGCGCCTTGTGAGCCTGCTGCTTTGTCTCCTTCAGCAGGGCTAACACGCTGATCGCTTGCCGCAGCGAGGCAACTGTGCAGCGGATCGAGTAATCCAGACCGGCATCGTCGGAGGCGGCCGCATAGCCAATCCCCATGCTGGTGTAGAGGTTGGCCCGACTCAGGCACTCAGCCACAAACTCGCGCAGAGCTTCGGGGCTGCCGTGGGCGATGTGATCGGGGTTCATGCGGCGCCTCCCTGAGGAAGGGCGCGGGTGCCCGCATGATTGCTAGAAGCGATGCTCATAACCCCAAGTGCCAGGGATCGGTAGTCGACAGCTCTATGGGGCTTCAGGAAGGTGGGGCTGAGTCGTGTGTGGGGCCTTGTTCCGGAGAGGAAGTTGCAAGCGAATGATCGCGGCTTCTCCAGCCATGGAGCGGTAAAATGCGGTAATCTCATTGGCGCACCTCAATCGGTCCGAGACCGGCGAGGCCCGCAATGGCTGCAGCAACGGAAGTGCTGACACCGAGGCGGCGTTGCAGTCGTTCCACGACGAGGCGATTTGTGATAAGGCTTTGATCGAAGTTGGCTTCCAGGCAAACGCTTCGATCGGGCCCGGTGACTGCGCATCCGCGCAGCGCCGGGCTCATTTCATTTTGTGGCAACATGGCTCAACCCACCTGCGCTTTGAGAGCAGGTAGACCGTTCAACCAAGTGCGCAGATCATCAGCGAGGATGAGTGTTCGCCGGCCCAACTTTTTAGCTGTGAGGCGGCGGGCCGCAATCTCAGCGTAGATCGTCGTCCGGCTTGATCCTGTAATGCGGATAACTTCCGCAATGGTGTAAGCGTGCTTGCTGTTCACGAACGTACTCCCTGACGCCGCGGAATCATCCCGCATTCAGGAGCACAGTAGCGAGGCGCTCCAGGCGCCCTCTCAGATTGGGACGAAAATCAAGATTGCTGTTCCCGAAGCGTCTCCTCTAGGGCGCGAGCTTCCTCTGCGCACTTTCGGACCATACGCGGCGTTATCCTTGCAGAATAAAAGCTAGAATATTCCTGCGCGATTTCCTGGAGTATCTTAGTTCGTTCTGCATAATGCCTGATCGGATTGAATATAACTAGGCGCGAGCCGACGAACTTACCGTCAATAATATCTTCAAAGGCGCTGAGGTGTTGCTCGATAGCTTGGTATTCAATGCCTCTCGGCTTTTCGCCTTTACTGAGCCGATAGATCAAATGGCGGCTTAACTTATTATCGTATTGCGCGCGGATCTCATCCAGCTCATCAAAGCCGCTATTGCAAGCACGCTCTCTTTCTTTTCCCTTCTCTAGAGCCCTCTTCTCGAAGCGCCGCAAACAGTCGAGGCCAATTCGATACCGCTGCATTTCGTCCAGGATTGGCGGACGGCCGGCGCCTTTACGTTTCCCCCCATGTCCCATGCTGTCCTCCTCTCCGTGCCCGCATTCGCGCGCTCGCCGAAATGAGCGCCGACCGCGCCTGGGAGCCTTGGGCCACGGGCTCTCGGCGTTTTGCGCCACCTACCGAGCGGGCGAGCCGGCTATGTCCCTGACAACGAGCTGCCGAGGATGGTAGCTCACCCGCCAGGGCGCGCTAGCCTCTCAGCCGCCGTGCGTGCAATAGGCGTTATGGAACGGGCCTCAAAATAATTCTTCCGTATTTCCAAATACAAACTAGAAACATCTTAACAATTGCTTGTATCTCTTGCAATTTTGCTAATGAATATAAGTAATAGAGTAGCCATCCCGCAAGGGTCAGCTTCGCATTGTGCGTGCGAATAGCTGAGCTTCCCTTGTGCGGCGCGCGGGGCCGCCTGTCAGCTGCGGTGTATGCGGCGGACATTGCAAAACGTGGACGTGCCCCGGCTGTGTCGAACTCCGCCGCTAAGGCGAGGAGGCAGCAATGCAGCCAGTGTTTCCAGGCACCACCGCGGCAGCCGCCGCGAGGCTTCCGCTTGTTCGTATGGCAGCTCTTTCCGGCCTCCTTGTTGCTGCCAGCTCCGGGGCTGCGCTCGGTGAACCCATCGCGAAGTCCGGCACTACGCCCTATGTCACGCACTTCGTCTTCCGGCCGCTAAGCGGCATCGACCTCCCGGGTCTCGGCTCTGTGACACCGCTCGAGGCCGTCGGAACCACGCAGAACCTCAAGGGCGAGGCCATGCTCGACAAGATGTCCGCGCGGTGCATGGCGCTGAACGTCGCGTCGGGTGACAGGAAGTACATCGACGGTGCCTGCGTGCTCGCCGACAAGGACGGCGACCAGATCTTCTCCACCTTCGATACGCGCGACGTCGACAAGACGCAGGCCGATCTCAGCTGCGGCACGCACATCATCACGGGTGGTACCGGCAAGTACGATGGCATCACGGGCCGTGAGCCCTTCGCCTGCAATGTAATGCCGGCGCTCGCCGGCTCCGGCGGCTACACCGCTATGGACATCCCGCACAACACGACCTGGGAGATCAGGCCGAAGCAGGTCGGCACGACCGCGCCGAGCACGACCGGCAGCACCAAGCCGTGACGCTAACGGAAGCCCGGCTGCTGGGCCGGGCTATCCTCGTGGCAAAGCCAACCGAAGCGGCCCGTCCGTGACGGGCGCGGACGGGAAGCTGTTCAGGACGATCAGAACCGCTGCATGGGGCGGTTGTAGAGTTCCGCGTTCCAGCGGGCACGGTTGTCGGCGCGTGTCCAAGCACCGGCGATCGTCTCCTGCTGGCGGGGCAGTGTCGTTTGATCGCCCTGGGCGGATGCCACGACACCGCGCACGGTGTTCACGCTATGCGCTGCCGCGGCATGCGGCGCCTCAGCGAAGCAGACAAAGGCCAAGATTAGGACGCCGAGAGGCGGCACGTGACGAGCCATGGAGATCCTTGATGCTCGGTATCATGCAGGTGGAATGGCGGTCCTGCGGGCAGGTTCCCTCGGCGTTCGGTTTCCCTCGGCGTCCGATCGGATAGGTCCGTGCCCTCACCGCTTGGCCCAATGGCGCTGAGCCGCGTCGGGCCGGCAAGCCTGATGATCGCCTGCGCGTGAAAGCGTTCCGTTAGGACTTGCCGTGTGGAACGCTGCTAGGCCGTCGAGGCCCCATCCCGAGTGGATGGCCCTGACGGCTGGAACGCGAACTTGGTCAGCCTCTGAGGCTCCACTGGAACGAGCATGCACCTTGTGCATGCCCCTGCTCGCCTGCTGGGGTATGCCTCAGCAGACGCTCCGCCCTTGGCTGGCGGCGTAACGGGAGCCGCCAATCGGGTGTCGCAAAGTTTCGGATGGATCTACCGGCGCGCTTAATCAACTTGATGCAGTCTACCTAATGTGAGATCATAATCGCATAGGGACAAGATGAGACGGTAACGTACACTATTATCATCCTGATCCCGCATTATCGGTCTGCAGCCTGAATAGTTGCGACCCATCAGCGCCACACGGGGCTGAACTCCCATCGTCGTCACACCGACGTGACGAAGACAGAGGGAGATGACCATGAAGACGCCCCTACTCACCCTGTCGCTCTTGGCCGCTCTCGCCGCCGCAGCCGCTTCGATCCCGGCAAGCGTGTCGGCAGGGCCCACCGAAGACGTACAGACGGCTATGAAGAGCCTGAAGACGAAGGCTGCCGCCTTGGGGGCTCCAAGCGTGAAGGGCGAGGACACGATCGCCGGGAAGACCGTGCCGGTCCTCTATTTCGGCCAGACCAAGGTGAACGGCGACTTCTCCTTGGTCGACAGCGTGCAGAAGGAGGTCGGCGGGACCGCAACCCTGTTCGTGAAGAGCGGCAGTGAGTTTGTCCGGGTCTCGACGAACGTGAAGAAGGATGATGGCTCACGCGCCGTCGGCACAGTCCTCGATCCGAAGGGGAAGGCCATTGCGGCGATTGGCAAGGGAGAGGCCTATTTTGGCGAGGCCGACATCCTCGGCAAACCCTACACCACGGGCTACGAGCCGATCCGCGATGCGAGCCAGGGCATCATCGGGATCTACTACGTCGGATACCCGAAGAAGTAGGACGTCGTTGCCGCTGTTCGCCGTCGCCGGGATTGAGCCTGACCCGGTGCCTGCGCCGATCGAGCCGGAGCCACCTCGCAAGCCGAAGCCGCGGCCCAAGCCCTCGACGCCGCCGGGGTGCCTACCCCCAGATCTGCAGGCAGCCGCAACGCGGGGCAACTCTGGCACGCACGGACCTCCGAGCTACACTCACGACGTCGTCAGCATGGTCTGAAGACGCGCTCTGCGGGTGCGCAGCGCTGCGAGGTTGGTCTTGATGTTCAGCAACACGCCCCTGGCCCCGATCGCGCAATGCCCATTCTCGTTCAGCTGCTCGATCCGCGTGACCTGCTCGGCGTAGCGCTTCTCGCCTTCGGCGATGAGGCGGTCGAGGGCATCCAACTGATCGTTGATCGACCGCGTCACGCCTCGCTCCACCCGGCCTGACCCCAGATACTCCTCTCGTACCCGAGGCCAGAGGAGGGGCGAAGGTAGCAAGCGCCCGGGTTCGCGCATCAGCGGTTACGGGAACGGGGACACCGACCGCGACATCGTTGGGGGATGGAAACGAGCACGGCCGGCGCCTGCCTCCCCAGGACTTCTTGCTGGGGTGCACTCCAATGCTCTGTCACTCCCAGAGAGCCGACAATCGCAAATGATCCGCACATCCGGCGCGAGCTTAAGCGAACAGGCTCGCAGCCCTCTCGTCTTCGAGGATGGCCTCGATCAGGGTGATGGCCAAGGTCCGAGAGTTCTCTCTCATGGCGCAGCCCTGCCCGAGAGGATCACCTTGCGCGACGACGATCCTGTGCTTCTTGCAGACCAACGCCTAGGTTGGCGTGGAGATCGGCGGCAATCTGTTGTGGCACGAGCAGAGTGATCTCTCGATCATCTGCCGCGCGGAGACGGACAGCGACCGTATCGCCACCGTCGATCACCTCAACGCCTGCAAGCTGAGCAATTCCGACGACCGTGATGCGATCCGTGTGATCCAACGTGCGCTCCCCAGCCAAGCCGGTTGCGCTCCGACCGACGCAACGTTGGGCGCTTCAACTAACATCAGGCTCGAACAGCTCCCTCACCTTTTCGTGAGATTGCAGATCGCGAACTCACTGCGTCAGCATCAGCTTGCCTGAGATGGGGCCGACGCCCTTCGGCACCGGCACGCTCGTGGCGTCGTAGTTGGCGTTCAGGAAGAGGTTCGGCCCTTCGTAGAGGTTCACCTGCTGCGCCACGATGACCGTGTACGCTGATTGATCCGCCACAGGCTTGCTGGCGTCGATCACGAGCCGCCCGGCCGGAAGGTAAATCGTCCCGAGCATCGTGCGGGCGTTGTCGCTGATGATGCGGTACGTCCGCATCGGCTTCGTGATGCCCAGCGGTGGCGGTGTCGGCGGGATGGCATTGCCTGTGATGATGTCGGTCGCTTCAAGGACCGGATCGATCGGTGAGCTGACCGAGCGCTCTTCCGACATCAGCAGACCCGCCAACACGCCCGTGGTCGGTGCCGCGAGGCTGATGGTGGTCTTCTTGTCGAACAGCAGGCCACTCTTGTTGCCTGTGAAAAAGAAGGCCACGTCCACGCCCGACATGGAGGCGCTGTCCTTTACGATCAGCGGCCCATCCTTCATGATGTAGATGCCGGCCTTGAGCGTCACGACCGCCGCGCCGGTGATCTGCAGGCCCCCGCAATAGGTGCCGGGCTCCAGAGTGAAGCTCGTGTCGACCCTGTTCTCGCCGGGGCGGAGCTTGCCGTCCTTGCGCGCGGAGGCGGGTAGCTGCACGCAGTCGCCGAGACTGGGCTGACCGGTGCCCTTGAGCGGGTCCTCGATGGCAGGACAGTCGGTCTGCGGGTTGGGCGAGAAGTTGGCCTTTGCTCCGTCGAAGCCGCCTCCCGAGCAGATGAGATCGGCCCGAGCCAGGGCATTGTCCTTGCCGACCATGCCCTTGGTGTTCTTGGAGTTCGAGTACAGCGAGCAGCTGTTGCCGGTGACCTGAGCGTTCTTCTGCAGCGCAAATGTGCCAGGAGCGGCGGGGTCGAGCGTCAGCATGCACAAGCGCATGCGCCCGACCACGTTGGCGCGGGCCTTCGTCGCGATGGTCGTAGAGCGGATGCCCACGAAGGCTCCGAAGGTGAACCGGATCGTCTCCTCTGCGCGCGCGAAGACGCTGGTTTTGTCGTCTGCGACGGTGATGTTGACCGTCAGCGGCTGGCTGACGGATCCCTTGGCCGCGTCGCGGATGGTCTGCTCGGTCAGGCCCGCGATGCTGGCGGGGTTGGAGGCCGCTAGCTTGAGGGCATTGCCGCCAGCCAGCACACCGGCATCGACGGCGCTCTGCAATTGGGCGCGGCGGTGGACGAGGCGCGCGTAGTCAGAGGCACCGCCCGCCATGCCGAGCAGCACGGTCGCGCTGAGCCCGAAGATGACGGCGACCGAACCGCGGCGGTCGCTCTTGAACGTGCTCTCTTTGCTCAACGCTGTCTGAATTGCAAAGGACCAACTCGCCTGGGCTCGAACCTCTTTACTTGGTTTCATCTGAGTTGCCGCTTGTCGTCGCCATGCCAGACACAAGCAGTGGCGCACGAATTGTTAATGTTTCATCCAAGCTTCCATCGGTTTTTGGCAAATCGATATGGCTTAGACTGCGCCGTCCTACGGGTTTCTGCTGTAACGCCGACAGTCCTTCCCGCAGTAGTCCGAGCATCATGCGGCGATCAATTGAACGACCGCAGCGCGTTCTAGAGCGATTTCCACTTACTCCGGATCGTAACCGGCGGCGGCGAAGTAGTTGGCGCACTCGGCTGGCGTGAAGGCGTCGAGAAGATCGCCGA
>NZ_JAVDVV010000053.1:0-12433 GCF_031457035.1 Methylobacterium sp. BE186
CGGCGTCGTCTACGCCGTCCCGAACTTCGTCTCCCGCCGCAACGACGAGTTCGCCGTCGTCCGCGCCGGCCTCAACTACAAGTTCGGTTCCTACTGAGACCCGGCTGGCCCGATCAGGCGGTCCCTCGGGACCGTCGCCAGCACGCGAGAGCCCGGCCGAGAGGCCGGGCTCTTCGCGTTTCGGGAACCGCGCTGATGCCCGACTAGGCCGCGCGATTTTCATCCCGCCTCCGGCCGGAATCGTGCCGCGGCCGAACATCACGGCGAAGTTCACGCGCCGCCCCCTGACAAAAGCGCCGCACCCACCCCATGTCGTCCCTGCCCGCGCGGAGTGCAGACAGCCTCCCGCTTGCCTGTAGGAGGACGACTCCATGAACAGCGAAGAACGCGACGTCATCAACGGCATCTTCCAGCGCCTGGAGCAGGCTGCCAGCCAGCCCCGCGACGCCGACGCCGAGCGCTTCATCGCCGACAAGATCCGGGCTCAGCCCTACGCGCCCTACGCCATGGCGCAGCTCATCTACGTGCAGGAAGAGGCGATCAAGAGCCTGAACGAGCAGCTCGAGGAGGCGCGCCGCCAGCAGCAGGCGCAGCCGCAGCAGGGCGGCGGGGGCGGCTTCCTCTCGAGCATCTTCGGCGGCGGCCAGCGCCAGCCGGAGCCGCAGCCATATCCGCCGCAATACCAGCAGCGCCCGGCCGGCCAGCCCTGGGGGAACCAGGGCGGGGGCGGCTATGGCGGCCCTCAGCAGGGCTACCCGCAGCAGGGCTACGGCAATCAGCAGGGCGGCCCGTGGGCCGGCCAGCCTCAGGCACCCGCGCGCGGCGGCGGAGGCTTCCTCGCCACGGCGCTGCCGATGGCGGCGGGCGCGGCGGGCGGCATGCTGCTCGGCAGCGCGCTCTCGAACGCCTTCGCGGGCGGCCACTCGCAGCTCGGCAGCGCGGCGGCGGCGGGGCTCGGCGCGCCGGCCGCGGGCGGCACCGAGGATTTCGGTGCGGCGCTCGGGGGCGGCAGCGGCGGCGGCGACGTCCAGGACGCGTCCTTCGACAATGATCCCGGCGGCGATTTCGACGGGGATCTCGGCGGCGGCGACGACAGCGACTGGGTCTGATCGCCCGCATCTCCGGACAGAGTGAGGCCCGGCCCCGCGGATGCGCGGGGCCGGGCCTTCCTGTCTTCGCACGCTCGACCCTGCACTCGTTCGACGGAGAGACGTTCGTCGGCCTGACGGACCAAGCCGTCCGCGCCTCGAGACCGCCGGCCCACCTTATCAGGTCAGACGCTCATCGCCGGACCGCGCCTCCCTCCCGAGCCGCCCGGAAGATCGCGTCCGCATCGACGGAGAGCGCGCGCGCGACCGCTTCGGCAATCGGGCGGTGATGGGCGCAGGCGTCCTTGAGATTGTTCTCCTCGATGACGCCGTCGGAAATCCGCAGCAGAAGTGCCGGCGTCGGCTCGCTGTTGTCGTAGAACAGGCTGCCATGGGCGAGCGGCACGGCGCGTGCCACGTTCGAGAGCGCCCTGGGGTAACGGCGCCGAATGGTGGCTTCGGGAATATCGTGGCCGCCACGGCTGACCCGCTCGGCAACACGGCGCACGTTCAGGTCCGCATCGACCAGCGCGACGTAGACGAGGCCGACTTCGTATCCGACGGCGCGCGCCCGCCCCATCAGGGCGATGGCTTGATGGCTGCTCAGCGTGGTCTCGTAGACGAAGCTCTTTCGCCCGTTCAGCAAGTCGTCCAATCGCTCGATCGTCCGCCTTGCCGCCTCGGCCTGGCCCAGGGCGGAGGCACGCGCGATCACGTCGGCGTTCACGAATTCCCCATCCGGCTGGAGCAGGTCGTACAGGCTGGATTTTCCGGACCCGTTCGGGCCCGCGAGGACCGTGCAGGCGGCGACGAAGCCGCTCCCCTCAGCCTCGGGATCGGGGTCCGAAGCTCTCGACGACAATCTCTTCACCCTCCACCTTCGCGAGGCGGTGGCGCGTTCCGTCCGGCATCTCCTTGATGATGCCCTCGCCCAGCGACGGGTCCACGTAGAAGGCGGGCACGCCGGCCTTCCTGGCCTCCTCGATCGCGCGCGCGCCGAGTTGCCGGATCGTTGACGCGTTCCGGCGGGCTTTGTCGAACAGCATCATGACACCATTCCCGACCCGGAGGGTGCGGGTCGCGGCAGGCGACCCGGATCGAGGTTAGGCGGCCGCGGCCCCGTCCGCCAGGGGCTTTGCGCGGGATCTCCGATCGCTCGAGCAGCCGCCCCACCGTCGCGGCCCAGGTCCCGCCTCCGCACGGCGCCCTACAGCACCTCGACGCGGGTGCCGACGCCGGCGCGCTCGTAGAGGTCGATGACGTCCTCGTTCATCATGCGGATGCAGCCCGAGGAGACCGATTGGCCGATCGTGTGCGGCTCGTTGGTCCCGTGGATCCGGTAGAGCGAGGAGCCGAGATAGAGGGCGCGCGCGCCGAGCGGGTTCTCGGGGCCGCCCTCCATGTGGCGCGGCAGGTCGGGCCGGCGCCGGATCATCTCGGGCGGAGGCGTCCAGTCGGGCCATTCCCGCTTCTGGGTGATCGTCTTGAGGCCCGCCCAGGTGAAGCCCGGCCGCCCGACGCCGATCCCGTAGCGGATCGCCTGTCCGCCCGGCTGCACGAGGTAGAGGAAGCGCGCGGGCGTATCGACCACGATGGTGCCGGGCCGCTGCGGCCCCGCATAGGGCACGACCTGGCGGGCGAATTGCGGGTCGATGGCGCGGGCGATGCGGGTCTCGTCGGGCCCTGCGGGGAGGGCGGCGAGGCGGGCGGGCTCGCCGTAGCCGGCGGGCACCGGATCGCCCGATTGCAGCCGCGGGCTTCCCGGCCCGCCATAGCCGTAGGCGGCCGCGTGGGCGGGCAGCGTCGAAGGGGTGGGGCCGGCCGGGTTCGGCCGCAGGGCCTGCGGGCGCTGCGCCTCGCCCGTCACCAGGAACTCGATGAAGCCGCCGCCATAGGCGCCGGCCGCCGCCTGCTGCTGGTAGCCGCGGCTCTGCGCCTGCGCGGCGCCCCCGGATCCCAGGGCGGCGAGCGCCACCGCCACGCACCACGCTTCACGCATCCTCGCCCCCTTGCCGTCCGGCGCCCCGTGGCGCGACGCCCGGGCCTGCCGCCGGGCACGGGACAGGTTTGCGGGCGGGCCCGTGAAACCGGTGAAGGAACGTGGTGAATCGTTCACGCCGCCGCACTTGTCCGGCGCTGGACTGTCCGCATCCTCAACGCCGCGTAAAAGCGTCGATGCGGGCCTGACCATTCAGCAACTGGCAACCAGTTTCCGCCAAATTCGGCATCGTCCCTCATGCCGGCTGATCCGAGACGATGACTACCAAGCGATACCGCATCGAAGACGTCCTCGGATTGAGCCCCCAGATGCCCGCCGCCGCGGCGCCCGCCTCGGAGATGTCCGCCGCCCAGGGCGCCCGCCTCGAGGAGATCCTGTCCGCGATCCAGGACCTGCGCCGGGTCACGCAGGCGAGCACCAGCGAGACCATCGACGCCTGCCGGCGGGAGCTCTCCGAAGCCTTCTCCATGCGGGGCGAGCTCGACCTGATGAAGGACGCGATCACCCGCACCAAGCAGGAGATCGCGGCACTCCACCGGTCCGAGCATACCGGCAAGGGCATGCGCCGCGCCGCCGACGAGCTCGACGCGGTGGTCGAGTCGACCGAGCGCGCCACCACCTCGCTCCTCGGCGCCATCGAGGAGATCGAGACCAACGCCAACATGCTGCGGGCCTCCCTCGGCAAGGCCGGGCAGGACCATGTCGACGTCATCCTGGAGAAGGTCATCGTCGCCTACGAGGCCTGCAACTTCCAGGACCTGACCGGCCAGCGCATCAGCAAGATCGTCGGCGTGCTGAAATTCGTCGAGGACCATCTCGACCGGGTCATCGAGGCCTGGAGCGGCCTCGACAGCTTCCGCGACTTCGCGAGCCTGCAGGAGGCCGGCCCCAGCATCGACGACGAATCCTCGCTCCTCAACGGGCCGAAGCTCGAGGACGATATCGGCCACGTCGACCAGACCGACATCGACGCCCTGTTCGACTGAGCGCCCGCCCCTTCCCTCGCGAATCGGCCGGGCCTACATCTGCGGCATGAGCCGCAGCGCCCGGACAGACGTTCCTCCCGACACGTTCGACGACGGCGAGGGGCCGGAGGACGTCTCCGACGCCCCCCTCGACGAATCCCCCGAGATCGACTTCGACTTCGAGCCCGGCGCGGTCACGGCCGGCACCGAGGTGATCCGCCGGTTCTGGACGACGCTGCCGACCTCGCCCGGCGTCTACCGGATGTTCGACCACAAGGGCGACGTCCTCTACGTCGGCAAGGCCAAGAACCTGAAGGCGCGGGTCGGCTCCTACGCGCGGGGCCAGGCGCACTCGAACCGCATCAGCCGGATGATCTCGCAGACGGCGGCGATGGAGTTCGTCACCACCGCCACCGAGACCGAGGCGCTGCTCCTCGAGGCCAACCTCATCAAGCAGCTGAAGCCCCGCTTCAACGTGCTGATGCGGGACGACAAGTCCTTCCCCTACATCCTCGTCACCGGGGATTCGGAAGCCCCGCAGATCGTCAAGCACCGGGGCGCGCGCCGGCGCAAAGGGCAGTATTACGGGCCCTTCGCCAGCGTCTGGGCGGTGAACCGCACGGTGAACGCGCTCCAGCGCGCCTTCCTGCTGCGCACCTGCACGGACAGCTACTACGAGAACCGCACCCGGCCCTGCCTGCTCTTCCAGATCAAGCGCTGCTCCGGCCCCTGCACCGGCGAGATCCCGCTCGACGAGTACCGGGGGCTCGCCGACGCGGCGAACGCCTTCCTGGCCGGCAAGTCGAACGCCGTGAAGGATCGGATGCGGACCGAGATGGAGGCGGCCTCCGAGGCGCTCGAATTCGAGCGCGCCGCCCGCTTCCGCGACCGCATCGCAGCCCTCTCGGCGATCCAGGGGGCGCAAGGGGTGAACACGCAAGGGGTCGAGGAGGCCGACGTCTTCGCCCTCGACGAGCAGGCCGGCCAGTTCTGCATCGAGGTGTTCTTCTTCCGGAACTTCCAGAACTGGGGCAACCGGGCCTACTTCCCCAAGGCCGACCGCACCATGACGCCGGAGGAGGTGCTGGGCTCCTTCATGAGCCAGTTCTACGACGACAAGCCGGCCCCGCGGATCGTGCTGACGAGCCACGCCATCGAGGATGCGGAGCTCGTCGCCGCCGCCCTGTCGAGCCGCACCGAGCACCGGGTCGAGATCCACCTGCCCCAGCGGGGCGAGCGCAAGAACCTCGTCGACTACGCCCGCCGCAACGCCAAGGAGGCCCTGGCCCGGCGCCTCGCCGACACCGCCTCGCAAGGCAAGCTGCTCGCGGCGCTCGGCCAGGCCTTCGGCCTGGAGCGGGCGCCGCGCCGCATCGAGGTCTACGACAACTCGCACATCATGGGCACGAACGCGGTCGGCGGCATGATCGTGGCCGGGCCGACGGGCTTCATGAAGCCGCATTACCGCACCTTCAACATCAAGTCGGAGGAACTGACGCCGGGCGACGATTACGGGATGATGCGGGAGGTGCTGCAGCGCCGCTTCAAGCGCCTCGTCAAGGAGGCGCCCCGAACCGCGAACGAGGCGGCGCTCGCGGCCCTGGAGGGCGGCGCGCCCGAGCCCGTGCCCGAGCCGCAGGCGGAATCCGACGCCTTCCCGGCCTGGCCGGACCTCGTGCTCATCGACGGCGGCAAGGGCCAGCTCGACGCCGCGCGGGCCGCGCTGGAGGAGGTCGGGGTCGCCGGCGTGCCCCTCGTCGGCATCGCCAAGGGGCGCGACCGCGACGCGGGCCGCGAGACCTTCTTCGTGCCGGGGCGCCCGCCCTTCAAGCTGCCCCCGCGCGACCCGACCCTCTACTTCGTGCAGCGCCTGCGCGACGAGGCCCACCGCTTCGCGATCGGCACCCACCGGGCCAAGCGCAAGCGCGAGATGGTCCGGAACCCCCTCGACGAGATCGCTGGGATCGGGCCGACCCGCAAGCGCGCCCTCCTCCACCATTTCGGGACCGTCAAGGCCATCCAGCGCGCCGCGCTCGAGGACCTCGCCAAGGCGCCCGGCGTCAACGCCGCCACGGCGCGGGCCGTCTACGATTTCTTCCATGCCGGCGCCTGAGCCCGCGGGCCGCGAGATCGGAGACGGGACAGGGCGGTTGACGCCTTCACCGCCCCGTGATTTCACCGCGCCGATGAACGCCGTCCTCCCCCGACGTCGGTCGCAGGCTTGGACGCTCGCGAACTGCCTCACCTACGGCCGCCTCGCCGCCGTGCCCGTCGTGGTCGGCCTGCTCTTCTGGCCGGACGAGATCGGCGCCCGCTTCGCGGCCTTCGCCGTGTTCGTGCTCGCCGGCATCACCGACTATCTCGACGGCTACGTCGCCCGCACCTACGCGCAGAGCTCGGCGCTCGGGCGCATGCTCGACCCGATCGCCGACAAGCTCCTCGTCGCCGCCTGCCTCCTGATGCTGGCGGCCGACCACACGGTCGCGGGCTGGAGCCTGTGGGCGGCCATCGTGATCCTGTGCCGCGAGGTGCTCGTCTCGGGGCTTCGCGAGTACCTCGCCGAGCTGAAGGTGAGCGTGCCGGTGAGCCGCATCGCCAAGTGGAAGACGACGGTGCAGCTCGTCGCGATCGGCTTCCTCGTGGCCGGCCCCGCCGGCGAGACGCTGCTGCCGGGCACGATCCGGATCGGCATCGTGCTGCTCTGGGTCGCGGCGGCCCTCACCATCTGGACCGGCTGGGACTACATGAGGGCCGGGATCAAGCACGTGATCGACGATCCGCGCTGAGGCCGGAGGGAATGTGGTGAAGCTCGTCTATTTCGCCTGGGTGCGCGAGCGCGTCGGCAAGGCCGAGGAGAGCGTCGAGCTGCCGCCGGGCGTCGCGACCGTCTCGGACCTCGTCGGCTGGCTCATCGGCCGCGGCGAGGAATACGCCTACGCCTTCGAGAATGCGGGCGTGGTCCGCGCGGCGATCGACCGGGTCCACGCCAAGCCCGACGCGCCGATCGCGGGCGCGTCCGAGATCGCCTTCTTCCCGCCGATGACGGGCGGATAGGGGGAGCGGCCCCCGCGCGCAGGACGGGCAGGGCTCACGCGAGGACCCCCTCTCCCGTTCGGGAGAGGGTTGGGGTGAGGGGTGCGGCTTCTCCGGACAACGCGCACCCCTCACCCGGTCGGCTGACGCCGACTCAGGCCTCCCGGACGGGAGAGGTGGCCCGCTCAGCTTCGGGCCAGCGCCGCGCTGAACTCGCGCAGGTTGCTGCGCATCATGTCGAGATAGGTCGGGGCCGGGCCGGCGGGGCCCGAGAGGGCGTCCGAGTAGATCCGGCCGCCGATCTTCGCGCCGCTCTCGCGGGCGATCTGCTCCATCAGGCGCGGGTCGGCGATCGTCTCCAGGAACACGGCCGGCACCTGCTCCTGGCGGATCTGGCGGATGATCCGCGCCACGCTGCGCGGGCTCGCCTCGCTGTCGTTGGCGACGCCCTGCGGTGCGATGAAGCGCAGGCCGTAGGCCGCGCCGAAATAGCCGAAGGCGTCGTGGGTCGTGATCACCCGGCGGTGCTCGGGCGGGATCGCGGCGATCGCGGCGCGCACCTCGCCGTCGAGGGCGTCGAGCTGGGCGAGGTAGGCGGCGGCGTTGCGCGCGTAATCCTCCGCATGGGCCGGGTCGGCCTTCGCGAGCCCGTCGCGGAGGTTGGCGACGTAGACCTTGGCGTTGGCGATGCTCTGCCAGGCATGGGGATCGGCCCCTTCTCCCGTCCCGCCGCCTTGCCCCGTCCCGCCCCCATCCGCGTGATCGTGCTCGCCCGCGTGGTCGTGGCGGGCCGCGATGGTCGTCACGCCGCGGGCGGCCACGATCACCGGGGCCTTGGCGCCCGAGGCGCGGATCAGCCGGTCGAGCCAGCCCTCGAAGCCGAGCCCGTTGACGACGACGATGTCGGCGCGGGCGAGAATCCGGCCGTCGCCCGGCGCCGGGCTGTAGCCGTGCGCGTCCGCATCCGGCCCGACCAGGGTCGCCACCTCGACGCGCTCTCCGCCCACCTGCCGCAGGAGATCGCCCAGGATCGAGAAGGTCGCCACCGCGCGCAGGCGCTCGGCCGCCTCGGCCCCTCCCCCCGGAATCAGCCCGGCCAGGGCGAGGGCGAGCCCCGCCCCGAACATCCGCGCCTTCCAAGCCCCCATCGTCCCGCTCCCCGTCCGGTCGCAGCGGACATAGTGTAATAGTGTTACATTGCCAAGCGTCCGGTTCGGGACGAGAGGCCGAACATGACGAAGCTTTCATGCGCGCGACAGGGCGCGGCCATTCGACCTTGGCTATTCTCGGGTCCGTCGCCATCGCCGTGCCGGGCGCCCCGGCCGTGCGAGGAGGCCCCCGCGATGAGGTCCCCGTGAGGAGACCCCGAAGGAGAGTGCCATGCGCAGGTTCGTGACCGTCGGTTTGATTCTCGTCGGCCTCGGCGTCGTCGGCGGTGCCGTCGCGAAGGACGATCCCTTCTCCCGCGCCCCCGCGGGCCGGTGGAACGCCTTCTCGCCGGAGGACCGCGAAGCCTTCGCCGATGCCCGCCTCGCGGCGCTGCGCGCCGGCCTGCGCCTCAGGCCCGAGCAGGAGGCGCTCTGGCCGCCGGTCGAGGCGGCGATCCGCGACCTCGGGCGCCTGCGGCGCGAGCAGCGTGCGGCCCGGGCCGAGCGGGGCCGCATGGTCGACGACGCGCCCGCCGCGATCCGCGCCATGGCGGATGCCGCGACCGCCCGCGGCGAGGCCCTGCGCAAGCTCGCCGACGCCTCGGCGCCCCTCTACGCCACCCTCGACGGGGACCAGAAGCGGCGCGCCCTCGTGCTCGCCCGCCCGATGCGGGGCGAGGGCCGCGGCGGCTGGCACCGGCACCGGCACGGACCCGGCGAGGAGCGCTGATCGCCCTCCGGGCCCGACAAGGGGGCGAGGCCGCGCTTGATCCGCGGCGGCGGCGGCGGCAAACACCGCGCAAGCCGCCGCCGGGCGCCGAAGGTCCCCGCGGCGCCAGGAAGACAGAATGGCGCGCAGCCCCCGCTTGAACACCGATACGCTCCCGCTGATCTGGCGGGTCTGGCACGAGTGGCTCGCGCCGCACCGGGCGACGCTCGCGGTGGTGCTGGTGATGATCGTCCTCGTCGGGGCCGCGACGGGGCTCTACCCGGTTCTGATCAAGAGCGCCTTCGACGCCTTCGACCGCAAGGATGTCGGGGCGCTCGCCTACGGGCCGCTCATCGTCATCGCGGTGACCTCCGTGCGGGGCTTCGCCCTGTTCGGCCAGACGGTCCTGACGAACCGGGTCGTCACCCGCGTCGAGGCCGACATGCAGGCCGCCCTCTACGGCCACCTGATCGAGGCCGACCTCGCCCAGCTCGCCCGCGAGAGCCCGGCCGCCTTCACGCAGCGCTTCACCACCGACTTCGCCTACATCAAGGAGGCGCTGACCCGCATCTCGACCGTGCTCCTGCGGGACGTCGCCATGCTGATCGGCCTCGTCGCGGCCCTGATCTGGATGGACCCGGTCCTCACCCTCGTCGCGGCGGTGACGGTGCCCTTCGTGGCCGGGCCGATCGGCCGGATCGGCCGGAAGCTCCGGCGCGTCTCGACGACGACGCAGGAGCAGATGGGCGCGACCGCGAACCTGATCAGCGAGAGCCTCGCCGGCGCCCGCATCGCCAAGACCTACGCCCTCGAAGGCTACCTGAAGGGCCGTGCCGCGGAGGCGCTCGAGACGGTGCGCCGCCTCAAGATGAAGGCCGCCAACGCCCGCGGCCGGCTCGACCCGCTCCTCGAGGTCGGCGGCGGCGTCGCCGTGGCGGCGGTGCTGATGCTCGTCGGGCAGCGGGTGATGTCGGGGGAGCGCACGGTCGGCGACTTCACGGGCTTCACGGCCGCCCTCCTCCTCGCCGCGCAGCCGGCCCGGGCGCTCGGCACCCTCAACGCGATCCTGCAGGAGGCGGCCGGCGCCCTGCACCGCTACTTCGCCCTGATGGACGAGGCGCCCCGCATCCGCGAGGCGCCGGGCGCCAAGCCGCTGGCGGCGGGGCCGGGCGAGATCCGCTTCGAGGGCCTGCGCTTCCGCTACCGGGACGACATGCCCGCGCTCGAGGGGATCGACCTCGTCGTGCCGGCCGGCCGCACCACGGCGCTCGTCGGGCGCTCCGGCTCGGGCAAGTCCTCGCTCCTCAACCTCGTGCCCCGCCTCTACGACGCGACGGGCGGGCGCGTGACGATCGACGGGCAGGACGTGCGCGCCGTCACCCTCGCGTCCCTGCGCGAGGCGATCGCGGTGGTGTCGCAGGAGGTGGTGCTGTTCGACGACACGGTGGCGGCCAATATCGGCTTCGGCCGCGCGGGGGCGAGCCGGGCCGAGATCGAGGCGGCCGCCCGGGCCGCGGCGGCCCACGATTTCATCGCCCGCCTGCCCGAAGGCTACGATTTCCGCGTCGGCTCGGGCGGCGGCCGGCTCTCGGGCGGCGAGCGCCAGCGCATCTCGCTGGCCCGCGCCTTCCTCAAGGACGCGCCGATCCTGCTCCTCGACGAGGCGACCTCGGCCCTCGACACCGAATCGGAGCGCCTCGTCCAGGGCGCGCTGGAGCGGCTGATGCGGGGCCGCACCACCCTCGTCATCGCCCACCGCCTCTCGACGGTGCGCGAGGCCGACCGGATCGTGGTGATGGAGGCCGGCCGCATCGTCGAGACGGGGACCCATGCCGGGCTGATGGCCGAGGGCGGCACCTATGCCCGCCTCCACCGCCTCCAGCTCTCGGACGCCGAGCCCGCCCACACCGAGACGTGAGCGGCCCCGTCCCTGAGCGGGGACCGGGCGGGCGCTATATGCCGGCCCTCCCCTGAGGAGGCTCGGCGATGGCAGGCGAACCCTTCGGCCGCACCCGCGACGGACGCGCCGTCACCCGCTACGAACTCGCCCGCGGGCGGCTGCGCGCCGCGATCCTCGATTACGGCGGCATCCTCACCCGGCTCGACGTGCCCGACCGGGCGGGTCGGCCCGCCAACGTGGTGCTGGGATTGGCCGACCTCGCCGATTACGAGGCCCGCAACCCGCATTTCGGGGCGCTGACCGGGCGCTACGCCAACCGGATCGGGGGTGGCCGCTTCAGCCTCGACGGGCGGGAATACCGGCTTCCGCTCAATGCCGGCCCGAACACCCTGCACGGCGGCCCGAACGGGTTCGACAAGCGGATCTGGGCCGTCGAGGCGGCGGAGCCCGCCCGGCTCGTCCTGCATTACCGCTCCTGCGACGGCGAGGAGGGTTTCCCGGGCAACCTCGACGTCAGCGTCGCCTACGCGCTCACCGAGGATGACGCCCTGCGGATCGACTACGCCGCCTGGACCGACCGGCCGACGGTTCTGAACCTCACGAACCACAGCTACTTCAACCTCGCGGGCGAGGGCTCCGGCGACGTGCTCGGCCACCTCGTCTCGATCGCGGCGGACGCCTTCACCCCGACCGACGCCACGCAGGTCCCGACCGGCGCGATCGAGCCCGTCGCGGGAACGCCCTTCGACTTCCGGACGCCGATCGCGCTCGGCGCCCGGATCCGCGAGGCGGTGCCGCAACTGGCGATGGCGAAGGGCTACGACCACAATTTCGTGCTGCGCGGCGGCCGCACGGGCCTGCGCCCCGTCGCCACCTGCCTCGATCCCGGCAGCGGCCGGCGCCTGGAGGTCTCGACCACGGAGCCGGGGCTGCAGCTCTACACGGGGAACAACCTCGACGGGACGCTCGCCGGCCCGAGCCGGCGCCTCTACCGCCCTGGCGACGCGGTCTGCTTCGAGACGCAGGGCTTCCCCGACGCGCCGAACCGGCCGGACTTCCCCTCCGCCGTGCTCCGGCCCGGCACCTGCTTCACCTCGACGACGCTGTACCGGTTCGATCTCGGGTGAGGGTCGGGAGCGAGGTCGGCGCCGGCCTCGGCGGGATGATCGCGATCTACGTCCGACCCCTCCGAAACGTGATCGCTCGTCACATCCCCTGACCGTCGGTCTCGACGAGGATCTCGCGCTTGCCGGCATGGTTGGCCGGGCCGACGATCCCCTCGATCTCCATCTTCTCCATCAGCGAGGCGGCGCGGTTGTAGCCGATCTGGAGGCGGCGCTGGATGTAGCTCGTCGAAGCCTTCTTGTCCCGCAGCACCACCTGGACGGCCTGCTCGTAGAGGTCGCCGCCGGCCTCCCCGAAGGAGCCCTGGTCGAACACGGCGCCGTCCATCTCGAGCTCGGCCGGGGCGCCCTTGGCCCCCTTGCCGCCCTCCTCCGACCCGTCGTCGGCGGTGACGGCGTCGAGATAGGCGGGTCGGCCCTGGCGCTTCAGATGCGCCACCACGCTCTCGACCTCGCTGTCCGAGCAG
>NZ_JAVDVV010000054.1:0-10898 GCF_031457035.1 Methylobacterium sp. BE186
TCGTAGCGGGCGAACACCCCCTCGCTCGTCACCGTCTCCGCGCCCGACGCGATCGCGCCGGCCGTCGGACCTGCCCCGGGCAGGACGTTACAGCCGCCGACGAGGCAGGCCGTCAGCGCGGACAGCGCCGTGATACGCAGCATGTACTCGTTCTCCGTCCGAGCCCCCTGGCGGGCGGGGACCTGGGGTCTGGTGCGCGACCTTTGCGCGCCAAACGCTGAAATCCGTTTAACGGTGGCTCAACCACGCCGTGGCCGCCCACGGCTCGGCACCGGGTTTCATCCCGGCCCGTCCGCGCGGGTAGGCATCGGCCGATATTGCGTCACGACCGTGGCACGGCCAAGCTCGTTTCCCTCTCGGGGGCGGCCGGAATCCAGGCATTGCGCAGCAGGCGGCCGAGTCCGTCCGCCGTCAGGTCGACGCGGCCGGGACGGGGGACTTCTCCGCCGAACCGGAAGATCGCGTAGTCGGTCGCCGTGTCGCCGAAGCCGGGCCGGCAGGTCTGCAGGGCCGGCGCATGGTCGCCGAAGACGCAGAGGGTGGCGCGGCGCCCTTCGAGGCCGCGGATGAGATCCTCCACCATCTCCCCGGTATGCGCGACGTGGTGAAGATACTGCGCGAGCGGATCGTCGATGCCCGGCAGGCGCCCGGGCTTCCAGGGGCCGTGGTTCTCCATCGTCACCCCGAACAGGAACAGGGGGCCCCCGGCCGCCTCCACCTCCGCGAGGACGCGCCGTCCGAAGGCACGGTCATCCACGTAGGGGCCGGTGCGGGGAGCGTCCCGGAAGTCCTCTTCCATGACGAGGCGTTCGAAACCGAAATTCCGCATCACGGCCGCGCGCTGGAAGAAGTCCCGGTGGAAGGGGTGCACGAAGACCGTCGCGAAGCCGGCCCGCTTCGCGAGACGGGCGAGGCTCGTCGGCTCGCGGCCGCCGGCGCTCAGATAGGGATCGAAGCGCCCGAAGCCGAGGCCGTCCGCGTCGAGGCCGGTGAGCACCGCGTGCTCGGTGCGCATCGTGTAGGCGCCGTGAGCGGGGACGCGCAGGCGCCCGAATTGGTGCGCGCGCGCCCGGACAACCTCCATCAGCGGCAGGGCCGGACCATCGAGGCGGAGCGGATCGATGAAGGATTCGAGCTGGATCACGACGAGGACGTCGTCCCGTGCGGCCTCGCCCGGGGCCACCGGGACCGGCGCAGGCCGCTCTCGCCGGGTCGCCCGCCAGCGCAGGAGGTAGGCGGCGAGCGTGGCCGGCTGCCCGAAGCGGGCGATGTCGGCTTCGAGGTCGGGACGGGGAAAGCGCCGTGCGACGCGGGCGGCGAGGGGCGCGCGTTCGGCGGCGAGGGCGAGCGCGCCGAGCAGGAGCGGCAGGGCGATCACGGCCGCGAGTGCGGGCGCCGACCCGCTCGGCAGAACGGTCGGCTCCAGCCAGAACCAGAGGCCGACGACCGACACGAAGGCGAGAAGTGGCAGGCCGATGCGCGGGTCGGTGACGGGGCGCGTGTAGTAGAGGTCGGGGTGCCGGGGCACCTGCGGCAGCAGGGCGAAATCGCTGAAGGCGAGAGGCTCGCCGATGACCCCGCGCTTGAGGCGGCTCACGAGGGCGAGCCCCGCTACCGTGAGGATGCAGGAGGCGGCGGCGAGAAAGGGCCGCCAGGAGAACACGAACCAGAACAGCGTGAGCAGGGCATAGGCCGCGAGGCGGATCGCAAGATCCCCCGGCCGCAGGCTGATGGGCCGGCCGGTCCCACCCTCCGCCGCCTCGATGACGAGGGACAGGCCGAGGGCGGCGAGGAACGCGACGAGGACGGTGATCACCGGGACAGGTTCCTCAACGCGGCTTGCCATCCGGCCCACGCGTGACGCCGCGGCGGCTGCGCAGGTGGCGCACGATCGGGTTCAGGAGGGCGTAGCGGGCACGCATGGTCAGATGCGCGATGCGGCCGATCGAGAGGGCGTTGCGCGGGGCGGCGTCGCGCGCCGCGCTCAGGCGGTCGAGCAGCCGCTCGGGCGTGCAGGGCTTCTTCGCGACCGGGTCGAGATAGAGCGGGTAGAGGATCAGCGCGCCGGCGACGAGTTCGTCGAGACCGAGCCTGCGCCCCCTGTCGGCGTTCGGGGCGAGATCCTCGGTCAGCCCCCAGCCGGAATAGAAGGGGCGACCGTGGACCGCGACGGTGAGGCCGCGGATCAGCGCCTCGAAGCCCGCCAGCGAAGTCATGGTCTCGACATGGTGCACCCGGTCGAGAAGGTCGACGATGCTGAGCCCTCCGACGATCCGGTCAGCCAGCGTGAGCGCCTCCTCCTCGGGGATCACCCCGGTGCGGAAGCCCGCTTCGACGTCCGGGTGCGGCTTGAACAGGATTATCGCGTCCGGGTTGCGGGCGCGGGCGGCTCGGAGCAACTCGCGGTTCGAGCGCACATGGGGCGAGCCGTACATCACGGAGGCGTCGTCCTCGACCTGGCCGGGCACCAGGACGAGGCGCCGCCCCTCCGGCAGGTCGAGGGGCGGCGCGGCGAGGCCGACATTGTACTTGCTGAGGCGGCGCGACACGATTGCCTCGCGCAGCCGCCGCGCCCGCGCGACGAGGTCCGGCGGGAAGCGGCTCTGCGCCAGCAGGACGGAGAGGCCGCTCTCGCGCCGCGGGTCGTAGTAGATGCCGCGATCGTCCACCACGATCGAGGCGCCCGGCTGCAGGCTGGCACCGAGCCCGACCGAGCGCAGGAAGCCGTCCTCGATCCGCGCCAGGGGCAACCCGACCTCGGCGCAGCGCTCCTCCAGATGTCCGGGCTCGCGGGTGGCCCAGGCCCGGATCCGCGCCTGATGCAGGAGCCCTGCGGCGACCGCGTCCTCGGCCTTCATGGCGTGGATCGGAGGGCCGTGGGGGCCTGCCGCGAAGACGTCGAGGGCGGGCCGCTTCCAGCCCGACACACCGACATAGACGATCCTGCGATCGTTGCCCGCGAATCGATCCCGCAGCCACGCGACGTGCTCGAGGCATTCCGCGGCGCTGACCGGTCGCCGCGTCCAGGGATCGAAGTAATGGACGCCCGCGCCGAAGGCGGCGGCGAACAAGGCTGCGTCCGGGGGGGCGGCGGTCCCGTCGACGCAGTGCGTCTCGATTCCCGCCAGCCTCGGCCCGTACGCGGTCTCCCAGCGATCGACGTAGACGCGCGCCGCCCGCTCGAACAGGAGCCAGGGATCGACGGGTCCGCTCAGAACCGTCAGGCGTTCCGCGCGGTGGCGCCCGAGGCCCGGGCAGCCCTCCGGCCCGGCCACGACGAAACGCTCTGCCGGACGGTCCGCGAGCACCCGGCCGACGAAGGCGCGCAGCCGCGCCGGGCTCGCGGCGGCCGGACCGTCCGCGAGGATGAGGGCCGGAGCCGGAAGGCCGCCGAAGACCTCGTCGAGGGTCGTGCCGCCGCCATGGGGAAACCGGTTCCGCCCGTAGAGCCGGCGGCCGCGGAGCGAGGCGGCCAGCTCGGCGCCCGGCGCCTCCCCACCCACGGGCCTGCCCCGGAGCCTGATCCGCAGGCTCGCCATGCCGGTTTCGGGCGTGTCGTAGGGGCTGAGCAGGGGACCGGGCTCGACGACGAGGGGCGGACGCCCGGCCCGGCCGAGCAGGAATGCGGCGGCGCCATCCGCGCCCCAGGTGGCGCCGGCCGCGCCCGGGCTCCAGGGAAGGGCGGGCCGGCGTCCTGTCGCGGCCTCGATCTCGGCGCTGAGCCGCCGAGCGGTCCGGCCTATCGCGAAGAACGAGGGAGGTGAGTTCGGCAGCATCGCTTGAACGTTCGGGGCGACGGCCCGGGAAGGGGCCGGATTCTGGCAACCCGCGCCGCCGAGGGGCGGCGCGGGGCCTGCGGGATAGGGTTATTAGCGCAATTCACAGGGTCGGGGCGACCGTCAGGAGTGCATGGTGCGCTGGACACACGCTTGCCGTGTTTGCCGCCTAACCCGTCGCAGACCGAGACTTGCCGCGGCCGGCGTGGCCGCCGGGCCACGGTGATAGAGATTTACGGTGATCGCTTTCCGGGTCTCATTGCGGGTGCCGAGCGCCTGTGCGACCCCAGAAGACGGACCGCAGGCCTGGGCGCCCGCCCGGTGAAGGACAAGCGCCTCGTGATGCTGCAGCCTCGCCCCGACGCGTATCCTGATCGCCCCGCGACCTTCCTGTTCCTCCAGGGCATCGCCTCGCCCTTCTTCGCCGATCTCGGCCGCGCCCTGCGGGATCGTGGGCACGCGGTTCGGCGCATCAACTTCTGCCCCGGCGACTGGCTGTTCTGGCCCCTCCCCTCCGACCATTACCGGGGCCAGCGCGACGGCTGGGAGAGTTACCTCGACGCCTACGTGGCGCGGCACGAGGTGACCGACATCGTGCTGTTCGGCGATTGCCGGCCCTACCACGTCACGGCCCGCGAGGTCGCCAAGCTGCGCGGCCTGCGGGTTCACGTGTTCGAGGAGGGCTACATCCGGCCGAACTGGGTCACCTGCGAACTCGGCGGCGTGAACGGCCATTCCTCCCTGCCGAAGACCGCCGAGGAGGTGCGCGCCATCGCCCGCCGCCTGCCGCAGCCGGGGCGCGCCATGCCCTCGACCGGCAACATGGCGCGGCGCGGCCTGTGGGATGTCGCCTACAACATCGCCAATATCGGCTTTCCCTATCTCTACCCGAACTTCCGCACCCACCGCCCGCGGCACATCGCGTCCGAATATGCCGGCTGGATCAAGAAGTTCACCCGCCGCGGCCGGACGCGCCGCGAGGCGATCCGGTGCAACGAGATCTACACGGCGATCGGCGCCGACTATTTCCTGCTGCCGCTGCAGCTCGACAGCGACTATCAGATCCGGGTCCACTCACCCTTCCTCGGGGTCGAGGGCTTCATGGACCGGGTCATCAAGTCCTTCGCGGATCACTCGCAGGCTCCGACGCGGCTTCTCGTGAAGCTCCACCCGCTCGACAGCGGCCTGATCAACTGGCGCAAGTTCGCCCGTGCCTCCGCCCGCCGCCACGGCGTCAGCGAGCGCCTCGACTTCATCGACGGCGGCGACCTGCCGAATCTCATCCGGGGCGCCCGCGGCGTCGTCATCGTCAACAGCACGGTCGGCATGCTGTCGCTGGAGACGGGCCGGCCGACGCTCGCCATGGGAACGGCGATCTACAACATGCCCGGCCTCACCCATCAGGCCGGCCTCGACAGCTTCTGGACGAACCCGACCCCGCCCGACATGAGCCTGATGGCGGATTTTCGCAGGGTCGTCCTGCACCGGACGCAGGTCAACGGCGGCTATTTCTCCCGCCCCGCGATCGATCGCGCGGTCGCGGGCGCCGTGCCGCGCATCGAGGCGAGCCTGCCGGACGCCTGTGTCGCCGCCGCTGCCCGGATCCGGGACGGGGGCGCCGCGGACGAGCGGCTCGCGCCGGTCTATTGATCGATCGCCCCCGGCGGGGGTAGCAGGCGGCCCATGTCCGTCATCCTGATCACCGGCGCGTCGAGCGGCATCGGCGCCTCGCTCGCCCGCCACTACGCGGCTCCGGGCCACCACCTCATCCTCAATGCGCGCGGTGCGGACCGGCTCGAAGCGGTGGCCGAATCCTGCCGGGCGCGGGGCGCCGCGGTCGAGATTGCACCCCTCGACGTGCGCGACCGCTCAGCCGTGAGCGCGTGGCTGCGCGAGACGGATGCGCGGCTGCCGCTCGATCTCGTCATCGTCAACGCGGGCGTGAATGGCGGGCATCCGACCGGCGGCATCGAGACCGAGGAGACTGCCTTCGAGACGGTCGACATCAACCTCAACGGCGCTCTCAACGTCGCCCTGCCCTGCGTGACGCTGATGCTCGCCCGCGGACGCGGCCAGATCGCCCTGGTCTCCTCGCTCGCGGCCTACGCGCCGCTGCCCGACGCGCCGGCCTATAGCGGCACCAAGGCCGCCCTCCTCGCCCACGGCCTCGCTTTGCGGGAGAAGATCCGGCACACCGGCGTGCGCCTCAACGTCGTCACGCCCGGCTACGTGAAGACGCCGATGGGGGGCGACTACAAGGGCTGGCGGCCGTTCGAGATGAGCGCCGACGAGGCGGCCCTGCGCATCGCGCGCGGCCTCGAGCGCGACCTCGACGTGGTCGCCTTCCCCCGCCGCCTCGCCGCCGCCGCCCGCGGGGCAGGGCTCCTGCCGGAGCGCCTGCGCCGGCTCGGTATGCACGGCTTCCGCTTCCAGATCCGCAAGCGGCGCTGATGGGACGGCTCCGCCTCGCCGTCCTCGCCCTCGAAGCGCTGCCGAACGCCCGGGCGCTCAGGCGCTTCGTCGCCGACCACGCGGCGGAGATCGCGTTCGTCGGCCTCTCGAACGCCGAGCGGCCGAGCACGGGGGGCTTCACCGGCCAGATCCGGCGGCACCTCGCCCGCTCGGGGCCGGGCTTCCTGCCCTATCTCGGCGTCAATTTCGGCCTGCCCGACCTGATGCGGCCGCTGGCGCCCGTGACCCAGCGCCTCACCGGAAGCGGGGGAGCGCCGGAGGCGACGCCGCTGCGTGCGCTGTGCGGCCGGCTCGGCATTCCGGTGCTGAAGGTCGACGACGTGAACGGACCGGCCGTCTCCGACGCCCTGCATCGCCACGGCGCCGACCTGATCCTGACCTTCCATTTCGATCAGATCCTGTCCGGCGCGACGCTCGCCGCTGCCCCGCTCGGCGGCCTCAACGTCCATCCCGGCCTGCTGCCGCGCCATCGCGGCCCGGTCCCGACGATCCACGCCCTGGCCGAGGGGCCGGACGCCTTCGGCATCACAATTCAGCACCTCGCCGTCGCCATCGACACGGGCGCACTCCTCGCGCAGGAGGCGGTGCGCCTGCCCGCGGACGTCACGGCGAGCCGCGCCTCGGTGCTGCTGCACGAGCGCGGCCGGATCCTGGTGGAGCGGGTCCTCGATCAGGCGGCGGCCGAGGGCCGCTTGCCGCCCGGCCGGGCGGTCGAGACGCTGCCCTATTGCGGCTTTCCGGACCGGCGGATGCTGGCAGATCTGCGCCGCCGCGGCCTCAAGCTGACGGACGCGCGGGACCTGAGGGAGGCCGCCTCCCTCAACGCCCGGGCGTGAGGCCGTGGCCGCCTCCCCCGGCGAGAGAAAGCGACCACGGCGCGAGCGTGCGGCCTGAGCCTTACCGGCTGAACTTCTTGTACTTCAGGCGCTTGGGCAGGATCGAGTCGGCGCCGAGGCGGCGCTTCTTGTCCTCCTCGTAATCCGAGAAGTTGCCCTCGAACCACTCCACGTGGCTGTCGCCCTCGAAGGCGAGGATGTGGGTCGCGATGCGGTTCAGGAACCAGCGATCGTGGCTGATGATCACGGCGCAGCCCGCGTAATCCTCCAGGCCCTCTTCGAGCGCCCGAAGCGTCTCCATGTCGAGGTCGTTCGTCGGCTCGTCGAGGAGCAGTACGTTGGCGCCGCTCTTCAGGGTGCGGGCAAGGTGCACGCGGTTGCGCTCGCCGCCCGAGAGCGTGCCGACCTTCTTCTGCTGGTCGCCGCCCTTGAAGGCGAAGGCCGCGCAGTAGGCCCGCGAGTTGATCTCGCGCTTGTTGAAGTAGATCACGTCGTTGCCGCCCGAGATCTCCTCCCAGACGGTCGCCTTCGGGTCGAGGGCGTCGCGCGATTGATCGACGTAGCCGAGCTTCACGCTCTCGCCCACCTCGATCGTGCCCGCGTCGGGCTTCTCGGCGCCCGTGATCATGCGAAACAGCGTCGTCTTGCCCGCGCCGTTCGGCCCGATCACGCCGACGATGCCGCCCGGCGGCAGCTTGAAGGAGAGGTTCTCGATCAGGAGGCGGTCCCCGAACGCCTTGTTCAGGCCGTCGAACTGGATGACGTTCTGGCCGAGCCGCTCCGAGATCGGGATCACGATCTGGGTGGTGGCGTCGATCTTCTCCTGCTGCTTGGCGACGAGCTCCTCGTAGCGGGTGATGCGGGCCTTGGACTTGGTCTGGCGCGCCTTCGGGGAGGCCGCGATCCATTCCTGCTCGCGGGCGATGGAGCGCTGGCGGGCCATGTCCTCGCGGCCCTCCTGCTCCAGGCGCTTCTGCTTCTGCACGAGCCAGGCCGAGTAATTGCCCTCGTAGGGGATGCCCCGGCCGCGGTCGAGCTCCAGGATCCAGCCCGTCACGTTGTCCAGGAAGTAGCGGTCGTGGGTCACGATCAGGATCGCGCCGGGATATTGCCGGAGGTGGCCTTCGAGCCAGTTCACCGTCTCGGCGTCGAGGTGGTTGGTCGGCTCGTCGAGGAGCAGCAATTCCGGCTCCCACAGGAGCAGGCGGCAGAGCGCCACGCGGCGGCGCTCGCCGCCCGACAGCTTGTCGACGGGCTGCTCGTCGCCGGGGCAGCCGAGCGCCTCCATGGCCTGGTCGACCTTCGAATCGAGCTCCCACAGGTTCTGGGCCTCGATCTGGTCCTGGAGGGCCGTCATCTCGTCGGCCGTCTCCTCCGAGTAGTTCATGGCGAGCTCGTTGTAGCGGTCGAGCAGCGCCTGCTTCGCCGCGACCCCCTCCATGATGTTCTCGCGGACGGTCTTGGTCGGGTCGAGCTGCGGCTCCTGCGGCAGGTAGCCGACGCGGGCGCCCTGGGCCACGAAGCCCTCGCCGGTCCAATCCTTGTCGATCCCGGCCATGATCTTGAGGAGCGTCGACTTGCCGGCGCCGTTGATGCCGAGCACGCCGATCTTGGCGTCGGGGTAGAAGGAGAGGTTGACGTTCTCCAGGACCTTCTTGCCGCCCTGGTAGGTCTTGGTCAGACCCCGCATGTGGTAGATGAATTCGCGGGCCATCGCCGTGTCCTTGCGTCTTGCGGTCTCGTGCGGCGCGCGGATGCGCGGCCGCGATGGGTCTTGAGCGCGGCGCCGGCCGATCGATCCGGTCCCCGGCGCTCCGAACCCGAAGCCGCCCGCGGCGCCACTGTCTCTTGTGATGATCCGGCCCGAGTATCAGGGCCGCCCGGGAGGGGCAAGGACGGGAGACGATTCGCCCGCCCCTCTCAGGAAAAGGGATTGCGCAGCGTGGAGGTCGGTTCCGCGCCCTCGTCGCCGACGGAATCGGGCAGGTCCGCGGCGGCGAGCGCCCGCACGATGGCGTCGACGGCCCGCTTGAGGTCGCGCGCCTGGGCGAGGCCGGCACGGTCGCGGGTGATCTCGATCTGCCCATGCACGGCGATGCGTGCCGTGCCGTTCTCGATCGAGAGGGCGCCGATCGTCTGCACCATCGTGTCGTCGGAGAAGGGTGTGAAAGCGGGCTTGTCCGTGCGGCGTGCCATCAAGCCCTCCTAGAAAATGGAGCGGAGCGCGTCGCGCAAGGCCCGCCGCAGCGCCCGGAACAATTCGGATTTGAGCCAGGATTGCCAGCCCTCCTCCGGGCGGTGCGCCTCGCCCGGCTCGCCGCGGGAGAATTCGCGCGGCTCCGGCAGGTCCATGACGGTGGCCTTGACGCGGTCCGGCAGGGTCGGGAAGGCGTCGAGCCCCGCGACCGCGTTGAGCGTCTTCAAGGAGACCGCGCGCCATGCACCGTCCGCCCGGTTCGGTGCGAGATAGGCCCCCGCCTCGCCCCGCTTCGGATCGTAGACCGCCTTGAAGATCTGGGTCGGCACGAGGACGCGGCCCTTGATCGCCTCGACCGAATCGCCCTCGAAGACGGGGCCGGTGATCACGTAGAGCTCCCCGCGCTGGCTCGCGAGGCGACGAACGCTCTCCTCGATGGCGGACCACAGCCCGCGATTGAAGGTCCGGTTCTGGGGCACGATGTTGGCGAGGCTGAAGGATTGGGCCTGGGCCTCCGCGGTCGGCATGTCGCCGGCGGGCGCCATGTGGCCGCGATCGTAGCCGCTGCGGATGTAATCCTCGACGCGGGCGCGCTCATCCGAGGGAACGCGATCCTCGTCGTGGAAGGCGTCCTCCCGGTCGACCCGCCGCGCCGCGGCGACGCTCGCGCGGGTCAGGTGCTCGGCCGCGTAGAGCGGCGTGCGGGAGACGCCCGAATGCAGCACCGCGTAGGCGTCGAAGCAGAGCGGCAGCGTCCGGGCCGAGAGCTTGGCGTTGGTGAGTGCCGGCGGCGACCCGTCGAGATAGAGGGCCGGGCAGGTCGCGGCCCCCTCCCCGATGGCCGCCGCGCCGGAGCTGGTCGCGAGGACGAGCGCAGCCGCGATCAGACGCCTTGCGCGCACCGCGCTCAGTAGCACACGCGGACCTTTCGGGTGCCCGAAGGGGTCGCCCGCCAACGCCAACCGCAGGGCCTGCCGAGGCTGCCCTCGAAGGGTTGCACGTCGCGGTCGGGCGCGCCGGGCGAGGCCTGGATCGGACAGCGGCCGAGAAAATCGCACGCGAACGTGATCTCGGAGCTGCGCGACTCGACTGCCGAGCCTGGCGTCGCGGCGGCCAGCAGCGCGAACGCACCGAGGCAGGCTCTGAGGAGAATGCGCATTATCGGTCGGTATCCGCCTGCAACGCGCTGCCGAAAACCGCGAATCGAGCCGAGTAACATTGCTGGTGCCGCCGCCCGTTCATAAATGCCGCACTCTCAGTTGCATCCGCGGGTAGCTACCGCCGAGGGCCGCTCCGCAATCATTAACGCTGAAATCGGAACGGTGGGGAGCTAAAACCGGCCCAGGGCACCTCGGCGATTGGGGCTGCACCATGGCAATGCTGGGCAAGATCGGTATATAGGACCGAAATTCTCATCGATCGCTACGGTGACTCGATGCCCGCGCCGGCCCCGACGCGGCATGCACCGGATCGATGTCAAGGACGAGCAAGCGGGTACAGAGCATTGGCACGGCAAGATACTTCCCTTCTCGACGGCATTTTGGATCCCTCGGCGCTTCGGCGCGTGCCGGAGGCTGATCTGCAGGCCGTGGCGGACGCGGTGCGGGCGGAGATGAT
>NZ_JAVDVV010000055.1:0-6151 GCF_031457035.1 Methylobacterium sp. BE186
TTTCCGCTCTGCGCGATGGCGGCCCCGAGGGCCGCCGTGGTGGTCGTCTTACCGACGCCGCCCTTGCCCGATGTGACGACGAGAACCTTAGACATCGCTGCTCCCCTTTCGCTGCAACCATCAGGGCAGCGCAGAACATATCGCCGTGTTTACACGACGAAGTGGCGTCTTGTGCGCCGCGCTCACCCTGGCTGGGCAAGACAATTACAAGCAGATGTGAGTTAAAAAATAGTTAAATGCATGTGCGCTGAGCGTATTTATCAAATGATAATTGGCCGGACCGCCAGAGATATCTGCCGCGGCTCTGGCCAAACGTCGCTGACCACATGGGCGCTTGCGACCGGATAAGTTCGCGGGCCTTCGGAAGGCGGTGGCCGCCCGATCGCACGTGCGGGTAGGCTGGTGGCCTACGACACACGAAGAAGCCCCACTCATCCGCTAGCCCTCTGGCCAGGGACCCGCAACAAATCGGCGAGGAGGCGAAGTCTGTTGGCCGCCCACATCGATCGCAACACGCTGAACCTTCTCATCGCTTTCGGGAAGCAAAAGGGTCGGCTCTCGCCAGAGGACCTGCTGGCGGCCCTGCCCATGGACGGGCTGAGCGCCGAGGACATCGCGCTGTTGGTGCTCGAGATCGAGGAGGCTGGGGTGCCTGTTGAGCTCGAAGAAACGCTTCTCACAGTGTCGCGTGCCGAAGGTCCGCCTTCTGTGAGCAATCCCCTGGCGCTTCCAAGCGAGCCTGCCAGCGAGATCTCTCACCAACCGCGAGAGCTCACGAGCGCTACCGCTCGTTCGCTCACGACCGTTGGCCTGCCGGCCCAGGACGGATCTGCCCAGCCCGTCGACGGATTGGCGGAGCGAACACAGGTGAGCCGGATTGTTGCGGTCGCCGGCTTCATCACGTTCCTGGTCATGGCTGGCGGCGTGCTTTTGATGACTCGCTGAAAGCGCAGCCGCATTGGCTTGCCGGCTCCGTCCTTTCCGCACCCTTGGCGAGATCGAAGCATCGTTCCTTGCACGACCTTGGCCAGAGCTGCACTCTGACTGAGCCGCCGAGGCGCACCACCGGCCAGCACTGGTGCCCGGGTGCGGAAGGAGCGTGACCGGTGAGCCGCATACCTTTCGTCTCGCTCGTCACTCTTGCACTCTGTCTCTGCACCGGCCTCGCCAATGCTGATGAGCCCGCCGTCGAGGCGCTGACCCGGGTCGTGAACGGCCGCACGTTCGATCAGTTCGTGCAGAAGGCGCTGGTAGACTACGCGGTGCCCGGCGCGGTCATCGCCGTCGCGAAATCCGATGGCCCTGTCTTCGTCAGGGGCTACGGTGTGCGTGAAGTCGGGAAAACGGCGCTGGTTGACACACAGACGCGATTTCAGATCGCGTCGGTGAGCAAGTTCATCGCCGCGACGGCCGTGGGAACGCTGGTCGACCGCGGGATCGTCGCCTGGGACAGGCCCATCGCCACGTTCGCTCCGCAGCTTGAACTCGCTGTGCCCTACGCCACCCAGAACGCGACATTGCGGGATTTCTTTGCTCACCGCACCGGCCTGCCCGCCTACACGGGTGACCTCCTCACAGAGTTCGAGCTTGAGCCTGCCGAACTGGTTCGCCGCGCCCGGTTCCTGCCATTCGACCACAGTTTCCGCGAGCGGTGGGCCTACTCCAACTACGGCGTCTTCCTCGGTCAGCAGGCTGCCGCGCAGGCTGCGGGCCTGACTGCACCGCAGCTCCTTGCGCATACCGTCCTAGAGCCGCTCGGAATGAAGCGCAGCGGACCGGTCCAGGCCATACTCTTCGAGGACGAGAACCGCGCGGCCGCACACGATCTCGACGGAAGCGTGATGGCTTACGAGAACGTCGATGCTTTCAGCGGCGCCGGGGCCGTCGTCTCCACGGGTGCCGACATCGCGCGCTGGATGAGCATGCTGTTAGCGGGCGGCGTTTTCGAGGGGCGCCAGATGCTGACCGACGCAACACTTGGTGCGATCGTCGCCGCCAGCATGGTCGAGGGACCGAGCGGGCCGCTGCACGATCCGAACGCTGCGGCGGGGCTCGGTTGCGACAGCTACCACTTTCTGAACCGGCGGGTCGTCGAGAAGAACGGTGCCCTCAACGGCGTCCGCACCATCGTCTCACTCATCCCGGAGTTGAAAGTCGGCATCGCGATCTTCGCCAACAAGCAGCTCACGGTCTTCCCCGAGGCTGTGCGCGCGGAGTTCCTGGAGCGGGAGATCGGCGCATCCGGGCGGGATCTCCAGGCTGAGATCCGGTCGGAACAGGCCTCCTGGACAAACTTGGTCGCGATCCCGAAGCCGCCTGCCGACGCCTTGCCGATGGCACACCCGTTGGACGCCTACGCAGGCGTCTACCAGGGCGCGCTCTACGGGCAGCTCCGTATCGCGGCGACGAACGATGGGCTCGTCGTCACCATTGGAGGACGCCCGGCCAAGCTAACCCTGTGGTCGGGCGACGCCTTTCTTCTCACCTTCCCGAACCCGGACGTGGCGCCGGGCCTTCTCACCTTCCGCTTCCAGAATGGGGCCGCGACCTCGGCGCGTATCGACGGTAGTCGCGTAGCCGGAACCATGAGCGTCAATTACGGCTCCTTCACACGGGTGCCGTGAGCCGCAGTCAGCGTGCGCCCGCGCGCGGCAGGCTTCGGGCCAGCGTGGCGCCGATGAGTGCCGCGGCCGCCACGAGGGTCATCACGCCCGAGAAGCCTGCGAGCGGGTAGAGGATCGCCCCGCTGGTGACGCCGAAACTACCTCCGAGGAATGTGCAGGCGTTGATCAAGCCCGAGCTCTGGCCCGCAGCTTCGGGCGGCAGTGCTGAAAGAGCAAGGCGCGGGGCGGTAGCATAAGGCACGGCAAGGCCGGCTCCGAACAGGAACAGGCCGGCGCAGAGTGTCCCCTCGGAGCGGTGATGCGCTGCAGCGGCGATCACCGCGCAGGCGACGGCTACGACGATGAGGGCGCTTCCGAGTGCGCTGGCCGGACCTAGCCGACGGACCACTCGCGGCGCGAGCCGGGACGAAGCAAACAAACCCATGCTCAGCGGCAGGAGCACCAACCCTGCGCCGATAGGACTCAACTGAAGCCCTGTGGTGCCTTGAGCATCGACGTTGAAGTAGAGGAGCGTTGACAGGATGCAGAACATGGTCACCGCTCCGATCGCAGCCGCCCGCAGGAAGAGCGGGGATCGCCGGACCTGGGCGAGGTCCACAAACGGATCGGCGGAACGTCGCTCGACGCGCACGAACAGGATGGATGCCGCTGCTGCGGCGGCGAAAGGCAGGGCAACGTGGATCGGCGCCTGCGCAACCCGCGGCAGGCCGTTGAGCGTAAGGATGACCGACACCATCAGAACGGCAAGAAGAAGGAAGCCCCCCGCATCAATCTGTGACGGCCGTCTCGACGCAGGCGTCTCTTCTCCTGTTCGAGCAGTCAGAAGCAGGATCGCCGCAGCGATCAAGGCGACGGCGGTGCACCCGAACACGCTCCGCCACCCGATCGCGTGCGTGAGCGCGCCGCCGACGAGTGGCCCGAGGCTGAACCCGAGCATCAGCGTTCCCGCCCAGGCGCTCAAGGCAGTAGCGCGCCGCGAGAGGTCAGCCGCCTGTCCGATGCACGAGAGTGTCGCGGGCACAGCGAGAGCTGCCCCCAGCCCTTGAACCGCGCGCCCAGCCAGGAGCAGCCCAGGACCCGTTGCTGCAGCGATCGCGGCCGAGGCGACGCCGAAAAGGAGCAAACCTACCAAGGCGACGCGCTGTGCCCCAATCCAGTCCGAAGCCTTGCCGCCCAGGATGATGCAGGCAGCAGACATGAGCAAATAGCTATTCACCGCCCAGGTCACCTCCTCGGGACCGAGAGCGAGATCCGCACGCATGGTCGGCAACGCAGCCATGATCGCGGTGCCATTAACACCGACTGCGAGCATGCCGAGGCAACAGGCCAATCGGATGCGGGCGTCCCGGGCGTCGGCGGCCGCGCTCACTTCAATACTCCAAGATTTGACTGTCGATGACCCATCCCTTCTGCCAGAGCACCGTCCGGACATGAACGATGGGCGGGTGCGAGGCGAGTTCGGTGCAGATCATTCCAGAGCTATCTGGAGTGTTGCGGCCGATGTCGCGATGCTCATTGCTCCGACGTCTGAGTGCACTCCGGTGGGGCGTCCGGCACCCTGCGCGCGCCCACGCTCTCAGCTGGAGCTGCTTGGATCCTCGCCCAGTGAGATCGTTCGCTCAACGACATGCTTGAGAGGTGCATTCTCGGCTGTGAGGGTCATGCGAAGCGTTAGGGTGTTGCCCTGCGCTAGGCCGTCGCGAGCGACACGCTCAATCTCGCGCTGGGAGGTGACCCCGACCTCCTTCAGGAATTTGCGCAATTCAATGTTGAATCGGTCCTCATCCATGGCTTTTCCTCCACGCGTGGTGTGATCACTCGTCAACTCATGGGGCCAGCGGTTAGCGGCAAGACTGATCTACAAGGCTTACTCATCGTTGCTCCGCCCTCGTGCTCGCGTGTGGATGGAGACCATTTCCAGCACTGCTCCATCAAGTCAAAGCGTCTGTTCTCTACGCGGCAGGAAGTGGCTGCTGGTTGCGAAAGCTCGGTGCTGCGCTGGTTCGGCATTTTGGTCTCACCTCCACGCTCTACTCTTCGAGAGGCCCGTCCGCGAAATTTGCAGCGGCACAGATCAAGAGATGAAGCCTGAGGGCTCCAGGCTTCATTGTTCAGGAGATGCGGCTAATTGAGCGCGACGGGATCAATCTCGTTCAGGAAGGCTCCGACCTCGCGGAAGAACTGCATGCGGTTCTTCTCCATCATCACTGTATGTGTGCCCTCGCCGAGCTCGACGAAGCGCTTGTAGGGCGTCGCGGTTAGCTTCGTGAAATATTCCTGAGCCTGATAGCTCGGGAGGTCCGCGTCCCATTCCGCGTGGATGACAAGGGTCGGGACGCGGATGAGGCTAGGATCGTAGAGCGGCTTGCCAGCCTGCCAGTATTCCTGGGAATCCGCGATGATGCCGTTCGGTGCCCGGAGCACGGGCGGGCTCTGCGCGGCGCCGACCGGGTCAGTCGCCCAGGTCGCGTCCGCCCATTGCTCGAACCAACCTGCTGGGATCAGGTCGGCCTTCTTGTCCTCTGGCACTCCCTTGAGCCAGCGGTCCTTCGCGCTGTCTCGCGAAACGCTGCGATATGCGCCGAGCGGACCGGAATTACCGAGGTTCGGTGGTGCCTTGGCAAGCCATTGCGGCGCGTAGAGCACCAGACGGTTCACCTTGTCGTTGTTCTGGCTCGTGAAGAGCCCCATAGTCGAAGTGCCCCACGACCAGCCCATCAGATTGAGCTTGTCCACACTGCGCCGCTTCAGGATGGCGTCGACCGCGCTACCGACGGCACGTGCCGCGTCGGGGGTGCGCATGAAGGGCTTGTTGTCCTGCGCGGGCGCGCTCATCTGCGCTGGCCGGTCAGAGAAGCCGTAGCCAGGCAGGTCGACGAGGTAGACGTCGTAGCCCTGGGCCGCCAGATAATCCATCATCGAGAGCCCGTTGAGCGGCAGATCGAATGACGTCGAGGCGGGGTAGGTCGCTCCGTGAACGTAGAGTAGGATCTTCTCGGCTGGAAACGCGCTCATGCCTGCCGGACGCTTGTTTCGAACGTAGAGCGTGATGCCGGGATCCTGCGTTGGAACGCGGAAGCTCTCGGCCTCGATAGGCTGGCGCTCTCTGGGCCTAGACGCGGCGGGCTCGACTGCACGGGCGGTCCCAAGCGACAGGTTCGGCAGGGTAGTGGCGGCCGTGACGGCCGCGAGGCTGAGCAGGATGTGGCGCTTCGTCGATGTTCTCTGCATCGTCGTCTCCCGACCACCGGCACGGCGGACGAGAATTTGAAGCATCGGATTCCCTGCGCAGCAAGGCGTTGCACGTTAGGGTTAGGCCCAAACCCATCACACTGCCGACCGGTCGTAAGATCTGAACCGTCGCCAGAGCGGACGACTCCTAGGAACCGTTGATGGGCTCAAACCTCGCCTTCGCCGTTCGGTGCGAACCGCCTAGGAGCCCGTCCGAGTAAGTGTCTCGACGACGAGGCTGCGGGGTGATTCACTCGGCCCATGGCCAAGGTGTTTCGCTCCTGGGACGTCGATCA
>NZ_JAVDVV010000057.1:0-4170 GCF_031457035.1 Methylobacterium sp. BE186
AGTTCGCCGTCATCTTCGGCGAGCGCTTCACCCGGGCCATGGCGGCCTGATGTTCAACTCGCCGCCCACACACGGAATTTCCGATAGTCCCGCGCGAAACAGGCCCGCCTTTCGACGGGCCTGTCGGGCAACCGAACTCCACGGGAACTGTGAGGGCACCTTGCCGGTTTCCCGCACTGCAGCATGGCGATGGCGTCGCCGCGCTGCTCCCTCGTGAGAGGGCGTTTCCTCCCAGACTCGGGCCGTCCTCAGGGGCGGCCCTCCTTCTGGCGGTTGCCGTGGGTTAATCTCCGCCCGCCGGATTGGTTTCATGCCCGTTCCCGGCAGCAATGACCGAACCCCGCCGCTTTCCGCCGCCCTGGCGCGCTGTCGAACTCGAAGAAGCCTTCCGCATCGAGGACACGAACAGCTACGCGGTCGCTTACGTCTACTTCATGGCTGTTTACCGCACTCGTTGCGCTGATCTCCTTGGGCCGCAATGCAGGAACCAGGATCAGACTTCCTCCAGTCCTCCTCGCCTCCGCCGCACCGGGCGTCGCCTTGCTCTTGCTTATTGGCGGAACGCACAGGCTCGACGCCCTGCACATTGGCCTGATCGTCACTAGTTGGCACATGGTAGCGGGCTTCGGCGCTTGGTTGATCTCAACCATACTGATCCGGATTGCCGGCAGAGAGACGACTGACGGGCCACCATCGCCGGATCAAGCCGGGCGAGGCGGACAAGTCTCGCGCTCACTCTAACCGTCCGATGGGCCGCTCTCGACCCTGACCGGACGATCCTCCCGACGGCTCGCAGGCACCGCTCAACCTGAAGCAGCGCCGTCGCGAGCCCAAGCGCAAGAACCGCGTGCACCGGCAGATGCGCGACGAGGCGCAGCATCTGAGCATCTACGCCTACCTGAAGCTGTAGCCAATAACTTTGACTTGCCATCGCAAAGAATTGCGATCAAGATGACTCGCAATGTAATCAGAATACATCAAACACTCTATGCTAAGCGCTCTTGGAGTTATTTTTTTATTAAGGACAATTTTCGGAGAACTCACAATCGGATTATCTCCAACAGCCCCATATACAGAAATCGTCATTACAATCTTGTTGATTGTTGAATGATTATATCTATTCTGCACCAATACCGCGATGTGATCGGGCTTATTCGCACAAGCATTCGAGTTCTCATATGCTACAGCGGAGACGTTGATCTGTTTTTTCTTGTCCAACTGCACAATCGCTACAAAGAGAACAGCGTAGAAACCGAGCGCTAGAAAAAAGATGGCGACTGACCAAGGCCAAACGCGGTACATCATCCAAAGCATTAAGAGCAGGCATATCAGAGCTACGCAAATCTGAATCATTCATTCGATCCGCCCAAATCCATTAATCCGATCCCGTCGAAGTTAACCGCATATTCTATAGGGCGACTGCGATGGCGAGTTAGTCCAAGACGCGGCTTGCCAAAGCGATCTGAATCGCTGGTGTCGCTTGAGAGGGCTGGTGTGGATATGAAGGTCCTGCATCCACCCTGAGCAGACCTTCCAGTCGCACAAATTTGGCGGCTGACCTTAAGCGCGAGGGTAAAATCGGAAGCCAGAATCCCGGCCCACGGCCCCGGTTTGGGACCCTGTGGGTTGGGTTGGGGCGCATCCTCGCAAATTGACAAAAGCTCGCATCCGACCAACTCGCCATTGAACCCTTACGACCGGGGTTAGTTCGATCAAAACCAACCAACTACGACGGCATCCAGCAGCATTATAGCCGGCTGCATCATTCAGACACGAGTACAACCCTGAACTCGCTTTAGTCGGCGGAAACAGCACGCACTCGAACTTTCCGTCCCGCAAGGCACCCTTTATTGCCCCTGGAGGACCTTTTGCTCCTCTCGGGATAATGGCATCCGCCGGAAATAGGTCGTTTAGAACGTCAGTCTCACTCTCGCCCGTCCAATTCTGGTCGACTGCTGCAAGCCGCTCGGCTATTGGTCCGCGTGGTATGTAACGGCGCGCACGGGCTTCGGGAGTGCTCAAAATCAAATACGGTATTGTTACAAGACAGACAACCGCCGAAACTACGCCAACAATGCGCGCCGCAATGCGCAACATTCTGGGGATTGTGCTTTGTTTGTGGAATTTCATTCTTCACGTGCGTGCAAAGTGTTATCGGGCGGGGATAGGATATCCTGATTCAGCCTTCGGCAGGCAGAGCCTGCTCGTTACTAGTTAACATCCACTTTCCACCCGTTGCGGAAGTCGAGACAGGTGCCCCCCGCCCCCCCCGCAATACCATCTTCATGATTGTTTGGTAGATCATTGACTGCATGACGAGGAAATACTGATCATGAGCATTTGGTTCTTCCTGAGAGAGTGGTTCGGTGTTGTTCCGACAGTAGCAACATTTCTTCGGCGAAGCATGATCAACGCCGCTGTCGCGATCGGCCTTATTTTTGTCTGCATGCTGGCGCGTGCGCCCGCTGATTACACTGTATTTATTGTTGTTGGAATATTCATCGCGAATGGCGCAATGGGTTTTTTCTATCTGCAGCAGCGAAATCGCTCGGGTTTTTAAGCGGTAGAGCCTCAAACTGATCAAGTCACTTCTAAAAAACTCTTATTAGAATTGCAAAGCTGAAGAAGACCTCCATTATGCCGATATGTAGCATAGCAACAGCCCTCTTCGCGACGATATTGCTGGTCATACTTTCTTCAATTTCAATGTACGGCCTGCCGATCGCGCACAGAGAAGCGCAAATCGACAAAAATCACATACGTGAACTGTCTTTCTACGTAGGTGTTCTTGTTAGTGCTCCAATCTGGCTCGGGGGTATATGGACGACAGCCATAGCATTGACGTTTGGTGCTCGGCCTGTGTTTCGATGGTTGGGGTTTGGCTGCTGTGCCGCAGCAGCGGCCGTGTTCTGGCTCATGTTCTCTCTGAGCCCTGACCTGTAGCGCAGAGGTTGAAGAAGCGATGGCTTGCGCGGGGCTGCTCTCCTTGTCGGAAAAGCAGCCGCTTTCCACCGATTGTGTTGAAAAACTCCTCAGCACGGATCGAGGTCTCTACCGCTGGTGGCTGCCGCTCGCCGCTGTCCCAGGTGTTGTGGGTTCATGCCCTCAGAAGAGGGACAAACGGAGTTTTTCAACACAATCCACCCATTGCGGACGGAGTCTTTCCGGCCCATCCTGTCTAGCACGCAGGAGCATAGATCGTGGACGACATTTCGCTTCCTTTTCAAGCTCCTGCCGGATAGGTGCCCACGGTGGATTTCATCGAACTCATAGGCTTTTCCAGCGGTCCTGCGATCTTAATCATCTTTGTTTTAGGCGTGATAGCCCTCTTCACGTTCAAGAAACATTCTGCGATCGCAGTCGTCTGTGTGCTGATCATCATCGCTGTGATGATAATCGATTTCGGCGTCAGGGTTTCGCTGTTGCTGAGGGAGAGATGTCGCGAAAGGAAACGATCGTCGTCGGAATTAAAGCATTAAGAGATCTGTGATTTCTACGTTTGTCGGAGCAGACGGCGACAGGTACGCGAATGGAAAAGTCCGCTAACGGGTGCGGCCGCTTCCTACCCTCAGCGAAAGTCGCGAGAACCGCAGAATAATTCTTCTGCTCCTACGAACAGCCTGTCGCGCCGATCCACGACAGGATCAGAGCAGTCCCGAGCCCGAGAGAAAATATGGGATAGACGAGCAGCCACTTCGTACTCTCACTCAGTGGCGGTTCCGACGAAATCCCATCGATCCCAGGTCGTAGGGCGATACCTCGGTAAGGTTCAAGGCTCACCGCACTGCATGCGAGTGCGATCAAATCGTGGAGCAAAGGACCTACGAACATCAGGAATAGTGACAGCAACACGAAGCGCGATCCCTGGTCGGGCTCGTTCACGTCCGGTGCCCATCCTAGGCGACAAACAGGCTCCGAGAGAGACCATGTCAGCATGAAGAAGAGTGTCACCGTCAGGGTGAGGGTGAGCGCAACGCGTTTCCAATTCAACGCCTTCACCTCGACCAGACCAGCCGACCCACACTGCCTCGGAGCCCGTTTCGAAACGATTGATCAGCTTGGCAGAGCGTTTGGGCTAGAGCGATTTCCACTTACTCCGGATCGTAACCGGCGGCGGCGAAGTAGTTGGCGCACTCGGCTGGCGTGAAGGCGTCGAGAAGATCGCCGACG
>NZ_JAVDVV010000058.1:0-3422 GCF_031457035.1 Methylobacterium sp. BE186
ATTTTAGACCTAGACCCAACATTTTTGCATTATGGTGCTCGCCCGATCAGCCCACCGAGAGCTATTCTGCAGTCTTAGTATTCACTCGTCAGACTCGATCGCTCCAGTCAGATCCGAGACGGCGCTCAATGACATTCCAAAAGCCCGAAACGACTCCGCTCGAACGGCTTTGGAAAGTCGTACGCGGGCAAGCCTTAATGGAACAGCGCAAGAGTACGTTCGAAGCGCAGCGGTAGAATTATTTCGCTTGCCGCGCAGACTGGCATGCCAAATAATGCATGCATCGAGCCCTGCAGTGGATCCTGGTTCGCCGTAGCCGAACACGGCGTTTTACCAGCGTTCACCCTATCACGACGGAGCCGGAGCATGCGTCGCTACGCGATCCCGATGGCCTTCGTCCTCGCCACGAACGGCGCCCGCGCCGCTGAGATGGTCGAGGCGCCGGTTCCGAGCCGCGCGCCAGCGCTCGTCTCGCAGCTCGTCGGCTACGCGATCACCCTGGAGAAGTGCAAGGCGGTCAAGCCTGGCCGCAACGCCCAGGCGCCCTGGCTCGCCATCCGGGCGGCCTACGGCCCCGCGCAGGAGTGCTGGGAGCACGATGAGGCACGGCTCAAGGCAACTCGTGCGCACCGAGATCAACCGCCAGCGCCTGACCATGCCGGAGCCCGCCGACGGCTGGTGTGAGGAGGCCAGGCGTGCCTACGGCCGCCGCGGCACCGTCTACCCGGACGCGATCTCGATGATCGACGGCTCGTCCAGCAGCGCCTCCTTGGGTGCCGAGGCGATGTTCACCGCCGACACGCTGGAGATCTACCAGCACTGATCGCGCTCCGCGAAATGGCTGGCCGGGCTCTCCATAATTCCGCCTATCGATCTGGGCAGCGCTCTATGGGAGTTATCATTTGAGCTTGCCGCCTGCCGCGACGAGGCACAGCCTCGCCGAACGTGAGGGCATGTCTATCGTGGCTGCCGCTGAACCGGAAGCTTAGGAACCGAGCTATGGCTGAGATGGCCACGTCATCGGCTCCGAGCCACCCGCTCATCGAGAGCGACCACATCGAGGGGACCGCTGTTTTCGATGCGGACGGAAAACGGGTCGGGACCATCAAGCGCCTCGTGATCGAGAAGATCAGCGGCCAAGTCGTCTATGCCGTCACCTCGTTCGGTGGTTTCCTGGGCGCGGGTTCCGAGATCCATACGGTTCCCTGGGAACAGCTGCATTACAACCCGAAGCTTCACGGCTACCACACGACCATCACGGTGGAGCATCTGCGCCGAGCACCTGAGTTCTCGCGGATCGACGAGGCATTGCTGTCCGGGCACGAGAGGCAGCAACTCAGCAATTTCTATGCGGAACCCATGCCCTGAGGATCGCCTTGTGCTCGGTCCCACAATACCGCTCACACGAGGCGGTGGGCTCCATAACGCTCAATCGGCGACGCCCTCGCCGTTTGGGTGCTATGGAACCTGCATGGCTGGATCAGTGAGGCGCTCGGTGCTCTCTCGCTCCCGATCGCATTCCGCACGAAGGTGACGATGGCCTCGCCCTGCCGCTTGGCCATGTGCTGAGCCGTCTCTGCGCGGGACCCGGGGCTGCTGTTCCAGACCGACCAAACGGCCACCAGCCGGGGCGAGATCGAGACGACTGCCTTGCAGAACTTCCCTTCCTGATCGCAGGCAACCTCGGGCTCACCGATGGATGCGCCCATGACTGCGAGCCGGCCTGTCTGCTTCTCGTTGCCCACCCTGTACAGTGCTAGGTTGTTGCGATCGGTCAACGCGAAGCGCTCAGGAACATCCAGCAGAACGCCTGAGCGATTATGCCTGCAGAGGTGCCGAGACCACCGGCGCGTGAGGCGAGGACAGATCGCCTGCGACTGCGCCGTCTCACCGTGGGTGCCGTAAACAGCGACAGACACCTCGACCTGCTCGACAGGCAATGGCTTAGCGGGGTCGCCTGACATCTCCCGCAGACGCCTCTTGAGGGCGGGTTCCAGGCGATCATGGCTGTACCGGTAGGAGAGGGGTCCGGTGAGCGAACCCACGGCAACGAGGGGCAGAACGATCTGCTGCCCACCAACCGTGAGATGCGCGTCGGTGGCGAGATACGCGACATCAGGGACGAAGGGGGGCTCGCCACACCCGCTCAACGTCAGGACCCAGAGGATCGCTGCTGTCTGCCGCCCTGCCATAAGGACCTTTTAGCCGTCTGATCCCAACCACTCGTCAACACGGTTCCACGGACACGTACGTCGTCCGAACTGGCTGTGCAGACATGCGCCGGCGTTCCAATAGGGCTTGCCCTAGTGAGAGGGGTGGAAGCCGATCAATTTGCCTCTCACACTCGCTGCCTTCGGAGTTTTGATCGCCGGATGCGGTAACATCTAAGGCCCTAGAGAGGCTGGCTCACTCGGCCTGCGAGACGAACAGGTACGTTGCAGAGGGGTAGGCCGCCGAGCTTGCGCGATGGGTCACGCTGTCGACCCTGAAATGCAGGTAGCCTTCACCGCTCTGCGGCGGCACCGAGACGGTGTCGCCAGGTCTCGGCAGGTTGGCGAACTCGTAGGGCCCAACCTCGGTCTTCTCATCCTTCCAGATCTCGCACACGATCAACATTCCGCTCTCCGGTTGCACGCGGAACTGACCCCACCTGCCAGGCCAAACTCCCTGCGCGCCCGCAGGTCCATGCTGCTACCGGTACAAGAAGGCCAAGCGCTGCCGCCGGTTGGGTTTGGGCATACCTCAGCGGACGAGCTTAGAAGCTGTAGCCGATCCGCAGCCTGAACTGATGCCGCTCGAAGTTCGCGAGATCGCGCGGCCCAAGCTCACCTACGGCGCGGCCGCTCACCTGATAGCTCCAGGCGAGAGAAGCCCAGGTGCGGTCCGAAAATGCGTGGTAGATCGTTGGCCCTAGGTAGACAGCCTCACCGGAAAGCCGCTCGAGGCGCAAACCCTCGTAGGCGCGGGCGTAACGCACCTCTCCGCCGAAGAAGAGGCCAGGCTGCACCTGGTAGGCCAGTGCACCAGAGACCTCCAATCCTGACCCTCTCTCGACGGCACCAGACGCGAGCTGCCTCGCAGTGGCGAAGCCGTATTCCACGTTGATGGCCCCGATCAGCTTGCCCGGCACGATCTCACGGTCAGCCAAGAGGCCGATCCTGGTGCCGTAACCGCTCACGCCCTGGCCCGTCAGCTCGTCCACACGGCTGACAAAGGGCACAACCCTCAGGGTGAGGCCGAAGGGGGCAGACCTGCGGTTCAGGAGGCGGTAACGCGTATCAAGGAAGGCGCTGTCGAGTGTGCCCGAAGTGCGGCTGGGCAGGTCCGGTGGTCCGCCCCCACGCGGTGGCCCAGGTTGGAAGTTAGTGCACGGTCGGCCGCTCCACCACGGACAGTCTGGCCGGCGCGGCCGGCCAACCGGC
>NZ_JAVDVV010000059.1:0-3270 GCF_031457035.1 Methylobacterium sp. BE186
CTGTAGGCACGGGCCATGGCGATCTCCCTGACAAACCCTCAGGGATCAACGCTCACCCCGCCACGCCGACTCAGGGATCGTGGAAAACGCTCTAGCGTGTGAAGGGCTCCGCTTCCTTAGCCGAGCCAAGCCGATCGGGATCAACGATCCGACGAACATTGTACCGAGCCATATCGTCCATGGAGGTCCAACCACCAGAAGCAGCGGCACGGCGAACAGAACTACAACCGAGCAGCCGAAAAGGCGGCCACCAGCTTCGAGGCACCAATCCGCGATCTCCGTGAACGTCTGCCGGTGAGGTTTGCCCAGGCCGAGGAAACATGAGCCGGCGAGCAGACCGAGCACGAGAAAGTAACCGGGGATGATCGGGTTCGTGCGCCATAGAAGGTGCCATTCGCAAAACACCCATTCCTTGAAAGTGGTCGGTCGGTTCACAACGCCCCAAGTGTCGCTGCCACCCTCAAAAAGTTCGAGGCCATCACGCTCGCCCATCGGAGGAACCTCGGTTCCATTGGCCCCGAACGTCGTGGGATCGGGCTCGACGATCTCGCCGGTCACTCGATTGTAGCCGTAGCAATGCCGGGAGGCATCGCAGACGAGATCAACGAGTTGAAGTCCAGCGCTGCGGGCCAGCAATCGGCCATGCTCGTCGAGTACAAGAAGGCGCGTCGGATCGGCCGCCATGAGGCCGTCTCCAGCAATGATCCGCATCTCACCGGGCCGGCCGTCCGGAAGCGTCACCATCTCGCTTCGTGTGAAGTAAGGCCGGTGTGCATCGGCCGGACCAATCAAGAAGATAGGCCACCCTAGCATCAGCAGCGACAGCAGAGCGTTCTTATCTGATTGTCTGGTGCTCATCTGGAAATGCCGATGTAGACGCCTGCCGTCCGCGCAGAGCTTGCGCGCGATAGCCCGCCGTATGCAACCTGCCTAACGGATGCCGAATAGGCCGTGGTTACCCCCATGCTGCCGAGACCCGCCGCAACTGGCCGTCCTTGGCGCTGGTCGATGCGCTCAGTGTTCGACGGCATCCTCTACGGGCTGCGCATGGCTGTGGACGGGGCAAGACAGGGCCTCATCAGCGGCTGGAGGGAGGCCGCATCTAGGAGTGGCCCTGCGCGGCCCTCAGCAATGTGTGCAATTCCAGAGAACCGGGCCTCCGTCGGCTGGATTTGATTGTTCTAAAGGTGACTTGCCCATGATGGCGCGAGAGGAACGCTTCGCAGTAGGGGTAGATTCATGAGTGTGTCGTACACATCAGAAGGCGGGTTGGGCTTAGCCACCAAAGAACGAGTTGCACAAGATTCGTAGCAATGTCGAAGCGGATGAATTTGCATTCTTACTTGGTGGGACTCGATCGCGCGCTTCAGCTGCTGATTGCATCCTTCATATCTTCGATCTGCGGCGCATTGAGCTGCGCAGCATTCGCGATCTTGGTCGCATCTCCGATAATTATCATTGCGGTACTGCTTTTTCCTCCGTTTTTACTCGCACTTCCGCTTCTCTTCCCGGCAGCCTTGATGACTCTCTACCCGAAATGGATGAGTCCGATTCTATTCTTCACGTTCATTTTCCTTCCGCTTCTATCAATTGCGCTGCCAAAAAACTACTTTATTCAGCAATTTGGCATAGTTGCCCTAGGGACAATCTCGGCGTGCTGCTTGCAATTCTATATGTCATCTCACTTGCACCCCGGTGATCTTGTCTTTGGAGCCGTTGCCGGTCTAGCTGCTTCGGCTTCATTCGCGAGATGCATTCGTGAGATATGGGAAAAGGACAATTAAACCTGAAATATCTTATGGTGCCTCAACTGAAGGTGACTTCCGGCTCGCCATCTTTGGCGACCCTTCCGAGCGAACTATCCTCGCGGCTGGCCTCGTGCCCGAGTGGGCGCTCAGAGCCGCGCACGAGGGGCGCAGCAGGAAGGCCGTAGTGAGCGATGAGACAATCGCCAGGGGCAAGCGTGGCCGTGGATCGCGCAGAAAAGCCGCAGAGAGCGGCGAGACGGTCGTAGCAGCAAGGCGTGCTCGGACGCGTACGCGGTCTGTACGACACTCTGAGGACGATTAAACGGGCATCCCTGAAAGCACTCACGGCGCGACCCGAAATTTTTCTCCCCTGCCCTCTCGTCCAAGAAATTATTGCGGGTGGCACCCGCAGAAATCTCACATCACGCGGCTGACCTGCGTTGCCGACCACGCGCCGCCGCGGGCCGTCTTTATTCCGCGCGTTGAGCGCCCCGGCAATGCCGACCAGCGTGGTGATGCCGGCCTTCCTGATCTCCTCGATGATCGGCCGCACGTTGGCCTTCCGCGCGTCGGCCTGGACCGTGTAGGCGGCCCGCACCACGTCGTGGTGCTCCCCCCGCCGATCTTCACGCCGCGGGCCTTGGCGGCTGCCAGGGCTTCCTTGGTGCGGGTCGAGATCATCATGGCTTCGTGCTCGGCCACGGCCGCGAGGATGTGCAGGATGAGCCGGTTGGCCTGCGGGAAGTCGTACGCCGCGAACTCGACGCCGCCGTCCATCACGTTGGCGATGAAGGCCACGTTGCGGGCCAGACGATCGAGCTTGGCGATGACCAGCACGGCTTTGCGCTTCTTCGCGTAGGCGATGGCCGCGGCAAGCTGCGGCCGGTCAGCCTTGCGCCCGCTCTCCACCTCAGTGAACTCGGCGATGATCTCGCCGCCGCGCACATGCGCCGCCATGGCCGCCCGCTGCGCTTCGAGCCCGAGCCCGGACTGGCCCTGCTTGAGCGTGCTGATGCGATAGTAGGAAACACCCCATCAACAGTTCAGCGAGAGTTTCGAACAAGGGTGGGCCCCATGGGGCCCTTGGCGGTAGGAATCCGCAATCGTGTGAGCGAGACACAGAGGCCCGCCATCCTTATCGGTAGGCAGGCTTCTGCGCATCTGAGCCTCCGGTGTTCCCTTGAGTTGGTCGCCGGGGGCTTCTAGTCGTCGAAATCTGACACTTGGTACCCACTCACGAGGTCCGCTCGGGGTGGATTGTGTTGAAAAACTCCTCAGCACGGACCGAGGTCTCTACCGCTGGTGGCTGCCGCTCGCCGCTGTCACAGGTGTTGTGGGTTCATGCCCTCAGAAGAGGGACAAACGGAGTTTTTCAACACAATCGACCCATTGCAGCCATTAGGAAGGTCCGCTTCCTGGCAGCGCGGCTGGTCCGCCCCCACGCGGTGGCCCAGGTTGGAAGTTAGTGCACGGTCGGCCGCTCCACCACGGACAGTCTGGCCGGCGCGGCCGGCCAACCGGC
>NZ_JAVDVV010000060.1:0-3122 GCF_031457035.1 Methylobacterium sp. BE186
TCGGCGATCTTCTCGACGCCTTCACGCCAGCCGAGTGCGCCAACTACTTCGCCGCCGCCGGTTACGATCCGGAGTAAGTGGAAATCGCTCTAGCCGATCTGTTGAAGGCGGCTCTGACTGCCGACGACCAGCACAGTCTGGCTTGGCGGCAGGAGGTAAGGTGGGGATCTCCTCGCGGGCGATGTCCGGCAGGAGGGATCGGCTGGATGTGAGCGCCCCAGCCACCCGAAGGCGGAAGGTTCGCGATTAGTGAAAACCCTCTGCGCCGTAGGGCTCATGGGGCGCAGCGTTCAGCCGAACACGCAACACGCGCAGCACGAGGTCGAGTGCGCGTTTGACCTCCTTGTCGTCGGTTTCAGCCGCGAACGTGTGGGCGATCAGGACGTGATCAGCGATGAGATCGAAAGGCGACCGCGCCGGCTCGTGGTCCCTGGAAACAGGCGGCTGGAATGATCCCTTGCTACCGAAGGCCGTCAGGACGTCAGACGCGCTCGGTGCAATCTCGACTACCGAGCCAAGATACCCCAGGAAGGTGCGATGAGGTGGTCCGAATGATGGGACTGCACCGTCGACGACCCAGATATATCGACCGCTCGTGTGCCGCAGCCGATAGCGCATCGTGAACTCCTCCCTGGATGCGGTCGCGTCTAGGAAGAACATTCTGATGTGATCCCGATCCTCGGGATGGACCGCGTCGAGCCATCCAAGACCGAGCACCTCACCCGGCTGTTGCCCTGTGAAGGTACACCACTCAGGACTAACGTACGTCTGAAGCCCGTCGCTGTCGGTTGCCCAGATCATCCCGCTCATCCGTGGCGCGAGCGCTTGCAGCACGCTAATCCCAACTCAACAAGAAGCACAATCCGTTTCCAAGCGTCCGCGTGCTGAACGACCTCCCAGTGGTCTGGACGTTGCGCTGAACTGATGCATCAATTGCAATGGAATCGACGCCTGGCGCGTGCCTCATCACAGCGTTTCGACATCTCGTCCACCAGAGCTTGGCAATATTTCTGACATGCAAGCCTTGACCGTTATTTTGGACCGAGCCAGTTGCGCATCTACTGCAGGGTAGCGGCCATGGGTAGACGGAACCCTGTGCCCGGGACGGAGACGGGCGCAGGCAGCCGGTAGCCCAGCGACGAATGCGGCCTCTGTCCTCGTCTCATCTCCGGCTCCTTTGGTCTCGGCCGATCCTCTCAGTCAGCCCGGTCCAAAACCAGCTGGTCAGAGCACCCAGCAGCAAGTACGCCCTCGCCGCCAAGCTGATACCCCGCGCCTCTGCATTCGCGCGATATACAGAAACGTAGCCATATGCAGATGGCGTATGTTTACGACCTGTTTAATGCCAAGTTTGTACTCTTTTGTGGAAAATTTAAGCTGTATCGTATACCGAAGGAGAAGGACGCCGAATCAAAAAAAGTCAAGGAGGATGGCGTACCATGAGCCCGACCAACGGAAGAACCAGCCTCAGTTCCTGCGCAGAGTACGCCCGCACTTTACCCTCAACGCAGGAGAATGCCCGATGACCATCTTCGGTGTCGCGCTCCTCGCCCTCTGCACCCTGATCGGGGTCTATCTCGGCGATCTTCTCGGGGTTGCCCTCGGCGTGAAGGCCAATGTCGGCGGCGTCGGTCTCGCCATGATCCTGCTCATCGCCGCCCGGGTCTGGATGATCCGCCACGGCAGGCTCAGTCACGGCGTCACGCTGGGTATCGAATTTTGGTCGACGATGTACATCCCGATCGTGGTCGCTATGGCAGCGCAGCAGAACGTCGTAGCGGCCGTGAGCGGCGGCCCTATCGTGGTCATTGCGGCTACAGGTTCACTGCTCCTCTGCTTCGCCTGCGTAGCGCTCCTCGGCCGGATCGGACGCCGGGAAGCTGGGCCGAATCCGGTGGTCGAGCATGGCGGCTCAGTGATCGCAGGTGATGTCTACGACGAGCCACCCGTGTGGGATCCTGCCATCCAGAAGCCCTCCGCGCCGAATGCTACAGCCCCTGCCGCGGGATCCTCCCTCTCCGATGCGAGGGGTTGAGAGCGATGCCGCACATGATCGAACACGTCTTCGTCGAGCAGAGTCTCGTCGCAGCCTTCGCCGTAGTTGGCGCTCTCATCCTGGTCTCGAACGTCGTTGGCAAGCGCTTGACCCATGGGCGCGTCCATGGCTCGGCGATCGCCATCGTGCTCGGCTTGGTGTTCGCGTACTTCGCTGGGGTTTACACGGGTGGGAAGAAGGGGGTCGCCGACATCCCGGCGCTCGCCGGCATCGGCCTGATGGGTGGGGCCATGCTGCGGGACTTCGCCATCGTGGCGACCGCCTTTGAGGTCGACGTCATCGAGGCTCGGAAGGCCGGCATCATCGGGGTGGTGGCACTGGCGCTCGGCACCATCCTGCCCTTCGTCGTGGGAGCACTGACGGCCGTGTCCTTCGGCTATCACGACGCAGTTTCGATCACGACGATCGGGGCAGGCGCCGTTACTTACATCGTCGGTCCGGTGACAGGGGCGGCGATCGGGGCCGATTCCACCGTTATGGCCCTGTCGATTGCCACCGGGGTCACCAAGGCTGTGATGGTGATGGTCGGCACGCCTCTGGTGGCAAAGTTCATCGGCCTCGACAATCCGCGCTCAGCCATGGCCTTTGGCGGCCTGATGGGCACGGTCAGCGGCGTGGCGGGCGGCCTAGCCGCAACCGACCCCAAGCTTGTGCCCTACGGCGCGTTGACGGCGACTTTCCACACCGGCATCGGCTGCCTCGTTGGCCCATCGCTGTTCTTCCTGATCGTGCGCGCTCTGGTGGGATGAAGCATGCCTCTGCGCACGTCTCTCGACCCAGAACATCTCGAGGGACTTGGCAGGGATGAGTTTGCCGAGGATCGGGGCCTCTTCTCGGACCAGATCCGCAACGCGCTGACGGACGAGATCGCCGCGGGCACGCTCGCGGCGGGGATCGCCCTCGACGAGCAGGACCTCGCCGACCGGTTCGGCGCCTCGCGCACACCCGTCCGCGAGGCCCTGCGCCAGCTCGCGGTGAGCGGCCTCGTCGAGGTGCGCCCGCGCCGGGGCGTCGTCGTGACCCGGATGACGCCCGAGCGCATCATGGACATGTTCGAGACGACCGC
>NZ_JAVDVV010000061.1:0-3027 GCF_031457035.1 Methylobacterium sp. BE186
GCGCGTCAGGGATGTGCGGTGCTTTCCGTCGTGCCATCGGGGACCTCCTTCGGGTCCACTATGGCCGCCCAACACGAAATTCCTGACAGTCCCGTTTCGCGCCGCCGACCCTCATCTATGCGACCGCGCGCCTCGCGGCACGGCGCCACTCATCACGCTCTCGCTCGAGTTCCGCGAGCCGTGCCCGAAGCGCTTCGACCTCGGCGTGTAGCTCACCGGCATCGACGGCCATCTCGACGCACTGCTCCTGCGCCTCGGCGAGCTGGAGGCGCAGCTCAGCGTTCTCTGCGGCGAGGGCGAGCAACTCAGCGGCCAGTCTGCCGTCATCCGTCATCGGGCTGCCATCAGTCTGCAAGACGGCACTACCAAGGCCGCACCCCCCTGGCTGGAGCAACTCGGTCATCTCGAGATGAAGCTGCCCCGCCGCCCGATCTGATCACGGGCTGGCGGGGCGTGTCGTGTTCACACGACGCTGATCGGGCCGGTACGCAACGCGGCCTGCCGACATGATGCAGCGCGGCGGTTAGTCGAACCTCAAGGGGTCAGGAGCAGGGCAGGCCCAAAGCGGGAAATGCCCAGCCCATATTGATGCTGTCGATACCTTCTATCGACGGCATCTGTTTGAATGATGGCGCAGCGCGAAGCACATCCCTCTCATGAAACAGGGCGAAGGCCCTGAAACATCAGAGGGATCAGCACCATGACCATTCGCGCACTCGTACTCGCCGTTGTTGCGTCCGCCACCCTGGCCGGTACTGCTCTGGCGGATGACCGCATCGATGTTACCCCGACGCTCTACCGCGAGCAGGCCCGTGCAACGGCTGCCGTGCGTCCGGCTTCCGAGTTGACGACCACGCCGTCCTTGACCGCCCGTGCCCTCGCAGCTCCGCGCGTCGTTGCTGAGGCCACCGTGACCTCAACCCGCTAAGGCGGCCTTGCTGCTGCAGCCCCGGCCTCGCGCCGGGGCTTTTCTTTGCCTTCGCAACCTCGTCGAACCACAGCCGACTGCGCGCGCATTGGGTGTTATGGAAGCTTCCGGCTCTAAGCGGCCGTAAACCATTGGACGCGTTCGAGCTTTACGTGGCTCAATCCCGGTGGCAGCGCTGAACAGGCACGCATCTGCCGGGTATCCGCATGCTGAAGATTGCTCTCGTCACGCTCGGCATCTTAGCCGGTACCTTGTCTCAAGCGCAGGCTCAGGAAGACCAGCCCAGGTCCCGTTTGCCGAGCATGACCGTCACCGCGTCCGCTACCCGCGAAGTCGTGCCAGATATCGCGGTCCTCCGGCTCAGCATCTCGACGGAGAGGCCGACAGCATCAGCCGCGACAGAGGAGACCGCTCGCACCTCGCAGACTGTGCTTGCCGAGATCAGGGCTCAAGGACTTGATCCGCGCGACCTTAAGACCGCGATCACCGTCTCGCCCATGTACGACGAGGAGCGTGGCCCGCAGGGACAAACTCTGAAGCGCGCGCTGCGGGGCTACGTGGCACGCAATGCACTCACTGTTCGGCTGCGTGACATCGCACGGGCCGGAGCACTCACCCGTAGCCTGATCGAAAAGGGTGCGAATGTCCTCGAAGGCATCCAATTCGAGATCAGCGAGGACCAGCGCCGCACGGATGAGTTGCGGGTCCAGGCGATAAAGGAGGCCGCCCGCAAGGCCAAACTTTACGCGGAGGCGGCACAGGTGCGGCTCGGACGGGTGCTGGCCGTTGAGCCGGACCCCGACGCGCAGGCTCTGCCTCTGCGTGCCGCACCAGCCGTGAGCGGAGGCGTCACGGCCATCATCCCCGTTGAACCGGGCGTGGAGCAAGTCACGGCGCGGGTGAGCGTCACCTGGGAGATAACGCCTTAGAAGCCCGTTCACGGCCTCGGCTCGGGACGCTGTGGACGGTCCGGTATAGGCGCGCAAACTGCCTGTTCCCTCGATCGGTCACTTCTTACCCAGGCGGCTGCCTAGCAGGCGCGGCGTTCCAATAGGGCTTGCCTCTTGCAATCCGCAATCATCGTTGCAGCTTTCGCAACTCTACCGCCCGCCTTCACCTATCTGGCCTTTCCCTACGGGTTCGAGGCTGCATGGATGATCGTATTCATCTGCTGCAGGCTCTTTCCCAGCCTTCTGCGAAAGCATCGGGCCAATGTCATCGGAGGCCTGCTTGCGGGTGCGGCCGTTGTCGCGTCGATCTCGTTGCACCTTTCCTCCGTCGGCGAGCGGCAAGCGATTGAAGCGGCCAGCTCGTGGTCGTTGCTGGTTCAGTTGACGAACATGCGGCAGTTTCTAATCGAGCGATCGGGAAGCGTCTCTGTCTATCTAAATACAATTATATGCTTCGGGGTGCCCGTGTTCCTACCTCTAATGTTTTGGGATTATAGCAGAAGTGAGAATCGCGAGACCTATCCGATCAAGGCGACGACGGCTCACAAGATCCAGTATTGGATAGGGTTCGGAGCTCTCGGGCTGTACATGAGCATGATGAAGCTTAACCACATGGTCTATCCATTCTATCGCCAGACGACGCCCGAACAGGCAATCGCGATACAGCACAAGTACGTTCCAATCCTGAATGTCAGTTTCGACAGCTGGGCGGTGGTAGGACTGGTCGCGGTAGCTACACTTGGTTCCATCCTGCTCACCGGCTGGGTCCAGCTCATCGAATCCTTCTTGCGGCGAACGCCACGGTAGTCAGGGAGTGTCGGATGAGCGTGCCCCAGGGCCATGTGTGGACGCCCCTGCGGGTGCAAGCAAAATCTCGGGAGCGGCGCTGCGCGTGATCGGGTGCTGCCATGTGTCCGGCCTCTGATGCGGCCGTTCATGTGCCGCGGGCCCGTATGGTGGAGATCGGGCGTGACACGGCGTTCGAGCCGGACTCGCACGCCTACGGGAACCTCCGCGACACGAAGTCCGCCGCGTACTCGATCCTGCCCAACGGCTAGGAGCCCGTCCGAGTAAGTGTCTCGACGACGAGGCTGCGGGGTGATTCACTCGGCCCATGGCCAAGGTGTTTCGCTCCTGGGACGTCGATCA
>NZ_JAVDVV010000062.1:0-2129 GCF_031457035.1 Methylobacterium sp. BE186
CCCTCCACCCGGAACAGGTTGCGCCCGTTGCGCGCCTCCGCCACCGGCGTGATCGTCTGCACCGTCAGCGCCTGCGGCTCCTCCGGCAGCGAGGAGGCCAGCATCTGGCCCCGCTGCCCCGCCCGAAGATCCGCAATCAGCCGCTCGTCCACGCTCAGAACCACCCGGTAGGCGTCCAGGGGCGCGATCTCGAACAGAACCTGACCCCGGCCGATCGCCCCGCCAATCGCCTGCGACAGGTCCCCCGACACGATCAGCCCGTCGAACGGCGCCACGAACCGCGCCCGCGCCAGCTGCTCGTCCAGAAGCCGGATCTGCGCCTCCGCCTGCTCGATCTGGCTCTTGACCACGTTGATCGTCGCCGGCTGGCGCGTCGCCAGCGCCTTGTCGTACTCGTAGGTCCGCTGCTGCCGCTCCGTCACCCAGCGCAGACGCTCCAGCGCCAGGTCCCGGTCCTCCAGGCTCGCCAGGAGATCCCCCTGCCGCACCGTGTCGCCCGCCCGCACCTGCGCCGCCTTCAGGTAGCCGTCGTAGGACGCCACCACCGAGCGCCGCACCAGCCCCTCCACCCGCGCATCCGCCGTCACCCGGTACTCCGCCTCCACCAGCGACAGCGCCAGGGCCAGCACCCCCAGCCCCGCCAGCGCCAGCTTCAGCCCCGTCCGGTTCGGGCCCACGATCCGCCGCGCCAGCCCCGCCGCCGCGTCGCCCGCCTTGACCACCAGCCAGCGGTCGTTCTGCCGCTTCGCCTCGAGCACCGGCCCCACCGCCGCGCAGGTCGCCGCGATCAGCCCGATCGTCTCGGGCAGGAACGGCCGCTCGCCCGGGCGCTCCAGCGTCACCGCCCCCACGAAGCGGTCCTCGACCAGGAGCGGCACGCTCAGCACCCGCCCGTCATGCTGCAGCCGCGCCAGCTCCGCATGCGCCGTGGTGACGAAGCCCTCCCCCGGCGGCGGCGGGAACAGGATCAGGCTGCGCTGGTCCACCGCCTCGTTCATGCAGGCCCCGAGCCGGCGCACCAGGTTCATCTCGCGCCCGAACTGGGCCGTGTGCGAGATGCCCGCGATCCGCGCCACGCCCCGGCGCAGGAAGCCGATCGCCACCCGCTGGCAGGAAAACGCGATCGCCAGATCGGTCGCCGCCGCCATGCAGGCGGCGCGGAAGCGCGCCTGCTCCAGCACGCCCGCCAGCAGGTCGAGGGCGGCCCGGGCCCGGGCCAGACCCTGCCGCTCCTCCCGCGCGCGCGCCTCGCCGCGCTTGGCCACCAGCCAGGCCGCGCCCCACTGCACCTGCCGGATCGCGCCGCGCCACTCGTCCCGCTCGCGCCCGGGCAGGGCGAAGGCGGCCACCGCGAAGGCGGCGCCCTCGGCCGAGAGCGGCAGGGCCAGCACGGCGCGGGGCGGGCCCTCCTCGGCCTCCTGCACCACTGGCCGGGTCTCGTCGAGCGCGGCGGCGGCGGCCGCGCGCAGGGCCGCGGCGTCGGGCCCGAGGCTGGCCAGGGGGCTGAGGCCGGGCGCCTGCAGCAGGCAGGCGGCGGAGGCGCCGAGCCAGCGGGCCTGCAGGGCGAGCCAGGCCTCGGCGGCCTCGGGCAGGCCCTCTGCGGCCTGCAGGCGCTGCCACAGGGCCGGCTCCAGCACGGAGGGGCGCGCCTCCGGCTCGGCCGGGATCCCGGCTGCCCCCCGCTCACTCATCGGAGCTGCCTGCTCATCGGGACCGCTCGCTCATCGGGACCGCTCGCTCATCGCAGCCGCCTTCCTCGGGGCTGGTCGGCATCGGGGGCCGCCCCCGGCCTGAGGGAGGCGGCCGGGCGTGGGAGGGCGGGCTCAGGCCTCGAGGTCGAGGCGGCCGTGGCGGGCCTCGTACTCGGCGAGCACGCCGCCGAGCACCGAGAGCAGGCGCTTGGCCGCCAGGGGCGTGAGGATGATGCGGTTGGAGAGGTCGACCACGACGCTGTCGCTCTCGGCCACGTTCCAGGTGCGGTTGGTGCCGAAGAAGAGGTCGACCTGCTCGCGGGTGCCCTGGACGTTGACGACGTTGGCGAAGTGGGTCGCCATGGCCTCCTCGCGCCACGCGATCGCGCGGACCGCCTCGGGTCCGGTCTGCCTGGTGTCGCTCACGGGCGTCCCTCT
>NZ_JAVDVV010000063.1:0-1716 GCF_031457035.1 Methylobacterium sp. BE186
ATCGGCACCGCGTAGACGATCGGCGCGATCACCGGGTCGAGAGCCGGCATCGTCAGCGTCGCCAGCGTCTCGAGGCCCGCCTCCGCCGCCCCCTTGGCATCCCCCACCAGGATGATCCGGCCCCCCCGCGCGGCCACCTCCTGCATGTTCGAGACCGTCTTCTCGAAGATCGCGTCGTGCGGCGCGATCACGATCACCGGCACGCTCTCGTCGATCAGGGCGATCGGGCCGTGCTTCAGCTCGCCCGCCGCATAGCCTTCCGCGTGGATGTAGCTGATCTCCTTCAGCTTCAGCGCGCCCTCCAGCGCCATCGGGTAGGCCGTGCCCCGGCCGAGATACAGCACGTCCCGCGCCTTGGCGATCTCGCGGGCCAGCCCCTCGATCTCGGCCTCCTGCCGGACGGCCTCCGCCATCAGGCCCGGCACCGTGATCAGGGCGTCCACCAGCCGCCGCTCCTCGGCCGCCGGGAGCACGCCCCGCTCGCGGCCCGCCTGCAGGGCAAGGCACAGCAGCACGGTCAGCTGGCAGGAGAACGCCTTGGTCGAGGCCACCCCGATCTCGGGCCCCGCCAGCGTCGGCAGCACGGCCGAGGCCTCCCGGGCGATGGTCGAGGTCGGCACGTTGACCACACCGAGCGTGTGCTGGCCCTGGGCGCGCGCGTAGCGCAGCGAGGCCAGCGTGTCGGCGGTCTCGCCCGATTGCGAGATCACCAGCGTCAGCCCGCCCGCCTCCAGCGGCGCCTCGCGGTAGCGGGCCTCGGAGGCCACGTCGATCTCCACCGGCAGGCGCGCGATCTTCTCGAACCAGTACTTGGCGACCAGCCCGGCGTAGTAGGCGGTGCCGCAGGCGGTGATCGAGAGGCGCGACAGGTCGGCAAACGAGAAGGGCAGCGGCTCGGGCAGGGCGATGCGGCCCTGGGCGAGGTCGACGTAGTGGGCGAGGGTGCGGCCGACGACCTCGGGCTGCTCGTGGATCTCCTTGGCCATGAAGTGGCGGTGGTTGCCCTTGTCGATGCGGTAGGCCTGGGCCGCGATCGTCTGGCGCGGGCGCTGGACGGGCCGGCCCGCGACGTCGCGGATCTCGGCGCCCTCGCGGGACAGGATCGCCCAGTCGCCCTCCTCGAGATAGGTGATGGTGTCGGTGAAGGGGGCGAGCGCCAGGGCGTCGGAGCCGAGATAGGTCTCGCCCTCGCCGTAGCCGATGGCGAGCGGGGCGCCGTGGCGGGCTCCGATGAGGAGGTCGTCGCGGCCGGCGAAGAGGAAGCCGAGGGCGAAGGCGCCGCGCAATCTGGGCAGGGTGGCGGCGACCGCCTCGACGGGTCCGAGGCCCTGGGCCATGGCGTGGCTGACGGCCTGGGCGACGACCTCGGTGTCGGTCTCGGTCTCGAAGACGATGCCGTGGGCCTGGAGCTCGGCTTTCAGTTCGCGGAAGTTCTCGATGATGCCGTTGTGGACGACGGCGAGGCGGTCGGTGGCGTGGGGGTGCGCGTTGGTCTCGTTGGGGCGCCCGTGGGTGGCCCATCGGGTGTGTCCGATGCCGATGGCGCCGGACAGGGGGGCCTGGATGAGCTTGAGCTGGAGGTTGGCGAGCTTGCCCTCGGCGCGGCGGCGCTCGAGGCGTCCGTGCTCGAGGGTTGCGATGCCGGCCGAGTCGTAGCCGCGGTATTCGAGGCGGCGCAGCGCCTCGATGACCTGGCCTGCCACCGCGTCGCGCCCG
>NZ_JAVDVV010000064.1:0-1674 GCF_031457035.1 Methylobacterium sp. BE186
GAGATTGTCACCGAAGGGAAGATCAGCGTCGACGAGTACAGGGCGACACCGATCTTCTCGCCTTATCCGGGGCGTGTCGTCGCGATCTTCGGGCAGACGGGGCAGTACGTGAGACAGGGCGTGCCGCTCTTCTCCGTCCAAGCGAACGAGATGGTTCAGGCGCAGAACGATTACCTCGCCGCCCTCAACGTACTAAACAAGAGCCGCGCCCAATCCCTCCACGCGCAGACGGTCGAGAAGCGCCTCCGCGACTTGTTCGAGACGCGCGCGACGACCCTGCGCGAGCTTCAGGTCGCGCAGAACGACCTTTCGAACGCCACGAACGATCTCAAGACGGCCGAGGTGGGGCTGGAGGCGGTACGCAACCGCCTGCGCATCCTCGGCCTCAAAGATCCCGACATGACCGCCCTCCAGCAGAAGGGCGTGATCAACGCCGAGACGATGATCAACGCGCCGCTCTCCGGCACGATCATCCAGCGCAAGATCGGCCCTGGGCAGTACGTCGCCACCGGCGGGGCAGACCCCTCCTACGTCATCGGCGATCTGTCGCTGGTCTGGCTCGTTGCGCACCTGCGCGAGCCCGACGCGGCCAAGGTGATGCTGGGTGAGCGGTTGCTGTTCCGCGTCCTCGCCCATCCGAACCGGACCTTCGAGGCCCGGGTGAACTTCATCGGGACCTCCGTCGACCCGTTGACGCGGCGGATTGTCGTGCGCGGCGAGATCGACAACAGCGACAACCTGCTCAAGCCCGAGATGTACGCGAGCGTCCGCATCATCAAGGAATACGACATCGTCTCGCTCTCCGTTCCGCGCCGGGCGGTCATCTTCGAGGGTGAGAAGGCGAGCGTCTGGGTGCTCAAGGACGGCAACGTGGTCGAGCACCGCCGCATCACGCCTGGCACGCTGAATGACGACAATTTGGAGGTTGTCGAAGGCTTGGCGGCAGGCGAGACCGTGATCTCCAAAGGCGCGTTGTTCATCGACCGCATGGCGACCCAGCAGTGACGTCAGGGTCGCCGGCGCGCCGAAGAGCGAGCGCGACGGTATGTAGCGTCACGCGCGTTTCATGGCCGGGGCCACCGAGCGGCGGCGCGAACTCGGCACTTGGATTGGGCTGATGCGGGCAGATGGCCGAGGTCGTCGCCTAACGCCGCAGGCTGCTCGGCGGCGTCCCGATCCAACACTGAGATCTAGCGCGCAAAGAAAAACCCCGGCGGGGCCGAGGCCGAAGGTCGTCTCTGGGGCAAAAGCACGGCCGCGGAGGGGAGGGAAGCGGACCGTGCATCGGATCAACGGCTCCGCTGATCACCCGTTCCTCTCAGCTCTGGGCCTCCCGCAGACGCAAAAAAGCCCCGCCAGGATCTGGCAGGGCTCATCAGCTTGCGGGGTCAGCGCTACGTGCGAGCTCGCTTAGGCGGCGCGCTTGGCAGCCACGGCCGGGACGTTCTCGTTGCTCACCTCGACGCGGCTGACCTTGCCGACAGCCGGCGCGGTCTCGGTGATGGCGACGAACTCGCCAGCGGCGGCAGCCTTCGGGCTCAGGCGGTCGGCCACAAAGGCGACCAGCGCGGCGTTCGCAGCACCAGCAACGACGGCGGCGGTCAGGAGCAGAGAGATCATGGTGGGCGTCCGGTGCGCTTGTTTGCGTTGCAGTGCTTATGCCACCGAACGCCT
>NZ_JAVDVV010000065.1:0-1603 GCF_031457035.1 Methylobacterium sp. BE186
TCCGCCTCCGACGCGTCGAAGATCGCAACACCCCGCGAGACCGGGACCCCGAACTCCCGCAAAACCGCCTTCGCCTGATACTCGTGTATGTTCATCGTTTCCTCTCCCGCCCCGACGCGCGCCTTGCGGTGCGCTCAGGACTTCTGCCTCTGATGCCTGCCGTTCTGATGACGGCTGAACCGGATCTGCAATCCTCCTCTGCGGAGCGGTGTCCTGGGCCGTTCCCACGAGCACGTGCGCCGGCCGCCGCACGGGCGCGCCGCACGTCGGATGATGATGACTGACATCCGCGTCAAGTTGAAACTGGTATGCCAGAACCGGGTATTGTCAAGCTCCTCGGCCCGCGAATCGCGGGCCGGGGGATTGCAGGGCGCGCGGGCGCCGGATCGAGAGTCTAGGCGCCGAGGATCGTCCCGACGCTCAAGGCGCCGCTCGCGGCGAACTCGGCCGCCGAGACCTTCTTTCCGCCCTCGGGCTTCACCTTGAAGATCTCGATCTGGCCGCCCTGCGCGGTGACGCGGATCGACAGTTCGCCGACCTCGGTGACCTCGCCGATCTTGCCCTTCACGGCGCCGATCGTGCGCACGACGTGCCGGCGCGCGTCGAAGACCTGCAGCTTCTGCCCGTTCAGCGTCGTCCACGCGCCGGGCGCGGGGTTCGCCGCGCGGATGATGTCGTAGATGTGGTCGACGTGGCTCGCCCAGTTGATCTGGGCCTCGCGGGCGCGGAACCAGCCCTCGTAGCTCGCCTGCGCCTCGTCCTGCTCGGTCTCCGTGTGCCGGCCCGCGACGACGAGGTCGGCCGCTTCCAGCATCGCCTCGACGCCGAGGGGGAAGAGGCGGTTGAAATAGACCTCGCCGATCGTGTCGTCCGGCCCGATCGGGCAGGTCTTCTGCAGGATCACCGGCCCCTCATCGAGCCCGTCGGTCGGCCGGAAGATCGAGAGGCCGGTCTCGGTCTCCCCCTTGGCGATCGGCCAGTTGATCGAGGAGGGGCCGCGATATTTCGGCAGCAGCGAGGGATGGTACTGGATGGTGCCGTGCGTCGGGATGTTGACGAAGCTCTGCGGGGCGAATTGCAGCACGTAGGCCATGATGCCGATATCGGCGTTCAGGCCGCGCATGGCCTCCTCGGCCTCGGCGCTCTTCAGGCTCGGGAACTGGAAGACCTGGAGACCTTTCTCGAGCGCCGCCGTCTTCAGCACGTCGGGCCTCGCCCCTTCCTTCTCGGGCGCGCAGAACACTCCCGCCACCTCATCGCCCCGCGCCAGGAAGGCCTCGAGCACGGCCTTTCCGAAATCCTGCTGACCGATGAAAGCGATGCGCATGGGGGCTCCGGGCTTGATGGCAGGTCCCGCTTCCCCCAGTGCGGAGGTGCGGGAATTGCGGGTGGTGCCGGATAACGCCTGACGGCCCTCCGCGCACCACCCCGCCGCCCGTCCCGCCCGCGCGGGGTGGGACAGGCGGCGCCGGTTCGTTACTCCGCGGCGATCTTCTGCACGGCGCCGATGGCGCCGGAGCCGGCGATCTCCACGATCTCCTCGTCCGAGTACTTGAGCACCTCGCGCAGGATCTCGTCGGTGTGCTCGCCCAGCAGCGGGGCG
>NZ_JAVDVV010000066.1:0-1477 GCF_031457035.1 Methylobacterium sp. BE186
CTAGGAGCCCGTCCGAGTAAGTGTCTCGACGACGAGGCTGCGGGGTGATTCACTCGGCCCATGGCCAAGGTGTTTCGCTCCTGGGACGTCGATCAGGGCTGGCTGCTGCCGCCCTCGCTGCACGAGTTCGTGCCGCCCGGGCACATGGCGCACTTCGTGCGCGACACAGTGCGCGAGGCGCTCGACCTCTCGGCCATCCTTGACACCTACGCGGAAGAGCGCGGCTACCCGCCCTACCATCCCGGCATGATGGTGGCCCTGCTTCTCTACGGCTACAGCCGCGGCCTGTACTCGTCGCGTCAGCTCGCCCGCGCCTGTGAGGAGCGGGTCGACGTCATGGCCGTGACCGGCCTGAACCGGCCCGACTTCCGCACCATCGCCGACTTTCGCAAACGCCACCTTGTGGCCCTGTCGGACCTGTTCGTGCAGGTGCTGCGCCTGTGTCGGGCGGCCGGTCTGGTCGAGTTCGCTCACGTGGCGGTGGATGGCACCAAGCTGAAGGCCAATGCCTCGCGCCACAAAGCGATGAGCTATGGGCGGATGAAGACGGCCGAGCCGGGCCTGGCCGCTGAGGTGGACGCTTGGCTGGAGCGCGCACGCGAGGCTGACGCGGCGGATGATCAGGCTCATGGTGCCGGCCGTCGGGGCGACGAGACGCCGGACTGGATGGCCGACAAGCAGCGACGGCTGGAAGCCATCCGCGCCGCCAAGGCCGCGCTGGAAGCGGAGGCGACAGATCCGCCCGATCCGGAGGACGAGAACGGGCCGGGTGCCTCGTCGGGCATGCGTTGGCAGGGTCGGCCACTGCGCGGTGACGAGGGCAGTCCGCCCGACCGGGCGCAGCGCAACTTCACCGACCCGGACAGCCGGATCCTGCCCACGCGCGACGGCTTCGTACAGGGCTACAACAGTCAGATCGCGGTCGATGCCGCGCATCAGGTGATCGTCGCGCATCGGCTCGTGACCAACGCGGCCGACTACCGCGCCCTCGTGCCACTTGTGGATGGGGTCCGGGCTCATCTCGGGCGCAAGCCGCGGGAGGTCTCGGGTGATGCCGGCTTTGCCAACGAGGCCAACCTCGTCGCGCTCAAGGAGCGGGGCATCACGGGCTACCTCGCTCCGGGCCGGGCGCGACACGGCGAGACGGATGCGGCCGGCCGCCGGAGGCTGACCAAGATGCCGTTGATGAGCGCGATGGCCGCCCGCCTGAAACGGGCTGGCCGCCGCAGCCGCTATCGCCTCAGGAAGCAGGTGGTTGAGCCGGTGTTCGGGCAGATCAAGCAGGCCCGAGGCTTCCGGCAGTTCCTGATGAGAGGGCTCGATCAGGTCCGGGGCGAGTGGGCGATTATCTGCACGGCCCACAACCTGCTGAAGCTGGCACAGGCCGGCCGCTGAGCCCGCTAAGCCGGAGCCTCTGCTCGGGTCTCGCACCCTCTAACCCCGGCCTCAGACCCCGTTACTCGGACAGGCTCCTAGC
>NZ_JAVDVV010000067.1:0-1388 GCF_031457035.1 Methylobacterium sp. BE186
CTGGAGATGATCCGCTCCCGCATCCTCGCCCGCGTCGGCGCGGCGCTCGACGAGGCCCTCTCCGCCCGCGTCTTCGACCTCGTCGTGCGCGCCCCCCTCAAGGGCGCCGCTCCCGGCGACGGCCTCCTGCCCCTGCGCGACCTCGACGCCCTGCGCAGCTTCCTCGCCGGCGCCGGGCCCGGCGCCTTCTTCGACCTGCCCTGGATGCCGATCTACCTCGTCATCTGCTTCCTGTTCCATCCCCTCATCGGCGTCGCCGCCATCGTCGGCGCCGTCGTGCTGGCGCTCGTCACCTTCGTCACCGACCGCGCCACCCGCACCCCCGCCCAGGCCGCCACCGGCCACGGCCTGCGCCGCAACGGCCTGGCCGAGGCCGGCCGCCGCAACGCCGAGGTGCTGGCCGCGCTCGGCATGCAGGGCCGCCTCGGCGCCCGCTGGGCCGCGGCCAACCGCGACTACATGGACGCCCAGCAGCGCGTCTCGGACGTCGCCGGCGGCTTCGGGGCCGGCTCCAAGGTCTTCCGCATGGCCCTGCAATCGGGCGTGCTGGCGCTGGGCGCCTGGCTCGTGATCAACAACATGGCCACCGCCGGCATCATCATCGCCTCCTCGATCCTGGTCTCGCGCGCGCTCGCCCCGGCCGAGCTCGCCATCGCCAACTGGAAGGGCTTCGTGCAGGCCCGCCAGGCCTGGGTCCGGCTCTCCGAGCTGCTCGCCCGCATCCCCGCCGTCGGCCAGCCCCACGCCCTGCCCGCGCCCACCCGCTCCCTCGCCGTGGAGGGGGTCAGCGTGGCCCCGCCCGGCGCGCCCCGCCTCGTGGTGCAGGACCTCTCCTTCGCCCTCCAGGCCGGCCAGGGGCTCGGGGTGATCGGCCCCTCGGCCTCGGGCAAGTCCTCGCTGGTGCGCGCGCTCGTCGGCGTCTGGCCGCCGGTGCGCGGCAAGGTCCGGCTGGATGGGGCGGCGCTGGACCAGTGGTCGAGCGCCGATCTCGGGCCGCATATCGGCTTCCTGCCGCAGGAGGTGGAGCTGTTTGCCGGCACGATCGCGGAGAACATCAGCCGGTTCGAGGTCCATCCCGACCCCGAGCACGTGATCGCGGCCGCCCGCGCGGCGGGGGTGCACGATCTGATCCTGCGGCTCTCGGAGGGCTACGACACCCGCATCGGCGAGGGCGGGGCCGGGCTCTCGGCCGGGCAGCGCCAGCGGGTGGGGCTGGCGCGGGCGCTCTACCGCGAGCCGTTCCTGGTGATCCTGGACGAGCCCAACGCCAACCTCGACAACGAGGGCGAGAACGCGCTGACGCAGGCGATCCTGGGGGTGCGCCAGCGCGGCGGGATCTGCGTGGTGGTGGCCCATCGCCCGAGCGCGCTGGCGGCGGTCGATCTGGT
>NZ_JAVDVV010000068.1:0-1310 GCF_031457035.1 Methylobacterium sp. BE186
AAGCCAATCAACTCTTTCAGGCGGTTGGTGACGCGCTGCATCGGCTCGCGGAGGCGCTCAGGATCGCTGATGATGTAGCCTGCCGTGACGTCGCGTCCGAGGCTGTGGTTGACCAATGCCTTGAGCGCGTAAGCCGAGAGGTCGCAGCTCTCCGCAACCGTGATGAACGTGCGCCGAAGTCCATGAACAGAGACCCAGATGCCGCAGGAGGCTGCCACAGCCTCGAGAGCCGCGCGCGGCTCCTCGATATGGCCTGAACGGCTGTTGGCCGGGAACACCCAAGGTCCTGCTAGCCCCAATGCGCGACGTGCGACGAGCAGATCCATGAGCTGATCGGACAGTGGCAGCTGCAGCGGACGGCTGGCCTTGTTCTCGCTGATCGTGAGGAGCCGCCCTCGAAGGTCAACTTGGTCCCACGTCAGGCAGGCCGCCTCATTCCGCCGGAGCCCGGTGAACAGTAGGAGCTTCAGGTAGTCGCGCTGCACCGGGTTGGGCAGATCGTGGACGGTGCGATACCAGGCGGGCAACTCGTGCGCCCGCACGAGATCCGTACGCCGCTCCTCTTTGAACCACGCCTTCGTCGCTGACAGCCGGCCGACCGGGTTGCTGCCGATCTCTGGGTTGACCGCAAGGGCATGGTTGAAGACCAAGCGCAGCACCCGCATCGCGCCATTGGCTGAGCTGGAACCCGCAGCGGACACAAGGCTGGTTCCCGGGCCGGCGCTGCCCATGCCTCGCTGACGCTCCCTGCGCGGCGCACGCTGCGAGATCTGCGACGCAATCAGGGTGTGACGGGCTGCGACCATCTCGCGTGTGATTGATCGGAGCGGGCGATCCTTCCAGTCCGGCAGGTAGCGGTCGACGTTCGCGCGGTAGTCACGCACGGTGCTGGGCTTCAGTACCTTGCGGGCCGTGAGGTAGCTTTCAAGCGCTTCGCTCAGCGTGATCGCGTTCGCTTGCTCCCGGCGCTTCTCTTCCTTCGGATCGATCCCGCCTGCGAGCTGAGCCAGGAGGCCGATGGCCTTTCGGCGCGCCTCCTCCAAGCTGAGTACGTTGGTGCGGCCGACGGTGATGCGCCGCGTCTTCCCGTTCACGTCACGCTGGACCACGTAGCTCTTGGCCTCGGTCTTGCCGGAGATGAGCACGCCGAAGCCCTTGAGCTCAGCGTCGAAGAGGAGGCGCTGACGACCGCTCGGATCGGGAGCGGGCAGGCGGTCGATCGAGGCGCGAGTCAGCTTGAGTGGGCTCTTGTTCACCATTTGTTCGGACCTGGGCTCCGGCGAAATAAGGTTTTCTGCAGGTTCGCTCGG
>NZ_JAVDVV010000069.1:0-1263 GCF_031457035.1 Methylobacterium sp. BE186
GGCTCAGGCGTGGGCGAGGGCGCCGGCCGGGAGGGCGGCCTCGTTCGCCGCGTGGTGCTTCTTGAGCATGGGCCGGAGCACCGCCACCGCGAGGGCGGCCGCGATCAGGTCCATGGTGGCCACCGTGTAGAGCACCGTCGACCACGTGCCGGTCGCCTGCATGATCACGTTGCCGAGCGGCACGAACAGGGCCGCAAAACCCTTGGCGCAGTAGAGCACGCCGTAGATCTTGCCGATGTGCTTCGAGCCGAACGTGTCGGCCGCGGTCGCGGAGAACAGCGAGTAGACCTCGCCCCAGGCCAGGAACACGATGCCCGACAGGATCACGAAGGCCCACGGGTTCGAGCCGAAATAGCCCAGCGCGACGATGCCGATGCCCTCCATCGCGAAGGCGATGAACATCGTCTTCTCGCGGCCGATCCGGTCCGAGACCCAGCCGAACAGCGGGCGGGAGATGCCGTTCATGATGCGGTCGAGCATCAGCGCGAAGGGCAGCGCCGCCATGGCGAAGAAGTACAGGTTCACCTGGAAGTTCTTCACGCCGAGATCCTGCGCGATCACGCCGAGCTGGGCCACCGCCATCAGGCCGCCCGTCACCGTGCAGGTGAACATCAGCAGCATGACGTAGAAGACCGGCGTGCGCAGCGCCTCGCCGAGGGTGTAGTCGCGGCGCGACTGCAGGACCTTGGTCGAGTACTTGACCTCCTCCTTGCCGGGGGAGCGCATGAAGGCGGCGGCGAGGATGATGATCGCGCCCTGGATCAGGCCGAACACGAAGAAGGCCTGGGCGTAGCTGCCCGCGTCGATCATCTTGGCGATCGGCAGGATGGTCAGCGCCGAGCCGGCGCCGTAGCCGCCCGCGGTGAGGCCGACCGCGAGGCCGCGCTTGTCCGGGAACCACTTGAGGGCGTTGTTCACGCAGGTCGCGTAGACGCAGCCGACACCGATGCCGCCGACGACGGCGCCGGCGTAGAAGCCGGTGAGCGAGGTGGCGTAGGAGTTGATCACCCAGGCGAGCCCGGTCATGAGGCCGCCGAACATGACGACCCGGCTCGGGCCGTACTTGTCGATGAAGTAGCCCTCGATCGGGGTGAGCCAGGTCTGCACGATCACGAAGATCGTGAAGGCGACCTGGATCGCGGCGCGATCCCAGCCGAAGGTCTTCTGGATTTCCGGGACGAACAGGGTCCAGGCGTACTGGATGTTCGCGGCCGCCACCATGCAGGCGACGCCGAGAACGATTTGCAACCAGCGATTGGGTGA
>NZ_JAVDVV010000070.1:0-1262 GCF_031457035.1 Methylobacterium sp. BE186
TGGTCCGCCCCCACGCGGTGGCCCAGGTTGGAAGTTAGTGCACGGTCGGCCGCTCCACCACGGACAGTCTGGCCGGCGCGGCCGGCCAACCGGCGAAGGCGGGCATGAACACCTCTGGGGCTGGCGGTCGGTAGCCCAATGACCCGTGCGGTCTGACCGTGTTGTAGTGACGTCTCCAGCTCTCGATCATGATCTGTGCCTCCTTGAGCGTGTAGAAGATCTCGCCATTGAGGAGTTCGTCCCGCAGGCATGCGTTGAAGCTCTCAACGTAACCGTTCTCCCACGGTGAACCGGGTGCGATGTAGGCCGTCTTGGCGCCGACGCCCGTGATCCAGCTCTGCACAGACTTGGCGATGAACTCAGGTCCATTGTCCGAGCGGATGTGGCTTGGCACTCCGCGCAGGATGAACAGATCGGACAGCACGTCGATCACGTCCGCTGCCTTGAGCTTGCGGGCGACCCGAATGGCCAGGCACTCGCGCGTGAACTCGTCGATGACGTTGAGCATCCGGAACTTGCGCCCATCATGCGTGCGCGCCTCGACGAAGTCATACGACCAGACGTGGTTGGGGTGCTCTGGCCGTAGCCGGAGGCAGGAGCCGTCCCCCTCCCACAGCCGACCACGCTTGGGCTGCCTGGCCGGCACCTTCAGCCCCTCGCGCCGCCAGATCCGCTCCACCCGCTTGTCGTTGACCAGCCAGCCGGCTGCCTTCAGCAGCGCGCTGATCTTGCGGTAGCCGTAGCGCCCGTACTTCTCTGCCAGTTCGACAAGGTCGGCGGTCAGCGCCGCCTCGTCATCGCGGCCCCGCGGCACCTTGCGCTGTGTCGAGCGATGCTGACCGAGCGCCCGACAGGCGCGGCGCTCGGAGACGTGCAGGACGTCCATCACGTGCTCGACACAGGCGCGCCGGCGCGCGGGGCTCAGAAGTTTCCCCGGGCCGCCTCCTGCAGGATCAGCTTGTCCAGCGTCAGATCCGCAATTGCCTTGCGCAGCCGCGCGTTCTCCGCCTCCAGATCCTTCATGCGCCGGACCTGGCCTGACTTCAGCCCCCCGTACTCTTTGCGCCAGCGATAGTAGGTCACCTCGCTCACGCCGATCGCGCGGATTGCCTCGGCCACGCTCTGGCCTTGTGAGATCAGCACGTCCGCCTGCCGCAGCTTGGCAACGATCTCCTCTGGCTTAGGTCGCTTCGCCATCTCGTCCGTCCTCCAGGCTCAATAGCCATACCAAAAGGGCGGACCACTCCCGTGGGGACGGATCA
>NZ_JAVDVV010000071.1:0-1145 GCF_031457035.1 Methylobacterium sp. BE186
GCAAACGTCACCGCGTGCTGCTCGGCGATGCCGACGTCGAAGGTCTTGTCCGGATGCGCCTTGCCGAAGATGTCCAGCCCCGTGCCCCCCGGCATCGCCGCGGTGATCGCCACCACCTTCGGGTCGGCATCGGCCGCCTTCACCAGGCTCTCGCCGAACACCCGCGTGTAGGCCGGCGCGTTCGGCTTGGCCTTGGCCTGGATGCCCGACACCACGTCGAACTTGACCACCCCGTGGTAGCGGTCGGCCGAGGCCTCCGCCGGCGCGTAGCCCTTGCCCTTCTGGGTCACGACATGCAGCAGGATCGGGCCCTGCTCGCTGTCGCGCACGTTCTTGAGCACCGGCAGCAGGTGGTCGAGATTGTGCCCGTCGACCGGGCCCACGTAGTAGAAGCCGAGCTCCTCGAACATCGTGCCCGAGCCGACGAGCAGGCTGCGGGCGTATTCCTCGGCGCGGGCCGCGCGCTGGTAGAGGGCCTTCGGCAGGAGCTTGCCGAGCTGCTTGGCGGTCTCGCGCAAGGAGCGGTAGGTGCCGCCCGAGGCCAGCCGGGCGAGGTAGGCCGACATGGCGCCCACGGGCGGCGCGATCGACATGTCGTTGTCGTTCAGGACCACGATCAGGCGCGAGTGCATGGCACCGGCATTGTTCATGGCCTCGTAGGCCATGCCGGCCGACATCGAGCCGTCGCCGATCACCGCGACCACGTTGCGGCGCTTGAGGCTCGTCTGGGCGGCCTTGGCGGCGGCGGCGTCGAGGTCGCGCCCGACCGCCATGCCGAGCGCGGCCGAGATCGAGGTGGAGGAATGAGCCGCGCCGAAGGGGTCGTAGACGCTCTCGCTGCGCTTGGTGAAGCCGGAGAGCCCGCCGCCCTGGCGCAGGGTGCGGATGCGGTCGCGGCGTCCGGTCAGGATCTTGTGGGGGTAGCACTGGTGGCCGACGTCCCAGACGATGCGGTCGTCGGGCGTGTCGAAGACGTGGTGCAGCGCGACCGTGAGCTCGACCACGCCCAGCCCCGAGCCGAGATGGCCCCCGGTGACCGAGACCGCGTCGATCATCTCCGCCCGCACCGCGTCCGCCACGGCCTGCAGATCAGCCTCCGGCACGCGCCGAAGCGCCGAGGGATCCAAAATGCCGTCGAGAAGGGA
>NZ_JAVDVV010000072.1:0-1120 GCF_031457035.1 Methylobacterium sp. BE186
GGCTGTAACGTCCTGCCCGGGGCAGGTCCGACGGCCGGCGCGATCGCGTCGGGCGCGGAGACGGTGACGAGCGAGGGGGTGTTCGCCCGCTACGAGATCGTCGACATCACCCCGGCCGTGGTCGAGTCGCTGCGCTCGCGCCCCCTCGACAGCCTGCTCGCCTCGTTCGGCGACAACCGGCCCGCCCTCGAACCCGTCATCGGCGTCGGCGACTTCGTCGCCGTCTCGATCTGGGAGGCCGGCTCCGGCGGCCTGTTCTCCGGACCCCTCGTCGCCGACCGCTTCTCCGCCGGATCCAAGTCCGCCCTCATCCCCGAGCAGGTCGTCTCCCGCGACGGCGCCATCTCCGTGCCCTATGCCGGCCGCATCCAGGTCGCCGGACGCCGCACCCAGGACGTCCAGGCCCTGATCGAGACCGAACTCGCCGGCAAGGCCATCCAGCCCCAGGTGCTCGTCTCCGTCACCCGCCCCGTCTCCCAGGCCGTCACCGTCACCGGCGAGGTCGCCGGCGGCGCCCGCCTGCCGCTCTCGGCCAAGGGCGACCGCCTGCTCGACGTGGTCGCCTCCGCCGGCGGCGTGCGCGCCCCCGTCGCCGAGACCTTCGTGCGGCTCTCGCGCGGGTCCACCACCGCCACCGTGCCGCTCACCACCGTGGTCTCCAACCCGCGCGAGAACATCTACCTGCGCCCGGGCGACGTGCTCACCCTGGTGCGCGATCCCCAGACCTTCCTGGCGGTCGGCGCGCTCGGCAACTCCACCGAGATCCCGTTCCAGGCCGAGGGCATCACGCTCGCCCAGGGCCTGGCCAAGGCCCGCGGCCTGTCCGACTTCCAGGCCGACCCCTCCGGCACCTTCATCTTCCGCTTCGAGCCCGCCAGCGTGGTGCGCAAGCTCAAGCCGGGCTCGGCGCTGCTCGGCACGCCGCTGGTGCCGGTGGTCTACCGCATCGACATGCGCGATCCCCAGAGCCTGTTCCTGACCCAGGCCTTCCGCATGCGCAACCGCGACCTGATCTACGTCTCCAACGCCCCCTTCACCGAGGTCCAGAAGGTCCTCTCCGCCTTCTCCGCCGCCTCCGGCCCCATCAGCGCCGCCGCCGCCACATACGCCTACACACGGT
>NZ_JAVDVV010000073.1:0-1112 GCF_031457035.1 Methylobacterium sp. BE186
CTCGCCGGGCGGGAAGCGCATCACGTAGGTCGAGGCGCCGGTCAGCCGCCGCCCCGCCGCATCGACCGTGGTGAGCGGGTAGACCGCATCCTGCGGCAGGTTGCAGCCGAGGCCCACCGCGGTGACGAGGGCGCGCTGCAGGTAGTCCTTGCCGTAGTCGCCGCCATCGGTCGTGAAGGTCCAGCCGTTCACGTGCCGGCCCGTCGCCTTCATGTGCTCCAGGATGCGGCCTTGCGCCTGCCGGGGGGCCTGATCGATCGCCTCGCGCGTCGCGGGCGGCAGGCTGCCCGGATCGAAGGGCCGGCCCGGCCCGATGCCGAGCGCGGCCATCTTGGCGACGGGAACCCCGTCCGCGAGCGCGGGCGGGTTGTCCTTCATCAGCGCGGCGAGAAGGGTGAAGTAGGCTGCCGCATCCAGGCGGTTGACCTGCTCGCGCACGGCCGTCTTCGTGTCGAGGCTCGGATCGACCCGGCCGGCGGGCGGCGTGTACGCCTTGCCGGCGGCGCTGGCGGGGATCAGCCGGTACTGGTCCTGCAGGGCGTGGACGGCCCTGTAATCCTCGGGCGTGCCGGTGCAGTAGGTCCGGCCGAGGATCCAGATCAGGCTGGTGGGGGCCTGGATGAGCCGGGCGCCGGCCGGCACGCTGCCGCTCCAGCCGGGGCCGGTGACGAGATAGGTCTGCGGCCCCGTCCCGGTGGTGCGTTTGCCCGGCACGGCGAAGACGTTCGTCCAGGCGCTGAGCATGGGCATGAGGAAGTAGCGTTCCTCCTCGTCCGGGAGGCTGAAGAGGTAGGGCTGCGTGCCCACATCCACGAAGGCGCTCGAGTAGAGCGTGTCGGCGTTGGGGGCGGTGACGGCCCTGAAGGCCGGATCCGGGTAGGCGCGCGCATTGGCGAACTGTCCCATCGGGGCGCCCCGCGTGCCCTCGGGCGCGGCCACGTTGGTGAGGACGCGGCGGGTCATCTCCATGGTGACGAGCGGGTAGCCGTAGACGTAGGCGTCGATCGCCAGTTCCAGCGGGTCCGCCGCGGCATGGTTGCCGATGACCGGCGCGTCCTGGACCATGCTCTGAGCCCGGGCGGAGGGCAGGCCCGAGCCGACGAGGGGCAGCG
>NZ_JAVDVV010000074.1:0-1099 GCF_031457035.1 Methylobacterium sp. BE186
GCCCGGCAGGTCGAACCGGTAGCCCGCCGAGGCCGCGATCGTGTCCGACCCGATCGGCAGGCGCCCCTGCGGCGCCGTCACCGCCACGTCGCTGATCCGCGCCTCGTAGAAGTCGTGCCGCCACGACACGTCCGAGGTGAACGGGCCGCTCGTCACCGCCGCGTAGGCCCCGAAGAACGGCACCCGGAACTGGCCCGAGGCCTGCGAGGACACCAGCTCGCGCCCGTCCGCGTAGACTTCGCCGCCCGTCAGGCCCAGATGCAGGTTGTAGCCGCTGTTGGCGATGTTGAAGACCGCCACGTCGCCCCCGAGCTGGAACCCGGCAAACCCGATCCGGGTCCGGTTCTGCCCCGTCAGCGTCGCCCCGCCCCCGAAATCCGCCGTGCTGGCGCTGCGGATCGTGGTCTCGCCGCCCGAGCCGCGCGCCCACAGGCCGAGCCCGTAGGTGTCGGGCAGGATGCCCGAGACCTCCGCCTCCGCCGCCACCGGCGCGGCCGCCGCCTGCCGGTTGAGCTGCGCCCAGCTCTTGTCGCTGCTCGTCACCCCGACGCTGCCGGTGGCCTGCTGCTCGCACAGCTTGGCCTCCCGGAACGCCTCCGTGCAGATCCGGTGCTCGGCCGGGCCGCTGATGAAGGCGCTGATCGACTGGAAGAAGCCCACGTTCAGCGAGGTGATCATCCCGGTGATGCCCGAGACCGAGGCCGCCGCCTGGCCCGGGTTGATCCGCGAGACGATCTCGTAGGAGCCGGCCGAGCCGGGGCTCGCCTGCAGGGCGTAGGTGATGAACCCGCTCGTCGGCAGCGGCGTGGCCGGGTCGACCTGCAGCTGGCCCGCCCCGCCGCCCGCCTGCACCACCGGGATCGGCGTGGTGAAGAAGGCCAGCCGCGGGCTGACGTAGTTCAGGCTGAGCAGGCTGGCGCCGCCGTTCGCGCCCGCGATCGCCAGCACGTCGCCGCGCTGGCCGGCATCGGTGCGCGACAGGTCGACGTCGATGGCGATCCGCGAGCCGGCGCTGCCGGCATAGCTTCCCGTCAGCGCCAGCCGGTCCGTGGTCAGCCCGTTCTGAAGGCTGATCCGGCCCGTCCCCAGGTTGTTGAAG
>NZ_JAVDVV010000075.1:0-1052 GCF_031457035.1 Methylobacterium sp. BE186
CTGTAGGCACGGGCCATGGCGATCTCCCTGACAAACCCTCAGGGATCAACGCTCACCCCGCCACGCCGACTCAGGGATCGTGGAAAACGCTCTAGAAGCCGTCGGACGAAAGCTGCGGGGGTGCCGGGGGCGGGCTCAACCATAAGGATTAGAACTCCTTGCGAGCGCGCGGATGATTGGCCACCCAGGCATCACCGTCGGCTCACTGCGCTTGTCCAAACGTCCTGCCTGCAGATCGCTTGCAGGTTTCAGGCCGCCCGCTTTCTGCACCTCAACCATTCCTTAGGCTCAGTCCTCTCTGAAAGCGCGATAGATCGTCTTCATCTCATTGTGCTGGCGGATCGGCTCTCCGGTGCGGAGGATGATGCACGAGATCTGTTTGGGCAGGCCATCGAACTCCCCCACAGCGACCCGCACAGCCTCAAAGAGGCTGCACTCACGCTTGTCGCCTGTGTTCGGCGAGCCCTCACGCAAGAGAAGTGTGACGGGTTCGTTGCGGTCGTAGGCGTTCATTTGGCCTCTCACGCTCCTGACCTCCGCCGCACCTGTAAGCTGACGGTCTGCCGCACGAACTTTGCATGCCGTGCTCGTCTCGCCTCGTGCGAGGCGCGGACCCGGGGCGGCTGCCCATGCTGGGTCCCCGCCATGCCGAACGGCCGCTGCCGCCTACACGGGGGCGCCTCCCCAGGTGCGCCAGAGTGCGAGCGCAACGGCATGTACCAGCAGGGCGCTACACGGCCGAGGCCATTGAGCGGCGGCGCGAATTGAACGGCTGGATCAGGGTGATGCGGCAGATGGCCGAGGAAGTTGCCTGGTGCAGCTAAGCCGCTGAGCAGCTTCTCCTCACTCCGTTAGGTTCTCAGAGTTCCTGCCAAGAGCATTTCTTACCTCGACGCCTGTACGGACTTGGTGATGAACTCTGGGCATTGTGAAGCAGATTTGCCTTCTGTGCGTTAATGTTGGGAAGCGATCGATGCTGGCCCAAGCGATCGAGCGCTTTTCTATGGGTGCGACGCCGATGAGCGATGCGCATGGCCGGAACGGCAGACCCA
>NZ_JAVDVV010000076.1:0-1047 GCF_031457035.1 Methylobacterium sp. BE186
CTGGCGATGGCCACGCTCGACATCATCAAGCTCTACGGCGAGGCGCCGGCCAACTTCCTGGATGTCGGCGGGGGCGCCAGCGAGGAGAAGGTGACGGCGGCCTTCCAGATCATCACGGCCGATCCGAACGTGAAGGGGATCCTGGTCAACATCTTCGGCGGGATCATGAAGTGCGACGTGATCGCGCGCGGGGTGATCGCGGCGGTGCGGACGGTGGGCCTGTCGGTGCCGCTGGTGGTGCGGCTGGAGGGGACGAACGTGGAGGAGGGCAAGGCGATCATCCGGGGCTCGGGGCTGAACGTGATCCCGGCCGACGATCTGGACGACGCCGCGCAGAAGATCGTGGCCGCGGTGAAGGGAGCCTGAGATGTCGGTGCTGATTGACGCGACCACCAAGGTCATCTGCCAGGGCTTCACGGGCAAGAACGGCACGTTCCACTCGGAGCAGGCGATCGCCTACGGCACGCGGATGGTGGGGGGCACGAGCCCGGGCAAGGGCGGCTCGACGCATCTCGGCCTGCCGGTGTTCGACACGGTGGCGGAGGCGCGGGAGGCGACGGGGGCGCAGGCGAGCGTGGTCTACGTGCCGCCGCCGGGGGCGGCGGACGCGATCCTGGAGGCTGTGGCGGCGGAGGTCCCCCTGATCGTGTGCATCACGGAGGGGATCCCGGTGCTCGACATGGTGCGGGTGAAGCGGGCGCTTCTCGGCTCGAAGTCGCGGCTTGTGGGTCCGAACTGCCCCGGGATCGTGACGGCGGGGGAGAGCAAGATCGGGATCATGCCGGCCAACATCTTCCGGCCGGGCAGCGTGGGGATCGTGTCGCGGTCGGGCACGCTGACCTACGAGGCGGTGTTCCAGACGACGACGGCGGGTCTGGGTCAGACGACGGCGGTCGGGATCGGGGGGGATCCGGTCAAGGGGACGGAGTTCATCGACGTTCTGGAGCTGTTTCTGGCGGATCCGAAGACGGAGTCGATCGTGATGATCGGCGAGATCGGGGGCTCGGCGGAGGAGGAGGCGGCGCAGTTCCTGGTGGACGAGGCGCG
>NZ_JAVDVV010000077.1:0-1022 GCF_031457035.1 Methylobacterium sp. BE186
ATCTTCCACGCCTTCTCGGAGCGGTTCAAGACGAGGTAGAGCAGCTTCAGCGCAGCCTCGTCGGTCGGGAAGTGCCCCCGGGCGCGCACAGCCCGGCGCAGCGTGGCGTTCAGAGCCTCGATGGCATTTGTGGTGTAGAGGATCCGGCGCACCTCGCCGGGGAACGCGTAGAACGGCACCACCTCGCTCCAGGCCCGGCGCCAGCTCTGGGCGATGGCCGGATAGCGCCGGCCCCACTCGCCCGCCTCGAAGGCGGACAGCGCCGCCTCGCCGGCCGTGGCGTCGAGTGCGCGGTAGATGTCCTTCAGCGCGGCCGCCACGAGCTTACGGTCCTTGTAGGAGACGAAGTCGAGGCTGTGGCGCAGGAGGTGGACGATGCAGGTCTGGACCGTCGCCTCCGGAAACACCGACCGGATCGCGTCGGGGAAGCCCTTCAGCCCGTCGACCACGGCCACGAGCACGTCCTCGACACCGCGGTTCCTGAGCTCGTTCATGACCCGCAGCCAGAACTTGGCGCCCTCGCTCTGCTCCAGCCACAGGCCGAGGATCTCCTTGGAGCCGTCGGCGCGCACGCCCAGCGCGATGTGGACGGCCTTGTTGCGCACCAGGCCCTCGTCGCGCACCTTGATCCGCAGGGCGTCGAAGAACACGATCGGGTAGGCCGGCTCCAGCGGCCGGGCCTGCCAGGCGGCGACCTCCTCCAGCACCGCGTCGGTCACCGCGCTGATCAGGTCGGGCGAGACCTCGATCCCGTACAGCTCGCGCAGGTGCCCGACGATCTCCCGGGTACTCATGCCGCGGGCATACAGCGACACGATCTTGTCGTCGAAGCCCGGAAAGCGGCGCTGATAGCGGGCGATCAACTGCGGGTCGAACGTCGCCTGCCGATCACGCGGGATCGCCAGCTCGATCCGGCCGGTCTCAGTAGTCACGGTCTTGCGGCCATAGCCGTTGCGGCTGTTGCCGGCGTCCTCGCCCGCCAGATGGTGGTCCATCTCGGCGTTGAGCGCCCGCTCGGCCAG
>NZ_JAVDVV010000078.1:0-1006 GCF_031457035.1 Methylobacterium sp. BE186
TGCGGGTGCGGGAGGGCGCGCGCGTCAAGGCCGGCGACGTGCTGATCCGCCTCGACGAGACCCAGACCCGGGCCAACCTCGACATCGTGCTCAAGGCGCTCGACGAGCTCGCGGCGCGGCGCGCCCGCGACGAGGCGGAGCGGGACGGGGCGGGACGGGTCAGCTTCCCGGCCGAGCTGCTGGCGCGCGTCGCCGACCCGGCGGTGGCGCATCTGGTCGAGGGCGAGACGCGGCTGTTTGCGGCCCGCGTGGCCGCGCGCGAGGGCCAGAAGGCGCAGCTGCGCGAGCGGGTGGCGCAATTGCGCCAGGAGATCTCGGGCCTGACCGAGCAGGCCTCGGCCAAGGACCGGGAGATCCGGCTGATCGGCTCGGAGCTCAAGGGGGTGCGCGAGCTGTTTGCCAAGAACCTGGTGCCGTTCTCGCGGGTGACCGCGCTGGAGCGGGACGCGGCGCGGCTGGAGGGGGAGCGGGGCCAGCTGATCGCCTCGACCGCCTCGGCGCGGGGCAAGATCACGGAGACGGAGCTGCAGATCCTGCAGGTGGACGGGGACATGCGCACGGAGGTGGGCAAGGAGCTGGCCGAGATCCGGGGGCGCTGGTCGGAACTGGTCGAGAAGCGGGTGGCGGCCGAGGACCAGCTCAAGCGGATCGACCTGCGCGCGCCGCAGGACGGGACGGTGCACCAGCTGGCCGTGCACACGATCGGCGGGCTGGTGGTGCCGAGCGAGCCGGCGATGCTGATCGTGCCGTCGGCGGACCAGCTGGCGGTGGAGGTGAAGATCCAGCCGCAGGACATCGACAACGTGCGGGTGGGGCAGGCGGCGGTCCTGCGGTTCCCGGCCTTCAACCAGCGGGTGACGCCGGAGATCGACGGGGTGGTCAGCCGGGTCTCGGCGGACGTGACGAGCGACCCGAAGACGGGGATGAGCTACTACGTGGCGCGCATCCAGGTGCCCGAGGAGCAGACGGCGCGGCTGAACGGGGCCAAGCTGGTGCCGGGCATGCC